>JAAYOL010000110.1 GCA_012520395.1 Clostridiales bacterium
GACGAGCCTGTTTCAGCTCTGGACGTTTCCATCCAGGCACAGATACTGAACCTGCTGCGCAAGCTGCAGCGAGAGATGGGTCTGACCTACCTCTTTATCACCCATGACCTGTCCGTCATCAACTACTTTGCTGATGACATTCTGGTCATGTACCTTGGCCAGGTGGTTGAGAAGGCCCCTGCTGAGGAGCTCTTTGAAAACCCCACCCATCCCTATACCCAGGCGCTTCTGAGTGCGATTCTGGTTCCTAAGGTGGGCGGCAACCCTGACCACATCAAGCTGCGCGGCGAAGTCGCCTCTCCCATTGATCCCCCGGATGAGTGCCGTTTCGCCAAACGCTGCAACTATGTTCAGGCGGAATGCAGGTCCAGCACGCCTCCTCTGGTTGAAATCAGTCCCGGACATTTTGTTGCATGTCACTGCATTAAGCCGGGCGTGAACAATCTGAGGGAGACAGTTGTAGAGCAATCTAACAATCCGGACCCCTGCGCCTGCCCGGTAGAATAAAAAGCTACGGACCCTTCTGCTGAAAGCAAGAGGGTCCGTTTGTTTGTAAGGCATGACCGTTGGCTGTGCCGCCTGACCTATAAGGGGATGCGCACAGACCGTTGTTAAAGGCATATCTCGGGCAGCGGTTTTCCGCAGTTTCCAATCCAGGAAACAAGCAGCGCTCCCTCCTTTACGCTTATGAGGGCTTCTTTTCCGGTAAATTCGTTGCTGACCCCTATGGGGAAGTCGCACTCCACCTGCGCGTTTTGCAGAGGATATTTGAGCCCTGTAAGGGTGACCCCCTTCGCTTGGGCCCCCGCACAAAAGACGGAAACAAGCCCCGTGTAGCCGGCCTCAAAGCGCAGAGCAGCCTCTCGTATCACAGTCA
Source organism: Clostridiales bacterium (assembly GCA_012520395.1). Lineage (GTDB taxonomy): Bacteria > Bacillota > Clostridia > Oscillospirales > Oscillospiraceae > DUPK01. The sequence goes on from JAAYOL010000110.1 coordinate 878, forward strand.
GGGTAACGCCCTCGCCCATAAGATATCCAAGGGCGCCGCGGTTAGCAAGCCAGGTGAGCAGATGGATGTTGGCTATGGTGTGGTCGAGTCTGCCGCCCAAGCCGCCGTATATTTTAAAGCGCTTGCATCCGCGCCTGATTCCCTCCCCGGCGGCAAGGAACATATCGGTTTCGTCCTTCATCGGCGGATGCCTTATAATCTCCACTCCGCGCGGAACCGAGCTGAGCGAATCAAAGTCGCCTACCAGCAAATCGGGAGCGATGCCGCGCTTACTCAGTTCCTCATAGCCGCCATCGGCGGCTATGATAAGGCAATTGTCCGTGTTGACGGGGCCTAAGTTCCCGTACTCTCCTGCCCCAAAGATACAGCAGGTTTTAGAGGCCACGGCATGGCTCTGCCCCTCTAACGAATTTTGAGTCTTAATAAAAATCTTTCCTTTCTCCACCTCGCCGGCAGGACTCGGAATCTGCTGTGACACTTCTCCGGATATTCCTCTTCCAAGACGTGGACTTTATCCCTTTTGCCAGATACTATAACATAATTATAGGGGAGCCTGAGCAAGTGGTCAAGGAGAGCCTCACACAATTTGCCGTACACCAATAAAAACCTAAAGGATAGCCGATTTACGAGTGATGTAAAACGGCTATCCTTTGTATTCTTCAATTACTGTTAAAACTTTATCTGCTGTTTTGATTATTCTGATTATTTCTCTTGTTGTTCTGATTATTCTGATTATTCTGATTATTTTTCCTGTTATTCTGATTATTCTGATTATTCTGCCTATTGTTCTGATTCTGGTTATCATTTTTACAGTTGTTATCCATCTAACTACCCTCCTTTTCGCCTTTGTTCAAAGGCTATTATTAACCCGGGAAAGGCAAAATATTCAGAAAAATATGCATAAAACCCGGGGGTTAATCAAATTTCAACAGAGAACTCAGGCTTGTGCGAGCAGGAATGGACAAAAAAACACAGAGCGGAATAAATCTACTCTGTGTAAAACACGGTATTAATATACGAAGTAAAAATGGCACTTCGGTCTGGCCTTTTGGATAGTCCTTCAGTTTACATATTTTACAGCACGAAAATTAAAAGTGTTTTTAACGCCAATACTAAGCGATGTTGACGTTCACGGCGCGCAGCTTGTTGCTGTTTTTAGGATCAGTCTCGGTCTCAAAAGTGACCTTCTGTCCCTCGGTAAGGGATTTGTAGCCCTCAGAGTTAATTGCGGAAAAATGAACGAACACATCGTCGCCGCCGTCGTCGTTGGCAATGAAGCCAAAGCCTTTTTCTGAGTTAAACCATTTTACTGTACCTTTTTGCATTCTGGTACCTCCATCAAAAATTCGTATCCACACAAACAAAAAACCCACATTTCTCATGTAAATCATCTAACGAACAACAACTTACAGAGATATGTGAGTTCACAGAGATCATGTCGAATACAAAACCATTGTAACACAGAGCAGCAAGAATAGCAATACCCTTTTAATAATTATTATCTGGTGGAATCGGTATTTTTTATAACTCGCGATATGCAGAAAAATCACCTGATTTGTGGTTAAAGCCTATTCTCTGCCTTCCGGAGGCAGGATTTCCAGCCAATAACCGTCCGGGTCCTCAATGAAGTATATGCCCATGGTGGGATTCTCAAAGCAAATGCAGCCCATCTCGGTGTGCAGCTTCTTGGCGGCCTCAAAATCGTCGGCGCGCAGGGCGAGGTGAAACTCACATTCCCCCAGGTCATACGGATGACTGTGGTCGCGAAGCTCGGTCAGCTCCAGCTCAAAGTCCGAGGCATCATTGCCTATAAAAACAATCGTAAAGGAGCCGTCAGGCGCGACGTGACGCCTTTTTTCGGTCAGGCCGAGCGCCTTTTCATAAAACTCCAGGGAACGCTCAAGGTTTTGAACATTGTAGTTTTCATGTACCATTTTAAATTTCATATCTGATATCTCCGTTTCAGTTTAGTATGGGCAGGGATTCTATGAATCCCATAAACTCCTGGAAGCTAAGGCGCTTAAAGCGCTCGGCCCCGCTCTCATCGCTCTCGATGATACAGTCGCCGAGGAGGAGGACGGGAATGCCCAGCTTTGCCGCCGCCCCGTCCTCCTTGACGTCGTTTCCGACCATGAGGCAGTCCTGGGGCGTCTTTCCGATTTGCTCCAGTATATCTGCAAAGTATTTGGGATTCGGCTTGCAGGCGTATGAGTTTTCATATGTCGTTATCAGCTCAAAATCGCTCTTGTCCAGACCGGCCCACGTTATGCGAGCGTCAGTGCCGACGGCGGGGAATATGGGGTTGGTTGCCAGAACAAGGGTGTAGCCCCGGCGCTTTAGCTCCTTGATGCACTCGTTTGCAAGCGGCTCGGGAGAGGTTACAGAGCGTACAGCTTCAAACTCATTAGTATAGAAATCTTCAAACTCGCCTTCATAGGGGCGCATATCGGCGCCGAGTGCGCAGGAGAAGGCATCCCAAAAGACCTCGCGATTTAGCTGCGGGCCCACGTTTTTCATCATTGCCCCGGTGCCCTGCCAGACGGCCCCTATCAAGGCCTTTGGGCTGCGGCAGAGAGGAGAAAACCTCTTAATCAAGACCTCGAAATAGGCCTCAATAAACATACTGTTTATAAGGGGGAGAAGGGTGCCGTCCAAATCAAACAAAACCGTGTCCATGCAGTGTCCTTTCAACTGACCCCCAAAAATAATAGCAGACTGGGGATTCAAATTATGCCGGATTTATTGGTATACTCGCAACTCTGGTATAAGTTCTCCGGGGGAGGGTCAATATTTAGCCCCTTTTCGCGCCCTTGCGGGCGGGCGGAGAGGATAACATAATACATCATAAAGCCTAAACCAATAGTTGTCAATTAGTGAAGGGGCGCTGTTCTATGAAAAACGAGGGCCTAAGTGCGATTAAAAACCCGGTGTTCAGAAAAATGCCCTCTGAGCCTGAATCTGGTTGAAAAAACTGTGTGTTGTATGATAGAATAGCCGCGCTACGGCTTTCTGCTGCGCATTTTATCAACGCAGCTTAACCAATACGAAAGATTGACAGGTCGGAGGAATAGAAATGTCCGAGATAATAGAGTATCTTAAAGCGAATATATCGGAGGCGGCGGTCAGCGCCGCAATGCGCCTGCTGGGAGCTGCGCTTATAATATTTATCGGCTTCTGGCTAATTAAAAAGCTTGCCAGGATAATCGTCAAAGCGCCGATTTTTAAGAGGGTCGACAAGAGCGTTGCAAACTTTATGAATAACCTTGCTATAATTGCGCTCAAGGCGCTGGTTTTATTTACAGCGGCGGCTGTTCTGGGCGTGCCCACCGCGTCGATAGTTGCGCTTTTAGGCTCCTTCGGTCTTGCGATAGGCCTTGCCCTGCAGGGCAGTCTGAGCAACCTCGCCGGAGGGGTGCTGATTGTTTTTTTCAAGACCTTCAGAATCGGGGATTACATAGAGACCTCCGACGGCAAGGCGGGCACAGTGATTAACATTGGCATAATTTATACGACCATAAAAACCATTGGCAACAACATTGTTGTTATACCCAACGGCAGCCTTTCCAATCAGATGGTCACGAACTATTCGGGCATGCCGACAAGGCGGCTTGACATGAAGTTCGGTGTCGCCTACGACTCCGACGTGCAGCTTGTTAAGAAGATACTCACCGACGCGGCTATGGCGCATCCGCTGATTGACAAAAATGAGGAGATTTTTGTCAGGCTGTTCTCCATCAGTGAGGGCACGCTCACCTTTGGCCTGCGTGCCTGGTGCAAATCTGAGGACCACTGGACTATATTCTTTGAGTTAAACGAGATTATTAAGGAGGCCTTTGATAAAAACGGCATCTGGATACCCTTCAGAGAGATGGACATCAACATCAGAAGCAGGGACGAAGCGCGCATCAGGCCGGATGACAGAACGGTCGGAGAAATATCGGAGGGAGCAGAGGCAACAAAACAGTAAAATCTCATCCTGGGCGTGGACGGGGGAGCTTCACCTCGTAGCGGGGAGAGGATTTTCGGCCTTTAGAATGACAAAAACGGGGGGCATCTCATCTGCTTGAGATACCCCCCCGATAATTATGCAGTTATATCGCCCTTACGCGGATAACGCCTTCGATTGCAGAGAGCTTCGACAGGAGTGTGTCCGTAGCCTTGCCGTTAAGGTCGATTAGGGTCGCGGCGGTGTCGCCCTTTACCTTATCCGCAGTGCCGACCGCGGCGAGACCCTCGGCCTTAATCGCGTCCAGGAATGCTGACTGCATACCGTCAATATTCCTGCGCAGGACAATTAAACGCCCCTCCCCGCTGCGCTCCATAGATACGCTGGGGAAGTTTACGGAGTTTATAATATTGCCATTGAGAATATACTCCTTTATCTCATCGGCGGCCATAATTGCGCAGTTTTCCTCACTCTCGGGTGTGGAGGCACCGAGGTGCGGAATAGCGATAACGCCCTTGGCATTTGCCGTCTTGGCGTTGGGGAAGTCCGTGACATAGCGTCCGACCTTACCGCTTTCGAGGGCCGCAATTATATCGTCGTCGTTCACAAGCTCGCCCCTTGCAAGGTTAATAATCCTCACGCCGTCCTTCATCATGGCGATGGTCTCGGCGTTTATGGTGTTCTTCGTGGTGTCGCTATAGGGCAGGTGCAGCGTTATGTAATCGCTGTTTTTAAAAATATCGGCCATGTCCTTGGTGAAGCTTGCCTTTCCTGCGAGCATCGTGCGCACGGTATCAGAGAGGAAGGGGTCGTAGCCCATTACCTTCATGCCGAGGGCATAGGCGTCCTGTGCGACCTTGGCGCCTATCGCACCAAGTCCTATTATACCGAGGGTCTTGCTAAATATCTCAGGCCCTACAAAGGAGCTCTTGCCCTTTTCAACAAGCGCGGGAACCTCATCGCCCTTGTCCGCTATGCTCTTAACCCACTCGATGCCGCCTATTATATCGCGGGAGGCGAGGATAAGAGAGGCAAGTACCAGCTCCTTAACTCCTCCGGAGTTGGCCCCGGGCGAGTTGAACACTACAATGCCCTTCTCCGTGCAGCTGGCAAGCGGGATGTTGTTGACCCCCGCGCCCGCCCTTGCTATGCACAGCAGGTCGTCGTTGAGGGCACTCTCGCACATCTTTGCCGAGCGGACAAGTATCGCGTCGGGACTTTCGCAGCGGTCATCTATGCAGAAAAATCCGCAATCAAGTCTCTGCGTACCTATCTCTGCTATTTTATTTAAAGTTTTTACCTTAAACATCAAGATTTACTCCTTTATTTGTTTTTGACCTCAAAGTCCTTCATAAACTCCACAAGAGCCTTCACGCCCTCGATGGGCATGGCGTTGTAGATGGAAGCGCGCATACCGCCGACGGTACGGTGGCCGGCGAGGTTAACAAGACCCGCGGCCTCGGCCTCCTTCACAAATCTCTTGTCGAGCGCCTCGTCCCCGGTGACAAAGGGCACGTTCATATCGGAACGCGAGTCGGGGCGGACCGGCGACTTGAAAAGACTGCTTTCGGCAAGAAAATCGTAAAGCAGCTTTGCCTTTTCAGCCTTTATCTTCTCCATGCTCTTTAGACCGCCAAGGCTGTCTAACCACTTTAGCACAAGACCGAGCATGTAGATGTTGTAGCAGGGGGGAGTGTTGTGCATTGAGTCCTTATCGACCATGGTCTTATAGCTCATCATAATGGGCGTCGTGGGCATTTCCCTGCCGAGGAGATCATCGCGGACTATGACGAGGGTTACGCCGGCGGGAGCCATATTCTTCTGCGCCCCGGCAAAAATAATGCCGTACTTTGAAACGTCAACGGGTTTTGACATCATATTCGAGGACATATCGCAGACGATGGGCACAGACCCGGTTTCGGGGATGTACTTCCACTCGGTTCCGTATATGGTGTTGTTGGCACAGTAATAAAAGTAAGAGGCGTCCTTGTCCAGTTTTAGCTCAGACTGGGCGGGGATGTATGTATGATTGGCCGGCGCTGTCGTAGCAGCCACGTTGCAAACACCGAATTTCTTTCCCTCCTTGTAGGCGAGGTTTGAGAAATTACCGGTAATGGCGTAGTCGGCCTTGCCCGTGGCCGTCATAAGATTCATCGGCGCCATGGCAAACTGCAGCGACGCGCCGCCCTGCAAGAACAGTATATGGTAATTATCGGGTACGTCCAGAAGACGCTTCAGATCGGCCTTGGTTTCATCAAACAAATCCATGAAGACCTTACTTCGATGACTCATCTCCATAACTGACATTCCTGAGCCCTTGTAGTTGGTGATTTCGGAGCCCGCTTTCTGAAGTACCTCAAGCGGGAGCATGGATGGGCCGGCGGAGAAGTTAAAAACTCTTTCTTTTGTCATAGGTAAGACCTCCAATAATAATTAAGCCGTATTCGATACAGTACATTATATTACAGGGAAAAAATACTGTCAACAGTTTAAATAAGATGTTGGTATGCGACAAAAAAACACTGTTGTTTTGAAGGCAAAACAGATAATAATTTCACAATAAGCCCTTAAACGACCTCTCCCGTCAAAATATCGCCCTCTTTTCCGGTAATTTTAACAGTTGCGGTCTCGTTACGTGCAGCGCCGCTCCTTACGCCCACCTCGCAGTAATTGCCGGTAAAGCCCGTAATAAACCCCTGCGATTCAGTCTCAAACAGCACGCTTGCCAGCCTGCCTATCTGGGAATTGAGGAAGTCGTCCTTCATGCGCCGAGCCAGCCTTGAAGCCTGCTTTGCCCTCGCCCTCTTGACAGCCTTGTCGAGATGGCCTTCCATCGTGGCCGCCCTTGTGCCCGGGCGCTTTGAATAGGGGAAGATGTGCATGGAGGAAAAGGCGCACTTTTCGATAAAGTGGAGCGTTTCGGCGAACTCCTCCTCGGTTTCACCCGGGAAGCCGACGATAAGGTCGGTGGTTATGCCGCAGTTCGGGAAGTGGCGGCGGAGCATCGAAACACCTTCGTAAAACTCGTCAGGAGTATATTTTCTGCCCATGCGGCGGAGCGTCGCCCCCGAACCGCTTTGCAGAGAAAGATGAAAGTGCGGGCAGAGATTCGTAAGCGCCGAGAGCCTTTTGCAAAAGTCCTCTGTGACCGTCCTCGGCTCAAGGGAACCGAGGCGCACACGCATACCGGGGGCTGACAGGCAGATTTTCTCCGTAAGCTCCGTCAGACCGACACCCCCAATATCGCGACCGTAGGAGGATATCTCAATGCCCGTTATCACAAGCTCGCGGTAGCCCTCCCGCTCCAGGCGCCGGGCCTCGGAAACGGCGTGGTCGGGACTCATGCTGCGCACGGGTCCTCGCGCATAGGGGATTATGCAGTAGGCGCAGAAGTTCTGGCAGCCGTCCTGCACCTTGAGCATGGCTCGGGTGCGACCGATGCCCGAGCCTGCGGGCAGTATTTCAAATTCGCGGCGGCCCATCGGGTTGTCAATGCTTCTCAGGGTGCTGCGGTCCTCAAAGGCGCGCTCTATTGCCCGGACCAGCTCCAGCCTTCCTGTGCTTCCAAACACAAGCTCAGCACCCAAAGAGGCGGCTTCGTCGGGGCTTATCTGCGCCCAGCAGCCGCACACGGCCGTGATTGCGTTCGGGTTTTCGGCCATGGCACGCCGCACTGCCTGCCGCGATTTCCTCGAGCTTTCGGCGGTCACGGCGCAGGTGTTTATTATATATGCGTCAGCAGGTTCGCCCTTTTCGGCAAGGCTGTGTCCACGCTCCTCGAGAAGGGCGGACATGGCCTGGCTTTCAAACTGGTTGACCTTGCAGCCGAGCGTGATAAAGCTGAATTTCATATAAAGCGGCTCCCCCTTGAAATGCCGTATGATTTAGTATATTATTATCTTCGTTTATTGACTTATAATGATATGCATAATAATCTTTCGATACCCGCCATTATACACAATAAAACGGAGCTCCACAAGTCTGGGAAAGGAGGGCGGAGAGTGATATATTTTGATAACGCGGCGACGACTAAGGTTTCACCGGAAGCGGTGGAGGCAGTGCTTTCGGCCATGACCGAAGGTTACGGAAACCCCTCCTCCTCCCACGCCCTGGGCAGGCAGGCGCGTGAAATCATAAACTCTGCCCGAAAAAGCGTGGCCGCCGCCATTGGTGCCGGACCTGAAACGCTCTACTTTACCTCCGGCGGCACGGAGGCGGACAACATAGCAGTGCTCTCCGCAGCGGAGAGCATGAAGCGGCGGGGAAAACACATTTTAACAACGGCAATCGAGCATGACGCGGTGCTAAAGCCGATGGCGGAGCTTGAGCGGCAGGGCTTCGAGGTCGAATATATAAGGCCGGACAAAAACGGCAGCATTCCAGTCACTGAATTTGAAAACGCCCTGCGTGATGACACCGTGCTCGTCTCCGCGATGCTTGTAAACAACGAGGTCGGCTCTGTTCTTCCTGTGCCGGAAATATCAAAGATGCTAAAGCGCCGGAAATCGCAGGCCCTTTTACACACCGACGCGGTGCAGGGCTTTCTCAAAATCCCCTTTACCGTAAAATCACTCGGCGCTGACATCATCACGCTCAGCGCGCATAAGATACACGGGCCGAAGGGGGTCGGCGCCATATACGTCGCAAGCGGCCTGCGGCTCACGGCCAGAAGCTTCGGAGGCGGCCAGGAGTCCGGCCTTCGCCCCGGCACAGAATCCGTGCCGCTCATCGCGGGTTTCGGCGCGGCTGTAAAAAGCGGACTGGCTAGCCGCGAAAGGGACATCGCCGAAATGTCAGAAATAAGAGACTATATACGTACGCAGCTCAGATCGCGCTTACCGGAGGCGGTAATTATCGGCTCTGCTACTGCACCCCATATCCTCTGCGTATCCCTGCCCGGGTATAAGAGTGAGGTTCTCTTAAACTGGTTGGACGCGAAGGGTATCCTGGTTTCCAAGGGCTCGGCCTGCAAAAAGGGCAGGCGCAGTCACGTTCTTGTGGCCATGGGGCTTTCCGACAGTGTCATTGACGGCGCCCTTCGCATCAGCCTGTCGGCTGAGAGTACAATGGACGAGGCGGAGACCTTTGTAAGCGCCTTTGTTCAGGCAAAAAATGAAATATACGGCGTATTGGGCAAATAGCCGTTGAAGGGAAATAAAATGTTAACCGCAATAAAACAGCCTAAGGGCTTTTATAAGACAACACTTCTGCTAATGCTCCCCATAGTATTGCAGAACATGATAACCCAGACCGTTGCGCTTGCTGACACCTTTATGGTCGGGGTGCTCGGAGAGGAATTTCTCGCGGCCGTTACGCTGGCCAACACACCGTTTTTTATAGTAATGCTCATAACCTTCGGGGTGCAGGGCGGAGTGAGTGTGATGGTCTCCCAGTACTGGGGAAAGGGAGACACAAGGGCAATCAACCGCATAATGGGAATGGGGCTGTATGTCTCGGTGACCTTTTGCCTTATAACCTCCGTGGCTATGTTCCTGTTTTCAGAGCAGGTTCTCGGTGCCCTGACCGACAATCTGGAGCTCATTCCCCTCGGCTGCGGCTACGCAAGAATTGTCGGCTTTTCATATGTGTTTAGCGCTATTAGCGGTGTTTACATAGGTACACAGCGCAGCATGGAGAACACAAAGCTCGGCGTCATTGTGCTGAGCACCTCTGCCCTCACAAACGTTTTTCTCAACTGGGTGCTCATATTCGGCAAGCTCGGCATGCCCGCCATGGGGGTTGAGGGCGCCGCCCTTGCAACGCTCATAGCACGTGTTGCAGAGGTCGTCATAATCGCCGTATATGCCCTGCGAAGCAAGCGCCTGCCCCTTGAGCCGCGGCTTATCCTGCGCCCGGGTGGAATAATTACCCGCGACTTTTTCAAGTACGCATCCCCCGTGGTTCTGAATGAGGCCCTCTGGAGCCTCGGCACCTCCACCTTTCCGGTCATAATGGGCCATATGGAGGGCAGCACGCAGATACTTGCCGCCTTCACCATTGCGGGAAATCTGGAGCGCATTTTTACAACCGCCGTGTTCGCCGTCGGCTCCGCAGCCTCGGTGATAATTGGGCGCGAGATAGGCGCCGGGCGGCGCGAGAGCGTCTACAAGGTCGGAGTCTCGCTCGCATTTTTAGGCTTTGTAATGGGACTTGTTGCGGCAGCGCTGTTCTTCTTGCTCCGATTCTTCCTGCTCGCGCCGGTCATATTCCCTCTGTTTAAGCTGTCAGCGGAAGCCGGCGGTATAGCCACCACCATGGTCACCATCCTGTGCATGGTTGTGCCGATAAGGACCCTCGCCTTTACCTTGCTGATAGGCATACTGCGCGGCGGCGGCGATGCCAAGGCCGTTATGCTGCTGGACCTCGGTGGGCTTTATCTGATTAGCATACCTGCCGCGGCTATAACCGGCCTGGTGCTCAAGTCGGGAATCACCGTCGTCTACCTGTGCATCTGCGCCGAGGAAATCTTCAAAGTCACCGCGGGCATACTACGCTTTCGCTCGAAAAGGTGGATAAACGATGTGACCCGCGAACAAATTGAATAGTTCAGGAGGCGGCGCTTGCGCCGCCTCCTTGTGCACTTCTGACAAAAAAAGGAGCTAAAATTCTATAAATACAGCAGTTTATTGAATGGCAATTTGCCGGGAGCTGTGCTATAATCAATTTATTAAGTTATCGCTTTAGCATGGTAAAGCAAAACGGAGGAATTATGGATAATCTGCTTGATATACTGTCGCCGGGGGAATTGACCGCCCTCAGGCTCCGCGCGCTGTTTGAACAGCGGGGCTACCGCAGATACCACCCGGGCCGCTTTGAAGAATACCGCTTCTATCTGGAAAACCAGAGCTTTCTGAAAAACGAGCGCTTCATCACATTTAACGACCTTGACGGCCGCCTGATGGCGCTCAAGCCGGACCTCACGCTGAGTATAGTCAAGAACGTGGACACCGCAGGGGGACAGAAGAAGCTCTATTATATGGAGAACGTCTACCGGCCGAACGCAACGGGCAGGAACTTCACCGAGATTAGCCAGATGGGGCTTGAGTGCCTTGGCAGGGTTGGAAGGGCCGAGACAAATGAGGTCGTGCGCCTTGCCTACGAGAGCCTAAAGCTCACGGGGGAGCCCTTCAGGCTCTCGCTGAGCCATTTGCGCTATCTGGCCGGACTTATGCGCAATCTTCGCCTGCCTTTACATTGCCGCTCGGCGCTGTATGAGAACATAGCCGCCAAAAATCCCCACGGACTGAGGGAGGTGGCAAAGGCGGCAGGGCTTTCGGATGAGGGCACGGTGATGTTGGAAAAGGCATCTATGCTCTCCGGGGCCGCGTCCGAGGTGCTGAAGGAGGCCAAGCGGCTCTGCCGCAACGCCGAGATGGAAAGGGCAGTCGCCCAGCTTGAGCAGGCCATCGGCGGCATTGACGACCCCTCTGTGCTAATAGATTTCTCAATCCGGGGGGACGAGGATTATTACAGCGGCCTGATGCTTTGCGGCTATTTACAGGGCAAAAGCCGCATCGTGCTCTCGGGCGGGGAATATGACAATATGATGAAGAAAATGGGGCAGACCGGTCGGGCCATCGGCTTTGCCATATATCTTGACGAGCTGTGCGGGAGGTGAGGGAAATGCTGAATATCGCACTGCCAAAGGGCAGACTCGGTGACCAGGCGCACGAGCTTTTGTCCTGCGCGGGCTACACCGGAGGAAACCTCGCTGACATGGGCCGAAGGCTTGTAATAGAAAACGAGGCCGCCGGAGTGCGCTACTTCCTTGTGGAGCCGAGCGACGTCGCCATCTATGTCGAGCACGGCGCGGCCGACATAGGCATAGTCGGCAAAGACATTCTTGAGGAGGACAGACCGGATGTCTACGAGCTTTTGGACTTAAAGCTTGGGAAATGCCGGATGTGCGCAGCGGCTAAAAAGGGCTTTTACGACGAGGCCAGGGCTGTGCTCCGCGTCGCCACAAAGTTTACAGGCATAGCCGAAAGGTACTATGCCTCCCTCGGCAGAGAGGTTGACATAATAAAGCTAAACGGCAGCATTGAGCTGGCCCCGCTTTTGGGCCTTTCGGACGTTATCGTAGATATAGTAGAGTCGGGCAAAACCCTTCGTGATAATGACCTTGAGGTCATCGCGGAGATTATGCCCATAAGCGCGAGACTAATTGCAAACAAGGTGGTTTACCAGTTTAAGAGCGCGGAAATAAGCGCCCTGCGCGATAGTCTGGAGGAAATGACGAATGATTAAAATTCAAAGATACGACAGTGAGCTTTTCAGGCGTGAGCGGACGCAGGCGGATGCTGATGTTGTTGACATAATACAAGACGTGGCCTCCCGCGGAGACGAGGCGCTGCTTGAGTACACCCTACGCTTTGACGGCTGCAGGCTTGAGAATATGCTGGTTTCCCAAGAAGAAATAGACAGTGCCGTATCGGAGGTCGGGGAGTATTTCCTCGAAACGCTCAGGCAGGCGGCGGCAAATATAAGGGCCTTTCATGAAAAGCAGGTGCGCGGCGGCTTTTCAATGTCCTGCCCAAACGGCGGTCTGCTGGGTCAGAAGGTCACGCCCATAGAGAGGGTGGGCCTCTATGTGCCGGGCGGGACGGCAAGCTACCCCTCGACAGTGCTTATGAACGCCATCCCGGCCAAAATCGCCGGGGTTTCTGATATAGTCATGGTCACGCCGCCAAACAAGGAGGGCAAAATACTGCCCGCTGTGCTCGCCGCGGCAAAGATTGCGGGTGTGGACAGGATATACAAGGTCGGCGGGGCGCAGGCCATAGCCGCCCTAGCCTACGGCACTGAGAGCATACCGAAGGTTTATAAGATAGTCGGGCCGGGCAACCGCTATGTCGCCTCGGCAAAACGGCAGGTTTACGGAATTGTGGACATAGACATGATAGCCGGGCCTAGCGAAATACTCATAGTAGCCGACAAGAGCGCAGACACCGTGAATATCGCCGCCGACCTTCTCGCCCAGGCGGAGCACGACGTGCTTGCAAGCGCCATCCTCGTAACCGATAGCAAAGAGCTTGCCGAAAAGGTGCAGGCCGAGGTAGAGCGCCAGCTTAAAACCCTGCCCCGCGCTGAAATCGCGCGCCGGAGCATAGACGACAGAAGCGGCATCTACCTGTGCCGGAGCATAGAGGAGGCCATAGATATTGCCAATGACATAGCGCCCGAGCACCTTGAAATCTGTGTGGATGAGCCGATGAAATATCTACCGCTTGTGATGAACGCGGGCAGCATCTTTCTCGGCGGCTACACGCCCGAGGCACTGGGCGACTATTTTGCGGGCACAAACCACACGCTCCCGACGAGCGGCACGGCAAGGTTTGCAAGCCCCCTCGGTGTGGACAGCTTTGTCAAGCGCTCAAGCTTCATATACTACACGAAAGAGGCGCTTAACAAGGTCAGCGGGCGCGTTGCCGATTTTGCGCGGCGCGAAGGGCTTGAGGCCCACGCCAGGAGCATAGAATGCCGCTTTAAAGACGAAAAAGCTTGAGCTGCTTTCGAGGAAGGGATGGTCACAGATGAGCAGGTTTTTAGACCCGCGTTTAAATAATCTTATGCCATACACGCCGGGCGAGCAGCCGCAGGCGGGCAAATTCATAAAGCTAAACACTAACGAAAGCCCCTACCCCCCCTCGCCCATGGTGATAGAGGCTCTCAAGGGCAAGGCCCAGACGCTGAGGCTCTACCCCGACCCCGAATGTCGGGAGCTGAGAGGGGCGATAGCGGGGAGCTATGGTCTGGACATAAATCAGGTGATTTGCGGCAACGGTAGCGACGAACTGCTCGCCTTCATCTTTCAGGCGCTCTGCCCAAAGGGGGCGGCCTTTGCCGATATAACCTATGGCTTTTATAAGGTCTGGGCACAGCTTTACGGCCTGAATACGAAGGTCATACCCCTGCGCAACGATTTCACGATTTGCCTTGACGATTACCGTGCCCTTGATGAAACGCTTTTTTTCGCAAACCCCAACGCGCCGACGGGCATAGCGCTTGGGCCCCGTGACATTGCGGCCCTCGCACAAGAGCGTCCTGACAGGCTTATAGTCGTGGACGAGGCCTATGTGGACTTCGGCGCGGAAAGCTGTATGCAGTTTGTAGACGAGCTGGAGAACCTCCTTGTCGTGCATACCTTTTCCAAGAGCCGGAACCTCGCCGGGGGCCGCGTCGCCTTCGCGGCAGGTAACAGGGAGCTGATTGCCGATTTAAACCGAATCAGATTCAGCTTCAACCCCTATAATATAAGCCGCCTTTCGCAGATAGCTGGTGCGGCGGCGGCAGCTGACAGGCAGTATCTTACGCAGTGCAGCTCGAAGATTATTGCCGCGCGTGAGCGCACAGCGGGAGAGATTCGCGCACTCGGCTTTGAAATGACGGACAGCAGGGCCAATTTCCTGTTTGTCAGGCATCCGGGGCTCAAAGGTGCCGAAATTTACTCAAAGCTCCGCGAGAGAGGTGTCCTTGTGCGTTACTTCGGCGGTGAGAGGATAGAGGACTATGTCAGAATCAGCGTGGGCAGCGACTATGAGATGGACGCGCTCATTGACGCGCTACGCGCTATTTGCAGGGAGAAATTCAAATGAGAACGAAAACAATATCCAGAGCAACGGCGGAAACCGATGTAAATCTCACGATAAACCTTGACGGCAGCGGAAAGTCTGCCATCGACACCGGCTGCGGCTTTTTAGATCATATGCTCACGCTCCTTGCCTTCCACGGCGGCTTTGACATGGATGTGAAGTGCAAGGGCGACACCGAGGTTGACTATCACCATACGGTAGAGGATGTGGGCATAGTGCTCGGCCAGGCATTACGCGGTGCCCTCGGTGAAAGCCTTGCCATTTACCGCTACGGCAGCATAATTCTGCCGATGGACGAGGCGCTGATTCTGGCGGCCATCGACATAAGCGGCCGGCCTTTTCTCAGCTTTGCCGCCGATATCCCGGCCGAGAAGGTCGGAGACTTCGACACCGAGCTTGCAGAGGAGTTCATGCTGGCCTTTTCGAGGAGTCTTTCCTGCACCCTGCACATCCGCCAGCTCGCCGGCAAGAACAGCCACCATATTATCGAGGCCATGTTCAAGGCGCTCGGAAGGGCGCTTCGCGACGCGCTGCGTGAAACCGGCGGCGGCGTCGCCTCGACCAAGGGGGTCCTTATGTGATTGCAATTATAGA
>JAAYOL010000111.1 GCA_012520395.1 Clostridiales bacterium
CTTCGGCAAACTCGCCTTCGGTGCGGACATCCAGCAAAATGTAATCCTCTTGCTCGTCCATTATGGTCTTGGCTTGCTCGGCTGAGATTTGTATGTAGCTGTTTGCCGGCGGTGAAGAAGCTACCTTATCCTGCTGCGTGCCGCAAGCGGTCAGCTGTGCAAGGCATAGCAACAGGGGCAGAGTAATCTTTTTCATGATACACCTCTTTCTTACGCTTAAGGCGATAAAAACAAATCCGATTGTATCACAATGCTATA
The DNA here is from genome assembly GCA_012520395.1 of Clostridiales bacterium. Taxonomy (GTDB): domain Bacteria; phylum Bacillota; class Clostridia; order Oscillospirales; family Oscillospiraceae; genus DUPK01. Next base: position 259 of record JAAYOL010000111.1, read on the forward strand.
AGAACTGATTCCAAGAATCGTTATAGGGAGTATCCTCAATACCTTCTTTTTGTAGCCTGCTTACGAGGCGGTCAAGAGGGAGACGCATAAACTGTTTCGCCCAATTTACTGCGCCGAACCATTTGACAAAATGAGGGCTGACTGCATAGTAGCAGCGCACGAACGCACGCCCAAGTGCTGTCTGCTTCAGTCTGTAGTCGCGAAAACGGCGCAGTGTCCATACCTCCGGGCAGTCATAAGAGCCATAGACGGCGGTTGCAATGTAGCAGCCGTCTTTTTTGGGGCCGCCGCCCCCGCCTTTGTTTTTTGCGTCAAACGCCTGCATGTAGTGCACATATCCACTGATGCCTTTTCCAAAATGCCCGTAATCATCTGCCATGTGAAATGCCCCTCCCATTGATTTGAACTTTTATCACCACAGCTCATAATGTCTAACAGCGCGGAACAGCTTACCAAGCCGCGCCTTGCCGCTCGTTATGATGGGCGGCTTTCTATATGGGCTCATCCAATTATTAAACTAAATGATATGGGGTTGTCAATGGTTTATTAATTCTAGCAAAAGATCTCTCCAACAGGAACAGAAAATATAAAGCCTCTATCCGGTTTCTTTTCATCTTTTAGCAAATTCTGTATTGCCTGAACTACTTTATATAGCTTTTCTTGATTTTCTATGACTGTAAAGATTGTCTTATTGTAAGGGTGACGGTCCCTTAATAGGGCCTTCAATGATCCGAACAGCGGTATGTCAGTAATATCATTATTTACAATGGAGCTTGCCATACCTTGACTATCCAAAATTGTGGCCCCCTTCACATTGTGCTCTATTAATAGCGTTAACAGATCCTCAAGATATTCGGTTTTGTTTAGTACAATGATTAAAGCTTTCATTAACTTCCGCTCCCTTCATGAACACAGGTACAGACAAAATTGTCAAAACCATCTTCCTCTTCCAATGCCTGCCTATTATCTAATCCGTTTACTTCACCGGCTTTTTGGATTGCAAATTTCGAGAAAATCGGACCAAAAGTTTCATATATTAATATACTAAACATAATTATTGTCGTTATCGCAGTGGCATATTCCGGAAGCTGCTGCGTAACTACGACACACAATCCAATTGAGATTCCCCCCTGCGGCAGAAGGGCGAGACCCAAGTACTTTGTTACTGGTTTTTCTGCCTTCGCAGACAGGCAACCGATAAAGCTTCCTATGTATTTTCCAAGACCACGAGCAATCACATAGGCTATTCCAATCAGTCCAATTGCCTTCATAATACTCAGATCAAGTGTAGCGCCGGCCAGAGTGAAAAACAGAACATAGAAAGAACAAACAAAATCATTAATACAATTGAAGGCCTTATCCGGTCTTGGTAAAAGGTTTACTATGGTTGTGCCAATCATTATGTTGGTTAACAATGGTGAAAGACCTGTTAGTTTTGCGGCCCCCACACCTAGACCGATTGCAACAAGAGAAGCAACTTGAAAATCATTATGACCCTTTACCCTTTTTAAGACTATTGCCAAAATAAAACCAATGGCAAATCCTAAGAGTAGAGAGCCTATGATTTCGATGAGCGGAGTTAATACAAGGGTGTAAAATGATGGTCGCAGTCCGATTCTTGACATTTTGGCAAGGGGTATAGCAAGGCCAAAAGCTATGATTCCCAATATGTCATCCAGAGCAACAACCGGTAGAATTGTTCTTGTTAACGGCCCATTTGCACGGTATTGTCTAATTACAAGAAGGGTTGCCGCCGGTGCTGTCGCAGCCGACATCGATGCAATAACAATACTAAAAGCAAAGTCCCTGTTAAATATAAAATACATAACTGCAAAGACAACTGCTATGGCGCCTATTACCTCTGCCAGTGTAATAATAAATATTTTCTTTCCATACTTTATCATGTCTTTCAGAATGAATTCACTACCAATGCTAAAAGCGATAAACGCAAGTGCAAGCTCACTGATAACCTCTAGTGATTTGGCGTTTTCGGGAGTGACAAAATTAAAAAATGTTGGGCCAAGAAGCACCCCAACTATTAGGTAACCCGACACATTGGGCAGTTTAAATAAGCCTGCCAACTTACCTCCGAGAAACCCCACAGCCAGGATAATGCTGATTTTCAAAATAATATTCACCGAATCTCCTCCTCTTATAGTGGTGTCCTACGCTTAAGCTTCTGAAGCGAAAAAAGCGTAAAACAATAATTTGCAATACGCTTGGAACACTCCTATGAGGTTAGCTGACGGGTTAGGGCGCCCAAGTAGCCCTTCTAAAAATTAGATTAACCCCAAGAAACGGTTCCCCCACTATTTAGAATATTCGGAGATATACTACTGTAATTTTTCTGTGGTAGCCGCCCTGTAAGGGAGGCGGCGCTGTGTCAAAAAGACAATCCGCCCCCCGCAGGAGACGGAACTAACTGAATATCGGGTATAATTATTTCCTACCAATTATTATACCATAGTAATTTAAGACGGTCAAATCGCCATCCAATAATGCTTAGGACTATGATTGCAGGACTACAATACGGTGAACAGGTAGCGCAAAGAGTAAGCATTCAGCCAGCCGCATCGGTCTGCGCAGAGTCCGGGGAGTGACTGCCGTTTGCCGCTTTATCTTGGCGAACCTTGATTTCCGCCAGAATCCATATAAATACCGGAATGATAATCTGGAACGGTATTGCATAGATTTGATAGATTTCGAGGAAGTCAAACGCTTCTTTTATGTTCTCATACAGAAGAGTGCCCAGTGCGACAGCAAGCAGCCCGAGCGGGAAAACAATATGCTTGTAGTTGCACAGGCCAAACAGCCTTGTTATCCCCTTTGAGGCCGCCACAAGGCAAACTGTTGTTTTTATGACACCGGCCAGAATGAAGTTTAAGGCGGTCGACCCCTCTATACGCACCAGAAAATCCCCAACATTAATAATTCTAACCGCCGTGTAGGAGGGATAGTATTTTGCGTTTGTGACTGCAGGCCCCAGCAATAGGAGATTGCGCATTATCACAAGTAAAAAAATTACGGTGGCGATAAGTGTAGCAACAGTAAAGAGCTTATAGGGGCTGTCCTTTTTTCTCAGGGAGCCGGCTAGACATAGAAATACCACTGTTTCCGCAAACGGAAAGGCAAATATCTTATATGCACCGCCGGCTATCGTGCCGAGGCTGTGCCCCATAATAGGCAGAAGGTTTGTAGGGTCAATTCTCTCAAGACCTAAAATCATGGTAAATATAACCACCAAAGTAATGACGGGTAGTATTATCACCGACCACTTACCCATAGTTTCAATACCGCTTTTTGACATATATACAACTACCAGAATCAATATCAGCATGATATTAAGCTGCGGCGTCTCGGTCAAGACAGTAACTTTTATGAATTCCGAAAAATCCCGAATAACCAGTGCACACAGGTGCAACGCATACCAGATCATAAGAATAGTAACGATTTTACCGCCGATTTTACCGATAACTTTTTCGACGATTTCAAAAAGGTCCATCTCCGGATATAGCCGCATAATCCTCGCGTAAATGAGGATTATGGGTAAGGCCATCAGCATGGCTAACAGAAGGGAAATCCAAGAATCCTGCCCGGCTTCAGAGTTTACTCCCATAATAACGCTGCTTCCAAATAAAAACATAACAAAAGTGCAGGCCGCCTGTCGTAATGATACCGTTTCTTTAGGCATGGGCTATACCCCTTTAAAAAATACTGTCGGCTATAAATAATATCTTTTCAACCGCGCTTTTAATCGGCTTGCTAGGACCCGGAATCGGAATGTCGAGGAGGTATAAAACAAGCACACATAAGCCGACGGAGAAAAGGAGCAAGTAAATTATGCGTTCTTTCACTGCAAGCTCCTTTTTTGTCGGCAAATAATCGGTGACCAACATAAAAACATACAGCAATACGAGGGGGACAACCGCCATTTTCACATCACGCTTTCATGATTATTTTAAGGAGGCGGTGTTGGCGATTTCGATTTCTGACTCCACCTCTACCTCCAGAGTCCTGAAGTGCTCCTCCCAATTCTCGGCGAGCTGCTTCCAAAGCTTTATATCCTTTTTGTAAATCATATTCCCGAAGCCGTATATATCCGCACCGAATTCTGACTGAACTTTTTTTATTGAGTTGGATATGTTTTTTTTAAGCTCACTCTTGGCTATATCCTCAAGCTCGTTTATTTCCTTTTCATCCATAGGGGCGTAGGGTCTCATAACCTCGCCCAGATATACGGTGGTATCTGTCTTTACAGTAACTTTAACCTTCCCGTCCTTATAATCAAAGGATGCGCCAGTCTTGTTCTCGAATATCTCAAGTGAAATATTGTGCTCTTCTCCAAAGGCTGAAAGGGTTAAAATTCCGCCCTTTACTTCATCAATTGCAAAAAGGTAATACTTAGATTCGTTCGGCGGCAAAAAGCCAACGAGCTTATTGTCTTTGAAAACGGCCATCCCATTGGTCTCGCCGACAGTCTTGCCGTTGTTAATCGCCTTATGGATAACCGGCAGGGCAAGCTCCTCGCCTTCGGAGTGCAGGCCACCAAACGCCTTATACAACTCAACGCATAAGGTTGTGGATGTGACCTCCTGATCTAACTCAAGAATATTATTTATCTCAGTGGATACCAGAGGATGTGTTAGCGCTTCGATTTCAAACATTTCGCGGGCAGTTTCCTCCTGCGATATAATAAAGCACATAGTCTCACGGCACTCAACATCCCTTAAAAACCAGTCGATAATAATGCCGACATCTTCATTGCGTGCAATTTCCTGACTGACTATGATAATCTGTGCCTGCCCGAAATATAGCTTTTTTGTAATCCTTTTTTTTGCGTTTCTGACTGCGTCAAAAAGGGTCTTTCCTTCGGATTCGATAACCTGTCCTTTCAAGCCCATCTCCTTGACGGGCACAGTTAAATCAACGATTTCGAAGGTTAGCCGATAATTATCATTTTCGGGTGTTTTATCAATAGCGATGCCTGTAACAATTACCATTTCATCAAGTCCGCGATAGCCCTGGCACCCGCACAGCAGAAAAAGCATCAAGAGAACTATAATAAAGCATTTACCCTTTTTATTCATTACGATTTTCCGCCCTCTTTGCTTCTGACCCTATCCTCCGCAAATCCCGGGCGCAGAATCATCATCCACCACGGAGCCCTGATTACAGTATCCTTAATATCCTGAAACCGCAGCTTGCCGGAAATCGTGAGCTGCGGAACGCCGAAGGAGCGCAGGTTAATTATATGGATAAGCACGCAGGATACCCCAAGAATTATGCCATAGAAGCCAAAGGCGGTGGCCAGAAGGAGCAGCATCAGCCTTATATACACAATCGGAGAATTCAGTTTTGGAGTCAGCAGCCCCGTGATGCCCGTCAGTGCGACAACGATAATCATAGGGGCCGCTACCAGCTTTGCTTCCACAGCAGCCTGTCCTATGACCAGGGCACCGACGATGCTCAGCGTCTGCCCGATATTTGACGGCATTCTGACGCCTGTTTCTCTCAGAATATCAAAGACAAACAGCATAATTAACGCTTCCAGGGAAGCCGGGAGGGGTACTGTTTGACGCTCCGAAGTGATATTGATAAATAATTGCAGTGGCATCATCTCGTGGTGAAAAGCCACAGCTGCTATATAAACGCTGGGTACGATAACAGAAAGAAAAAATCCTATTATTCGCACCATCCGAGAAAATGATGTGTAATAAAAGTTTAAATAATAGTCTTCGCTGCTCTGGAAGTTTTCGATGAAAAGATAGGGCAATGTCAGAACCGCAGGCGAACCGTCAAGGAATATGGCTATGCGCCCTTCCAAGAGCTTGCCGACAACTGCGTCGGGCCTTTCGGTATAGCCTATTGTACGAAACGGCGACCACGGAGAGTCGTGAATCAGCTCGGTGATATAGTTTGTGTCCAGTACCGCGTCTATATCAATCTTATCAAGGCGCCTGTAAAGCTCCGATAAAATCTGTTTATTGACAAGGCCATCCATGTAACAGATATAGGCCTTGGTCTTTGTGCGCCGACCAATTGTGTAGGACTTCATTTTCAGCTCAGATGTGAGAACTCTGCGCCGTATCATTGATAGATTCACCAGCAGCGATTCCGTAAAGCCCTCCCGCGAACCGCTTAAGTTTTTCTCGTTCTCCGGTTCATTAATCGGGCGGCTTTGAAAACCTTTGGTATCGAGGATGATAGCCTGTCCCAGCCCTTCGGCGAATAATACGGTATCGCCATAGGCAATGGCCTCGACAATCTCATCTACATTGTCAGTTTCCTTCATCCCGCCAATTTGTATGACCTGCGTCATTAAGGTGTAGACCGAATCAGTGTCCTTAACAGAAGATAGCATCAGCGGATTGATAATGCTCTCGTTAATTACTGATTGGTCCACCATGCCGTCACAAAAAATTATGCAGCAAGTTAATCTCCTATCGCAGCAGTTTATATATTTCAAGCGCAGAATATCTACATCCTTAAAAAGCTCACTGATGGTTTCCACGTTTTTATCAAGAGAGTCAAATAGGACAGGCTTGTCCGTCGTCTCATTTGTGCTTTCATTTTTATTGCTGCTTAAATTCTGTTTTTTCTTAAAAAATCGGCCCATGCTGCAACTTCCTCATGCAAACTATATTTACAGTAATATTCCCTTATCTGTAAATAAAATGCGTGGCTGTTCAGCTTTCCCCTGTACCTTATGTGCACTGTTCCTGATATTATTTTTTCTCCTTACTGTCCTTGTATTGCAATCCTACAATTAAGGCAAAAGCTGCGCTAAGAAATACATTTACAAAACTGCGCGGTTGTGGTAGAATATCCTGATATCAAAAGGGAGAGTTTTAGAATATATGCTTGAGAAATTGAAGCTTATTGAAGAAAAATACAGCTACATCGAAAACCGAATGTCAAGCCCCGAAATATACAACGACCCGCAGGCCATCGCAAAGCTCGCTCGTGAGCAAAAGGAGCTGACACTCGTTGTGGAGGCGTACAGGAAGTACGAGAAGCACCGCCGGGACGCTGAGGAGGCCCGCACGCTCCTTGAGGGCAGGATAGACGACAGCGATTTCCGGCAGATGGTACAGGAGGAGTACGACAGCGCGCGCGAGGCCATGACTGAAATGGAGGAAGAGCTGAGGATACTTTTGCTGCCCAAAGACCCGAACGACTCCAAAAACGTAATAATCGAGATTCGCGGCGGAGCAGGGGGGGACGAGGCGGCCCTGTTTGCCCACAGCCTTTACCGGATGTACACCATGTACGCCGAGTCCAAGCGCTGGAAGTCCGATATTGCCTATATAAATGAAACTGAGCTCGGTGGCATTAAGGAAGTCAGCTTTGTCATCGAGGGAGAGGGCGCATATTCGCGCATGAAGTTTGAAAGCGGAGTGCACCGTGTTCAGCGCGTGCCGGATACGGAGGCCTCGGGGCGCATACACACCTCAACTGTCACTGTCGCCGTACTTCCCGAGATGGACGAAGTGGACTTTGCCATAAACCCCGCCGACTTGCAGGTGGATACTTTCCGCGCCTCCGGAGCGGGTGGACAGCACGTCAACAAGACGGAGTCGGCGATACGGATAACCCATCTTCCGACCGGGACGGTTGTCGAGTGCCAGGAGGAGCGTAGCCAGCATAAAAACCGCGAGCGTGCTATGAGGATTCTCGCCTCGCGTCTCTACGAGGCCGAGCGGGAGAAGCAGGATGCCGCCCTCGCGGCGGAGCGCAAAAGTCAGGTTGGGACCGGCGACAGAAGCGAGCGCATCAGAACCTATAATTTTCCTCAGGGGCGTGTTACAGACCATCGCATAGGGCTGACCCTCTATAAAATTGAGCAGATACTCAACGGTGACCTCGACGAGTTAATTGATGCGCTGGTAACCGCGGACCAGGCCGAAAAGCTCAGAATGAGCGAGGAAAACTGATTTGACTACCAAGATATTTCGAGTTTCGGACATAAGCGAGGGGGCCGCTGAAATTAGTCAGGCCGCTGAGATAATTAAGCGCGGCGGCACGGTCGCAATCCCTACCGAGACCGTATACGGACTCGGTGCCAACGGGCTGGACGAGCAGGCTGTAAAAAGGATATTCACAGCCAAGGGGAGACCGCAAGACAACCCGCTTATACTGCACGTTGCCGACGAGAGCTGGATAAAGAGATACTGCGAGGATGTTCCACAGGAGGCTTATCTGTTAACGAGGCACTTTTGGCCGGGGCCGCTTACCATAATTTTAAAGCGCCGGAGCATCGTGCCCTCCGTAACCACGGCAGGGCTTCCGACTGTGGGGATGCGCTGCCCGAAGCATCCGATTACCAATGCCCTAATAAAAGCCGCTGACGTTCCGATAGCGGCGCCCTCGGCAAATATTTCGGGCAGGCCGAGCACTACGAGCTTTGCCCATGTGCTCCAGGATATGGACGGGAAGATTGACGCGATAATAGACGGCGGCGACTGCGTCGTCGGACTGGAATCGACGATAATAGACCTGACGGAGAAACCGCCAAGGCTTCTGCGGCCGGGCGGGGTGACGCTTGAGGAGCTTCGCCGCGTTTTGGATGAAATTGAGGTAGACGAGGCGCTGCTTCGGAGCATGCCGGACGGAGAGAAGCCTAAGGCACCCGGAATGAAGTACCGCCATTACGCGCCCCGCGCGCAGGTGACGGTGGTCTGCGGATACCCTGAGCGCGCGGCGCAGTATATACGCGAGCGCGTCTCCGACAGGACGGGGGTCCTCTGCTTCGACGAATACGCCTTTATGTTCGACAAAGGCAATACGCGTACATTCGGCAGGTCGACCGATTTGAAGGCTCAGGCAGAGCGGCTTTTTGACGCGCTGCGGAGCTTTGATGACAGCGACGTGACGGAAATATATGCCCAGTGTCCCTCGGATGAAGGCCTGGGCCTTGCCATTGCAAATCGGCTGAAAAAGGCAGCAGGCTTCCGAATCGTGGATCTGGGGAGAGATTGAAATGCTTGTAATCGGCATAACAGGCGGCACAGGCGCAGGCAAAACCACCGTTCTTGAGGAGCTTGAACGGATGGGAGCCTTTACTATTGACTGCGACGCGCTCTATCATGAGCTTCTTAAAGGCTCTGCCGATATGCTCTCGGAAATAGAGAAGGAGTTTCCGGGCACGGTAAAAGATGGCCTTGTGGACCGCAAGGCGCTTGGGAAGCTGGTGTTCAGCGATGCGCAGGCGCTTAAGCGTCTTAACGCAATTACCCATAAGTATGTTGCGCAGGAGGTTGAAAACAGACTCCTTAACGCGGAGCGGGCGGGCAAAACGCTCGCCGGCATTGACGCCATCGCCCTCATTGAGAGCGGACTGGGTGCAAAATGTGATGTTATCATCGGTGTAATCGCACCGGAGGAGCAGCGGATAAGCCGCCTGATGAAGCGAGAGGGGATTACGAGAGAATATGCCCTTTTACGAATAAGGGCACAAAAGGAAAACGACTTTTTTGAACGCAATTGCGACCACATACTGAACAACAGCTATGCCACGGTGCAGCAGTTCAGGCTGCAGTGCAGAGAGCTGCTTAGCAGTATTATCGGTAAAGAAAGAGATAAGGCCAGAAAGAAAAACGCGGATTGATTAATTGTCTGCCGTCAAACGGGCGGTAACCGCCGGACAGGCCGTCATACCAGAAGGGTTATGATGCACTTGTTCGCGGAGCGAATGGAGGTTTCAAAATGAGCATCTATGAAGAGCTAGAATCAAATGTAAGGTCCTATTGCAGAAGCTTTCCCGTCTCCTTCAACAGGGCAAAGATGTCAAAAATGTACGCGGACGACGGCAGGGAGTACATCGACTTTTTCAACGGAGCCGGTGCCCTGGACTACGGACACAACAACGACTACATCAAAAAAAGAATCATTGAATATATTGAGAGTGACGGCATAAGTCACGCCCTCGATTTGCATACAAGGGTCAAGGGTGAGTTTTTGACCACCTTCCGCAACCTTATACTTAAGCCCAGAGGGCTTGATTATAAGGTCATGTTCTGCGGGCCAACCGGCACCAACTCGGTGGAGGCCGCGCTCAAGCTCAGCAGAAAGGTGACCGGGCGCACGGGTATTTTCGCCCTATCCGGTTCTTTCCATGGCATGACGCTGGGAAGCCTTTCTATAACCAGCGGAAAGGTGCCTCGTGCGGGCGCGGGCATACCGCTGACCGGCGTCACATTCATACCTCATCCGCACAGCCACCCCGAACTGGACACGATAGCTTACATGGAAGAGCTGATGACGGACGAGTATTCCGGCGTCGAGAAGCCGGCGGCGGTGTTTATAGAGACCGTGCAGGCGGAGGGCGGCGTTATTGTTCTGAGCGATAAGTTTATCCGGGACCTGCGCGACCTCTGCGATCGCCAGGGTGTGCTGCTGGTCGTTGACGACATACAGGTCGGATGCGGCAGGACGGGCAAGTTTTGCTCCTTTGAGCAGGCTGGGATAATCCCCGACATGGTAACCCTGTCTAAGTCCATAAGCGGTTACGGTCTGCCGATGGCCCTGCTGCTTTTAAAGCCGGAGCACGACATCTGGACACCCGCCGAGCACAACGGAACCTTCAGGGGCAACCAGATGGCCTTTGTCGGGGCAAAGGCGGCGCTTGAATACCGTGAGGAACATAGGCTCGAGGAAAAGACGCTGAAGGACGAGGCCCTGGTCAGGAAGTTTGTCACGGAAAGGCTTCTGCCCATGGACAAAAATCTCCAGTACCGCGGCAAGGGTCTGATACACGGCGTTGATTTCGGCAGAGTTGAAATAGAAGATGCCGCAGGCCTTGTCGGCAAGGAGTGCTTCCTGAACGGTCTTGTCATAGAACGCGCCGGCAGGGGGGACTGTGTGCTTAAAATCATGCCCGCGCTCACGATTGAAGAGGATGAGCTGATAAAGGGCCTTGAAATTATCGAAGAAGCTATGAAAAAGGTTCTTATGGGCAATAAATAATGTAGACGGGTAATCGTTTTTTGAAAGGATTGTTACAATGGCGGATAAGAAGGAAAAACTCTTTTACCAGCAGAAGAATGCCTATGACCTGATAAGCGAGGAGGAGCGTAAGGCCTGCTACGATTATTGTGAGGGCTATAAAGAGTTCCTGGATAACTGTAAAACAGAGCGCATAGGCGTAAAATATACGGTAGCGCTGGCTGAAAACGCCGGCTTCAAACCCTATGTGCCCGGAATGGACTTCAAAGTCGGTGACAGGCTGTATTACAACAGCAGGGGTAAGGCAGTAATCCTTGCGGTCATCGGAACAAGGCCGCTTGGAGACGGCATCAACATCTCGGCGGCACATATTGACAGCCCCAGGCTCGATTTGAAGTCTGTTCCTCTTTACGAGGACAGCGAGCTGGCTTTTTTCAAAACGCACTACTACGGTGGGATAAAAAAGTACCAGTGGGTGGCTATCCCGCTTGAGCTGTACGGAACGGTAGTACTCAAGGACGGCAGCACCGTGGATGTATCCATCGGAGCAGGCCCGGATGACCCACAGTTTGTAATTACCGACCTGCTGCCGCACCTCAGCGCTGACCAGATGAAAAAAACACTGACCGAGGCCTTTACGGGCGAGGGGCTGAACATTCTCATAGCGAGCAGGCCGGATAAGGAGACCGAGGGCTCAGACCGCGTCAAGATGACGGTAATGACTATCCTGAACGAGAAATACGGAATTATTGAAGAGGATTTCCTCTCAGCAGAGTTTGAAGCTGTACCCGCCTATAACGCGAGAGATCTCGGGCTTGACCGCAGCATGATAGGCGCCTACGGACACGACGACCGCTCCTGTGCCTATGCCGGACTTACAGCACTTATGGAGACGGAAAGCCCCGAAAAAACTGCTGTCTGCATCCTCGCAGACAAGGAGGAGATTGGCTCCGAGGGTGTTACGGGCATGAAGTCCCAGGGCTTTGAGTGGTTTATCGGCGCCTTGTGCGAAAAAAAGGGCGTAAGGCTTGAAGACTGCTTTGCAAATTCCTTCTGCCTATCTGCGGACGTCTGCAATGCCTTTGACCCGAACTACCCCGAGGTTTCCGAAAAGAGGAACAACGCTAAAATAAACTACGGCACTGCTTTAATGAAGTTCACCGGCTCAAGAGGCAAGAGCGGCTCTAGCGATGCCTCTGCCGAGACAATCGGCAAGCTGCGCACCCTGTTTGAGAAGGAAGGTGTTATCTGGCAGATGGCCGAGCTCGGCAAGGTTGACCAGGGCGGCGGCGGAACGGTTGCCATGTTCATGGCCCAGAGAAATATAGAAACCGTTGATTCCGGGGTGCCCGTTCTGTCCATGCACGCACCCTATGAAATCGTCTCAAAGATTGACTGCTATATGACATACAAGGCCATTAAAGCGCTGTATAATTCATAGGCCGGCATATCGGACTATGCCTTTAATTTAAGCGTGGCGAAGGCGCGGCTCGCGGAATAATACCCGCACTGCAGATTTGCCCTATAATTTCTTCATAAATTCAGGTCCCCCTGCCGATACTAAAGCGGACAGGGGGATTTTTATATGGATAAGAATAAGGAAAAGGAGCTTAATATCATATATGATAAAGAGCAGATAGTTGACATGGGCTCCTCTACCGTAAAAAGTGACAAGGGAAATATTCATTGCCTTACCATCGTAGGGCAGGTGGAGGGGCACCAGCTTCTGCCCGAAAACAATAAGACCACGAAATACGAGCATGTTTTGCCCCAACTGGCGGCAATCGAGGAGAGCGATGAAATAGACGCGCTTTTGATTTTGCTCAACACCGTCGGCGGCGATATAGAGGCGGGCCTTGCCATTGCGGAGATGATAGTCGGGATGAAAAAGCCCACGGCCTCCCTGGTGCTCGGCGGCGGGCACTCCATTGGTGTACCGCTGGCGGTAGCGGCAAAGCGTTCGTTTATAGCACCGTCGGCGGCCATGACCATACATCCCGTACGCCTCACGGGAGTCGTAATAGGGGTGCCGCAGACCTTTAACTACTTCGGCAAAATACAGGAGCGCATCGTACAGTTCATAACCGAAAACTCAAGAATCAAGAAGGAAAAGCTCATAGAGTTCATGCTGAGAACGGGCGAGCTTGCCGCGGACGTCGGCAGTGTCATATACGGCGAAGAAGCTGTGGAAACAGGGCTTATCGACCAACTGGGCGGCCTTTCCGATGTACTTGAATACCTTCACAGCGAGATAAACAGAAGAAGAAACGCACAGGATTAGGGATAAAATAGGTTACGGGCGGCGGGGGAGTGACCCCTGCCGCCTCGCGCTTTGATTTTTGTCCTACATAGTTGTGCTTTTTTGAGAATTATGGTAATATATATTGCATTAGATTGAAAAACACCACGGACGGGGGTCAGTTTTTTGACACTTTGGTTTGCTATTTTTTTAGGGTTCGTACAGGGAGTTACCGAATTTCTGCCCGTTTCCAGTTCGGGGCACCTTTCCATATTCCAAAACGTATTTGGTATGCAGAATATAGAGCAAAACCACCTCTTCTTTGACGTACTGCTGCATCTGGGCACCCTTGTGTCTGTTTGCATAGTCTACCGCAAAGATATAGCAGAGCTTATCAGTGCTTTTTTTGCGCTTTTCAGGAGGGGAGGGAAGGGCGAGGCCGCTACGAAACACCGTTCCTCTATCAGGCTTCTTATTATGATAATCATAGCAACGCTGCCGTTGGCCGCTGCGGTGATTCTTAAGGATTATGTTGAAAAGCTCTACTATAACGTCACCTTTATTGGTCTGGCCCTCATAGTTACGGGCCTGTTGCTCTTTATTTCCGACAGGATAGTAAAGGGCAAAAAGAACGAGAAGAACGCTAAGATGTCCAACGCCCTGATTGTTGGTATAGCGCAGGCCATCGCGGTCGTTCCGGGCCTCTCGCGCTCCGGCACGACCATAACAGCGGGATTATTCCAGGGCTTTGACCGCGAATTTGCGGTCAAGTTCTCCTTTATTATGTCCATACCCGCTATTCTGGGTGCAAATATTCTCACCCTCATAGATGCCCTCAAGGTCGGCGTTGACTTATCATTACTGCCTACGTATCTTGCGGGAGTCGTCGCAGCGGCGGTCTCCGGCTTCTTTGCGATAAAGCTTGTAAAATTGATATCACAAAAGGAAAGATTCGGCAGCTTTGCATATTACTGCTGGACGGCAGGACTGATTGTAATAGTACTGTCAATTATTATCTAGCGTTGTCTCTAAGGAGTGTATCATGGCGAAACAAAAGAAAACTCAAACAAAAAAGAAAGCTGCGAGCAGCAGACAGAACACAAAACCGCCGAAGCGCAGAGAGATAGGCGCAGTAATATGCCTTTTTCTCGGAATATGCTCTGTCTTCGGCTATTTTAATAGCGAGGCCTGGTTTATCAGGCTAATTCGCAATGTCGGAACAGGTCTGTTCGGCTGGGGCTTCTTTGTGCTTCCGGTCAGCCTTTTCGCCTGTGCGTTCATTCTGGGCTTCCACAGGGGACGCCCGGTTATGCTGAGAGTAAGCTGCACACTCCTGCTTGTGCCCGTAATCGGTATTTTTCTGCACCTTATTTTCTGCCGGATAGACTACGCATGGACGAGGGGGATATTCAAGTTCCTTTACACTGACGGCATGGAGCTAAAAAGTGGGGGCGTTGTCAGCGGTTTTTGCGCCGTGGGCCTTACGAATATGCTCGGTCGCATCTGTAGCTCGATAATTATTGCCGCGCTTATAGTGATACAGTCAATGGCGACCCTGCGCATCACGCCCTCAAGCCTTATTGAATACAGTAGAAACCGTCCCAAACGTGAATACGAATCCCCGGCCGAACCCTCCTTCAAGGCCCCCATGCCGATTATGAACAGGACGGAGCGGGCGGCGCAATCTGCGGAACCTGATTTAAAGTCGATAAAAAAGGCCATAGACATACCCGTCGATGACCCACCGTTGCCCGAAAAAAAGAGGGTAACTCTGTTTAATAAAACCCCCGGTGTTCCTACGCCGGACAAGGCTATTGAGACAGAGCCGGACAGGCCCTTCTCGCCGGTTCCCAAGCCCCCCACCGTGCCCGAGGCGGCTGCGGCACCCGTGGGAGAACCTCCAAAGCTAAAAAAGGAGGAAATAGAGGCGGAGCAGAAGGCCGTTGCGAAAACCATAGAGGAAAAGCTATCCTCGTCGGACGGCAGCTATGTATTCCCACCAACCTCACTTCTCACTGAGGTGAGGCATGCAGCCGTCGGCTCCGGTGACAGCGAGATGAGCATGAATGCCCGCCGCCTTGAGGCGACCATGCACAACTTCGGCATAAACGCTAAAATATCAAACATAACCAGAGGGCCTACGGTGACGCGTTACGAGGTGGAGCTTGAGCAGGGCGTGCGTCTTAACAAGCTGACGAACCTGGCTGACGATATAGCGCTCTCTCTTGGTGCTTCGGGTGTGCGCATAGCGCCCATCCCGAACAAGATTTCCATAGTCGGCATAGAGGTGCCCAACAAGCTCGTCAGCACCGTATTTATCAGGGAGCTTATCGAGTCTGTGGAATTTAGAAACGCAAAGTCAAAGGTCACCTTTGCCATAGGCAAGGATATAGGCGGCAAATGCGTGGTGGGTAATATAGAGAAGTTACCGCACTTACTCATTGCCGGCACGACCGGCAGCGGTAAGTCCGTCTGCATGAATTCGCTCATAATAAGCCTTCTCTACAAGGCGAAGCCCGAGGAAGTCCGCTTCATTATGATAGACCCCAAGATGATAGAGCTTGGTGTCTACAACGGCATCCCGCACCTTCTCATACCCGTTGTGACAGACCCGAAGAAGGCGGCCGGTGCCCTCCAATGGGCGGTTACAGAGATGATGAAGCGTTACAGGCTCTTCTCGGAAATCGGCGTGAAGAACATATTTACATACAATGCTGCCTGTGAAAAGGACCCGGAGCGCCAAAAGCTCCCGCAGGTGGTCATACTTATAGACGAGCTTGCCGACCTGATGATTGCGGCGGCAAAGGAGGTAGAGGAGTCCATCTGTCGCATAGCCCAGATGGCCCGCGCCGCTGGTATGCACCTGATTATTGCGACCCAGCGCCCCTCGGCAGATGTCATCACCGGTCTTATGAAGGCCAACATACCCTCGCGCATCGCCTTCGCGGTCGCCTCCCAGCTCGAAAGCCGTATAATTCTCGACACACCCGGCGCAGAGAAGCTGGTCGGGCGCGGCGATATGCTCTATTTCCCACTCGGCTCCGGCAAGCCTGTCAGAATACAGGGCACGCTTATCGGGGAAGAGGAGGTCGAGGCGGTTGTCGAATTCGTGAAGAAGAGCGGCGAGCCGGAGTACTCAGATGAAATTATGCAGCATATGGAAAAGGCCACGGAGGAGAAAAAGGGCGGCTCAGAAGCGGCGCAGGACGCACGGGACGAGGGGGACGAGCTTTTGCCTGCCGCTGTCGAAGTCGTGCTGGAATCGGGGCAGGCGTCTGTTTCCATGCTGCAGAGAAGGCTGAAGCTGGGCTATTCGAGGGCTGCGAGGCTTGTTGACCAGATGGAGGACAGGGGAATAGTAGGGCCCTTTGAAGGGTCAAAACCGAGGCAGCTACTCATAACAAAGGCGCAGTGGCAGGAGATGCAGCTGATAAACGGCACAGCGCCTACCGAGAACTTCAGGGTAATGCAAGAGTTCGGGGGTATCGAGGAGACGGACGAGGAAGAATGAGCTCTCTGATAGGACCTGCTCTCTTTGTATAATTTGTACTCCCAGTAAACAATATCGCGGGCGGAAATATTCCGCCCGCGTTTTTTTATTAAACTTCCTCGTTTTCAATTCCGGCAAAGGGATTTACATGTACCATGCAGTGCTTGCATTCCGGGAAGCTGCGCTCAATCTCGCGATGTACTCTCTCTGCTATCTCGTGTGCCTCGGTAAGAGACAGAAGCGCATCCGCCGATATTTCTAGGTCCACATAGATTTTTGAGCCGAAAAGCCGCGTCTTTATATCGTCAAGGCCGAGAACGCCCTCCTGCGCGAGCACCAGGTTTTTGATTTTTTCCACGGTTTCGGCGTCGCAGGAGCGGTCAGTCATTCTGGATATGGCATCCATAAAAATGTCGAACGCCGACTTAAGTATGAAAAGGCAGATTATTGTCGCCGCTACGGAGTCGAGAATGGGAAAGGCGATGCGGGCGCCAAGTATTCCGGCGAAGCTACCCACGGACGAAAGCGCGTCTGAGCGGTGGTGCCAGGCGTTTGCCATAAGCGCCGTCGAGTTCACCTTCTTCGAAACGCTGCGCACATACCAGAACATAGCCTCCTTGATAACTATGGTTACCGCCGCTGCGATAAGGGCGAGGACACCGGGTGCAGCTATCGCGCCGTAGTCTCCCGAAATGATGAGCGCAAGCCCTTTGTAACCTATGCCTATGCCCGTCGCGGCCACGAGGACCGCCATAATAATCGCGGCGACGCACTCAAGCCGCTCGTGTCCGTAAGGATGATCGCTGTCCGTCGCTTTTGCGGAGGCTTTAATTCCCAAAATCACAAAGAGCGAGCTTAATATGTCCGAGAGTCCTTCCACGGCATCAGACACCATAGCCGCCGAATTTGCCAGAAAACCCGCCGCGAATTTGAAGGCTGTGAGCAGGGCGTTTACTATTATTGTGCCCCATGTAACATTGATGGCCAGTTTTTCATTGCTGATTTCCTTCATTTATTCATCCTTTCTCCCGGAGGGTATAAAAAACCTGCGGGACTTTACTTTACTGTCCCGCAGATGCCAAGGTTGACTCTGCTGCCGCCAAGGCGGCCCGGCACGAAGCCTGATCATTTTGTACTGTAGCGTTGTGCAGTGCAAAGAGATTATATATTAATATTATATTTCGCTTAAGCTACTATGTCAACAAAATTATGGCCTTATCTCAATAATTTCCAGCCCCTTGCTGATTGCATATGTAATCGTCTGAAAGGTTCCTCCGAAAGTGCCGTCGTAAACCGCAACCAGAACCGAGGAGTTATCGACCATATAGCGGTTTCTTTTGTGCATGCAGTCTTTAGTATACTCATGCTGAATAACGGTTTCATAATCGCATTGGTGTACCAGGTAATTATATCGCCTTCGCTCGCGCTTGCCCCAGAGCTTCGTCTGCTCCTCACAGGGAATTGCGGCCTCAAGCGTTACCTCATTATGCTCAGCCCGCAGTCTTATGACTGCCTCACAGAAGTACATATCCGACCCGACGGCCATGCCGCAGATGTAATGCCTTATACCCGCATTATATAGGGCTTCGACAATGTCATACAGCCTTTCCTTGAGAAGCAGGCAGCGCTCGTCGTCGTGATTCCCGCGCCAGGGCAGCTTTGAGCTGCGGTGCCCGGTGAAGCAGCAGGAGTTTTGTCTGTTTATATCAGGTGTCATCTTATGCCTCCTGTGGGGGGAGTTTCCTCATTGTACGATTACCCTATCGGAGATGGGGGCGAAAGCAAGCTCTTTTTAAGTATATGCGGCACCAAAAGGATACACGCACCATAATTTGCATTATACAACATCGAACATATGTTTGTCAAAAACTTTATCTTGATTTTTGCAAAATACATGCTATAATATTGTCAAAACCGAATATGCTATGTCTTCGGGGCGAGGTGAAATTCCTTACCGGCAGTTAAAGTCTGCGAGCGGTTATCCGCAGGAATCGGTGAAATTCCGATACCGACAGTTAGAGTCTGGATGGGAGAAGACGCTTAAATGCTTTGCATTATTGCTTTGCCTTTTTGCGCCCGGGAAGCCATGCTTTTCGGGTGTTTTTAATTCAAGGAGGAAGAGTAATGCAATTAGACACAAAGAAAATCACAATCATCGCTATGTTCTGCGCCATAGCCTATGTAATCGTAGTTTTTGTCAGGATTCCCGTGGTGCTTTTTTTGAAGTATGAGCCTAAGGATGTCATTATCACTATCGGCGCTTTCATGATGGGGCCCTTTACCGGCTTTTTAATCTCTCTTATAGTGTCCTTGGTAGAGATGATCACAGTCAGTGACACCGGGCCGATAGGACTCCTGATGAACGTCATATCAACCTGCGCTTTTACCTGTACGGCAGCCTTTATTTACAAAAAGAAGCACAACATGAAGGGGGCGGTACTCGGTCTTTTTACAGGAACTGTTCTCATGACCGCCTCAATGTTGCTCTGGAATTACTTAATTACGCCGCTTTACCTGAACATACCGCGCCCCGCTGTCGTGGCGCTCTTGATTCCCGCTATATTGCCATTTAACCTTTTGAAGGCTGGAATAAACATGGCTCTAACTATTTTACTGTATAAGCCGATTGTAACCGCGCTTCGCAAGGCAAACCTTCTCCCCCCGTCTCAGAGCGGGGTGAAAAAGGGCAAAATAAACCTTGGCTTTATGATTTTTGCCCTGGTATTGCTCATAACTTGCGTGCTGCTAGTTTTGGCGATGAGGGGTATAATATAGAAGGGAACGTCCGCAGCACGGCGCTGCGGACGTCTCTTTCTTTTACCGTACAGGAGCAGCGTCCCTATTTGCGTTCGGGGTTGCGACGCCAAAGTTGGGTCCAACATCTCCATCCATGCCATAGCCGGGGGCGCCGGGATTGACTGTTCCGGCCTCGGGTCTCACAGTAGCATAAGGAGAGGTCCTTGTTGCGGTGACTGCGCAGCCGCACAATGTCGTTGCCAGGATAAGTGCGGTCAATATACAAGCATATAAGCGCTTCATTTTTTTCCTCCTGTTTTTGCTAAAAATGGTCTTGCGCAACTCTATTATTAACCCATTTAAGATTTTTATGTCATAATAATCGTTGCAAAAAATGTAAATATGAAGTAAAATATATTTGTTAGTATTAGGAGAACATAATACTAGAAGAAAAAAGATACGGAGGAATCAATATGCCAGAACTTAAAGGAAGTAGAACCGAGGCCAATCTTGCCTATGCTTTCTCAGGAGAGTCGCAGGCAAGGACCAAGTATACTTTTTATGCAAGCCAGGCCAAGAAAGAGGGCTTTGAACAAATCGCTGCCATTTTTCTTGAGACTGCGGAAAATGAAAAGGAACACGCGAAGCTCTGGTTTAAGCTGATTCATGGGATAGGTTCAACAGACGAAAACCTCAGGGATGCCGCCGCAGGCGAGAACGAGGAATGGACTAAGATGTATAAAGAGTTTGCCGAGGTCGCCCGTGAGGAGGGTTTCCACGACATCGCGGAACAGTTCGATGGTGTCGCTAAAATTGAAAAGACGCATGAGGAGCGCTATCTTAAGCTATTAAAGAACTTTGAAGAGGGCAAGATCTTTAAAAAGGACGAGGAGGTTGTCTGGTACTGCCGCAACTGCGGACATCTGCACTACGGCAAGGAAGCCCCGGAAACCTGCCCCGTTTGCGTACATCCGAGAGCACATTTTGAGCTGCGCGCTACCAACTACTAATATAGGTTTGAGTGGGTAATAAAATGGATTACAGATCTACGCAGTACCATATTGCCTGTAAAATGGGCGATGTGGGAGGCTATGTACTCCTGCCCGGCGACCCCGGACGCTGCGAGGCCATAGCCGCGCACTTTGACGCTGCGCTCAAGGTTGCCCAGAACCGCGAATTTACAACCTACACAGGCACTCTCAACGGCGAAAAGGTCTCGGTTGTGTCCACCGGAATCGGGGGCGCATCCGCGTCAATAGCCATTGAGGAGCTTGTAGCCCTAGGCGCTCACACATTTATTCGCGTGGGTACCTGCGGGGGAATAGATCTGAAGGTGAAATCCGGGCACATTGTCGTTGCTACGGGGGCGATACGCCATGAGGGCACAAGCCGTGAGTATGCTCCCATAGAGTATCCGGCGGTATCCGACTTTGAGGTTCTCAGCGAGCTTGTCGGGGCTGCAAGGTCCCTCGGCTATACCTGCCATGCGGGTATCGTGCACTGCAAGGATTCTTTCTACGGTCAGCACGCGCCTAAGCGCATGCCTGTCTCCGCCGACCTTCTTTACAAATGGGAGGCGTGGAAGCGGCTCGGCGTTCTGGCCAGCGAGATGGAGTCGGCAGCGCTCTTTGTGGCCGCCGCCGCCCTGCGTGTGCGCTGCGGCGCAGTTTTCCATACCGTCTGGAACCAGGAACGCAGAAATGCAGGCATGGAAGAGAAGGAGAATCACAATACCGAATCTGCTATCAGAGTCGGGGTGGAGGCCCTGAAAAGGCTGATAATCGCCGACAAGGCGAAGGAGCAGCGAAGCGCTGAACAGTAAAATGGACCAGACCCGAGGCTTTAGCAGATAAAATCTTAAGCAGCCGAAGGGCTTGCCGCCTGTCGATTCAGGTGGCAAGCCCTTTTCAGTTTACAGGCTCTTTTTGATTTGCCCGACCGCCCCGCTTTTCGTAAAAGTAAGGATATTAGTAGGCAAAAAACAGGCATTTTTTTATCTTTTGTATTCGAAAAGCCAGTACACAAAGGGTTTTACCGTTTTTTGCAGTTATTTCTTATTGCATTTATTCTTAGATATGCTAAGGTTATTCTGAAAAGGAGTGCAAACCTATGAATACATATTCTCATGCGTTGATTGGAGACCTTATATATAAATATCTTAAGAATAATTGCGATATACACCTCGATTTTGAGGAGTTTATTATGGGCAATATTATTCCTGACATTAGGAACACCTGTGTTATACGTCCGCATTTCATAAGATTCAGCCTTAAGTACATACAACGGGAGATAGAGCTGTTTTCACATAAACTACTGAGATCAAGGGAAATTCCAAAGGCACATTCTCTGAAGCTAGGCGTTATATGCCACTACTATACTGATTTTTTCTGCTATTCCCATAATGGAGGATATAAGCAGAGAATAAAAAATCATAAAAAATACGAGGCGGACCTCAATAATTATTTTACCAGCAGGGTTGACACGATAGGTCTGATAGACCTTATTCCTGATAGGGACATAAAGAATTCCGCCGGCGAAATCAACGAGCGCACTGCAAGGCTGCACCGGGAATATATTACGGCTCCGCCGTCCTATGAAAATGATATATATTATAGCCTGCTGGCCTGTGCCGGTGCGGTAGCCTCTCTGGTGCGCTGCTGCGCATCTAACACTGTCCCTGCTGAGAGGTTTTCTGTTTTTATGGCGAGAGCGGCTCTTGCTGCTGAAGGAAAATGAGGCTGCTCTTGGCAGTCTGAATATTGAGGAGTGGCCGGAAATCGGCCCGGAGGGCTTGCTGCCTGTTAGTTTCAGGCGGCAGGCCCTTTAATTTTGCCTTGTTCGCAGCACCTTTTTGCATAAAACACCTGTCGTCAATCACTCAGCAATCTGATTGCGGGCAGTTTTATAATTTGTTAACATAGAAAATTTGCTGATGTA
Organism: Clostridiales bacterium; assembly: GCA_012520395.1. Classification (GTDB taxonomy): domain Bacteria; phylum Bacillota; class Clostridia; order Oscillospirales; family Oscillospiraceae; genus DUPK01. Next base: position 22,605 of record JAAYOL010000111.1, read on the forward strand.
ATTTAATAAATTACTTGATTGTAATGAAGTAAAGTAATATAATTCTATGCTATGGGATGGAATAAATTGTACTAATGAGAGGAAACAATATGCTGGCTATTAACAACGTTACCAAAAAATACGGCAAGACGATTGCCAACAATGACATAAGCTTTTCGGTGGACGATGGGCAGATAGCTGTGCTACTCGGGCCCAATGGCGCGGGAAAGTCAACAATTATAAAGTGCATAGCCGGGCTGCTTCGCTTTAAGGGCGAGATAAGCATTGACGGTTATGAAAACAAGTCGATTGAGGCCAAGCGTCTGCTGGGCTACATACCCGAGATGCCCGCGATTTATGACCTTCTGACAGTGAGCGAGCATCTGGAATTTATACGCAGGGCCTACCGCATGGAGGACGACGGGCTGGCCCAGACCCTGCTTGAAAGACTTGAGCTCTGGGACAAGAAGGACAAGCTTGGCAAGGAGCTGTCAAAGGGCATGCAGCAGAAGCTTTCTATCTGCTGCGCCTTAGTACATAGGCCAAAGGTGATTATTTTCGACGAGCCAATGGTGGGACTTGACCCCCACGCCATAAAGGAGCTCAAGATGATATTCCGCGAGCTTAAAAGCGACGGCGCCACCCTGCTTATATCCACGCATATGATAGACAGCGTCGAGGACTATTGGGACGTTACACATATTATGGTCAACGGCAGCATTGCGGCCACGAAGTACAACAGGCCGGATGACAACAAGGCCCAGAGTCTGGAGGAGCTCTTCTTCGACATAACGGAAGGGGTGGGAAAATGATGGGAGGCGCTCTCCTTTACCTTCTCCTCACCAGACTGAAAAACAGCCTCAAGAGCCTGATAAAAAGCCCCGGAAAGCTTATCTATTTGATTATTATGGTCGCGCTTATAGTCGTTACAATAATTGGAGGCAAATCCTCCGCCGGGGGAGCGGACCATGTATATCGCGATATCCGCGAATTCAATGCCATAGTTATCGCCCTATATACTGCCATGTTTATTATCATCGCCGTTGGCGGCTTTTCGAAGGGCGGCAACATCTTCTCTTTGTCGGACGTTAACTTTATTTTCCCCGCACCCATAAGTCAGCAAAGAGTGCTCTTTTATGGACTGTTCCGGCAGATGGGAATGTCTTTGATGGTCGGTATATTCATACTTTATCAGTATTCATGGACACACATGACCTATGGAATCAGCTATGGCAGGCTGCTTATCGTTTTGCTGGGATACGCCCTTGCGGTCTTTTTTGGGCAGATAACGGCTATGGTAATCTACTCGTTTACAAGCGGCGATGAGCGGCTTAAGAGAATGATACAGACTGCTTTCTATGCAGTGTTCGCAATCTTCGGCCTCTACCTCGTTTGGAGCGTGCTCACAGGCCCGCAGACCCCGCTGCAAAATCTTGTCTCAGCCGCAAGCGGTACGGTAATTCGCCTTCTCCCTGTGGGAGGCTGGCTCGGCTCGGCCTTCGCGGCGGCGGGCAGCACGGCAGGCGTTCTGACGGGGCTTGGAATCTCCTTCGTTTATCTTGTAATCCTTGTCTGCCTCATCGTCTTTTCAAAGCGCGACTACTATGAGGACGTGCTGAAAACAGCGGAGATTTCCCAGTCGGCGATAACGGCGCAGAGGGAGGGCAGAATGAACGAAGCCATCCCCGCAAACGTAAAGCTCGGCAAAACGGGACTTAATGGCGGCTTCGGCGCAGACGCGTTTTACTACAAGCATCTTCTGGAGAACCGGAGGTCCAGGAAGCTATTGGTCAGCACCACATCTCTAATCTGGATACTTGTCTCGATAGTCCTTGCCTTTTTTATGAGGAATCTGGGGATAGCGTCGGTTTTTATATCGACGACCTATATGCAGATTACTGCTGTGGCGCTTGGACGGATAAGCAGGGAGCTTTCAAAGCCGTACATATTCCTTGTTCCCGAGCCTCCTTTTGCCAAGCTGATACAGAATTTGCGGGAGTCATTCTTCCCTGCACTTGCTGAAGCGGCGCTCATATATGTGCCGGTTGCCTTTATTATGAAGCTATCGCCCCTCGATATGGTCTTGTGTATTGTGGCCAGAATGAGCTTTGCGATGCTCTTCACTTCTGGTCTTGTTCTGATTGAGCGCATCTGGAGCGGGGTATCGAAGACCTTCGCAATCCTTCTTTATTTTGCGGTAATGCTTCTGATTTCAGTTCCGGGCATTGCTGCGGCTATCCTTATGACGAGCTTCCACTTAATAGTAAGTGAAAATTTTACGATATTGGTTTCGCTGACTGCCGTCAATGTTCCCATATCTCTGCTGGTGCTGTATCTCTGCCGTAATATGCTCCAGTACGCGCAGCTGAATAAATAGAAAAATTTTCTTGTTTCCGGAACAAACCCGGAGCACACTACGTCAAAATGTATGCCATTTCGTTTTTATATCGGAGGTTAATTATATGCTTGAAACTAAAGTGCCACAGGAAGAGATTGACAAACAGGAAGAGAAGAGACTGCTTAAGCTGAAGCGTAAGCGCAAAAAAACGATTAAGCGTATCGTGTCGATAGCCGTTGTGCTCGCCGTAGTCGGTGGCATCTGGTACGGCATAGCCAGCCTCTTTCGCGAAGAAGAGGTGGAAAGGGAGATACTTACAGACATTGTTTACCGTGGCTCCATACAGAGCATGGTCACTGGCAGCGGACTTACACGCGCGAAGGACGCCTCCACCATTACGCTCGGGGCGAGCGGGACGGTTCTCGACGTGTATGTAACTGACGGACAGCTCGTAAACAAGGGAGATCCGCTCTATACAATAGACAGCACCGAGGCGGCCGAGGCGGTAAAAACCGCGCAAAAAACTGTTAACAACTATGAAAAACAGCTCGCTGCCCTCTATGAGGCCTATGACAACCTAAACCTCAGAGCCCCTCACGCCGGCAAGCTCCTCGATGCAAAAACGGACATTGAGGTCGGGGATGAGTTGCCGAGCGGCGTCAAGATAGGTACCCTTGTCGATGACAGGATGATGAAGCTCAAGCTCTATTTCAGCTACGCCTATGAAAACGATATATATGTCGGACAAACCGCACGAGTATCCATCCCCGTTACGATGAGCACTCTGGATGGTAAGGTTAGTGAGGTCAACAAGGTGCGCAAAGTTTCCGATGAGGGCGCCGTGCTCTTTGAGGTCGTGTTCACGCTGGGCAACCCCGGGGGACTTACTCAGGATATGGGGGCCTCAGTAGTGCTGCGCACCGATGCCGGAGAGAGCATCTATCCCTATGAGCCGGGTAAGCTTACATACAACAAGACCACAAATATTGAAACAAAGGTATCAGGTGAGGTCCTTGCGGTTAACCTTGTCAATTACGCGGACTTGAGCGAAGGGGAGAGCCTCCTTAAGCTGGCGGGGGACGATGCCGAAGAGCAGATAGCCACTGTGGAAAACCAGCTGAAAACCGCAAACGAGACCCTCGCCAAGGCGAAGGAAAACCTGGACAATTTTAACGCGGTTGCCCCGATAAGCGGTACCGTGCTTTCCTGCAGCCTTAAACCCGGAGATAAGGTCGAGGCCGGCCGTGTGGCGGTGTCCATAGCTGACACCACTGTGATGACCGTTGAGGCGCGGATAGACGAGATGAACGTCTCATACATAAAGCCGGGCATGATGTGCAATATCACGCAGTGGGGCAGAAACGGCCAGCAGAGCTTCATGGGAGTGGTTGAATCGGTAAGCCTGGAGGGTAAGTTTGAAAACGGCATATCATTTTTCCCGGCCGTCATAAAGGTCGAGAACCCGGACGGCGCTCTGATGAGCGGAATGTATATAGATTACAGTATGGTTGCCTCGCAGTCCGACGACTGTCTCCTGGTACCAGTTCAGGCTGTAAAATACACAGGAGAGGGGACCTGTCTGTTTGTCAAAGCGGATCAGCCCCCGGAAAACGCTCTTAACGCGGAGGAGCTTGCACTTGAAATACCCGAGGGCTTCTATGCAATCCCTGTAAAAGTTGGTCTGTCCGATAACAACAGTGCCGAGATACTTGAAGGTGTTGAGGAGGGCACTGAGGTATTTACTCAGTTTATGACCAACAGGGGTGATATGTACGGCGGCGGAATTATGGTTTATTAGGTGCGGCTATGAAACTTATTGAGCTTGATAATGTATTTAAAATATACAACGAGGATATGGAAAACGAGGTACGCGCCTTAAACGGTGTATCCCTTGAAATAGAGCGCGGAGAGTTTGTGGCGATTATCGGTGCCTCCGGCTCCGGAAAGTCCACGCTGATGAATATTCTCGGCTGCCTTGACGTACCTACATACGGAGATTACTATCTCAACGGCAAGCTGGTCAGCGAGATGGAGGACAGGGAGCTTTCGAAGATAAGAAACCGCGACGTTGGCTTCATTTTTCAGAGCTTCAACCTTATACAGGCGCTCAGCGCCTACGAAAACGTAGAGCTGCCGCTGATTTATCAGGTCATACGCGGCGACAAGCGCGAGGAAATGACCTTTGAAGCTCTGGAAAAGGTTGGGATTGAGGACAGGGCCTATCACAAGCCCTCCGAGATGTCCGGTGGTCAGCAGCAGCGCGTCGCCATAGCCAGAGCTATCTCGACGCGGGCCCCGATTATCATGGCAGACGAACCTACGGGAGCACTTGACTCAAAAACCGGAGAGAACGTGCTTGAAATTCTGCACGGGCTCCATAAAGAAGGGACAACCGTAATACTAATCACTCATGACACCAGGATAGCCGCCACCGCCGAGCGCATAATCATGATTTCGGACGGAGTGATAGTACAGGATTGTTCCAGAGAGGAGGCGGTGCTGTGAATATAGGACAGTCCTTTAAGATGGCCTTCAAGTCCATTTTTTCAAACAAGGCAAGGTCGATACTCACAATGCTAGGAATAATCATCGGCGTCGCCGCGGTAATTATAATGGTCTCCATCGTTCAGGGCTCAAATAAGCAGATAAGGGATTATTATGAGAGCATGGGCACCAATAAGATTACCATCTATGCCTATCAGTGGAACGGTGCGGACATAACCGATGAGCTTTACGATTATTGCCTGAGTCTTGACGAGCTGGTGATGGGGGTTACCCCCAACGCCTATTATCACGGAAGGGGAATAAAGTACAAGACCATATCCACTGATAATATGGAGTACGGTTCTCCCCAGGTATACATGGGCAGTGACCAGTATTCGCTCTGCAACAATTTTGAGCTAGAGCGAGGGCGCGATATTTCATATCTGGACGTAAAAAATTACAACCAGGTGGTTGTGCTGGGGGCGAGGCTAAAGGATTACCTGTTCCCGTACCGGGACCCCATAGGAGAAGTAGTGACAATAGGAGAGTATTCCTTCACTGTAATCGGTGTCTATGCGGCCAAGGACCCGAACTCAACCTGGTCCATGGACAACATGGCCGTGGTACCCTATTCAATGGTCCGCCTGCTGAACAAAACCACCCAGATTGAGGAATTCACAGTAAAGGCAAAGAGCAAAAAGGATACAACGGAGGCCATAACAAGGCTTACGGGCTTTCTCTCCGGTATGATTGATCAGAACTCGGGATACTATTCTGTCTATTCCCAGAATCAGTGGATGGAGCAGGATGAGCAGGCCACCAAGATGATGAGCCTTGTTTTGGGCGGAATTGCCGGCATATCCCTCCTGGTCGGAGGCATTGGGATAATGAATATAATGCTGGTCACGGTCAAGGAGCGAACACGCGAAATAGGCATCAGAAAAGCCATAGGCGGTTCCAGGAGATCGATTATCCTCCAGTTTTTAATTGAATCTTCGGTTATTTGCGCCATTGGCGGCATTTTCGGAGTAACCGTAGGCTATCTGGGTACGCTTGTAGCAGGAAAGCTGATAATGGATATTGTATTGACGCCGGGCCTCACCATGACAATCGGTGCTGTGGCCTTTTCCGTAGTGCTGGGTATAGGCTTCGGAATGTATCCCGCAATAAAAGCCTCGGGGCTTCAGCCGGTTGAAGCTCTGCGGGCAGAATAAGGAGTTGAGGATATGAAGAAATTTGTTTTATTCAGTCTTGTAATTTTACTGCTGGTATCTCTGGCTGCTCCAGTAATGGCATCAACCGCGCCCTTTCCGGACGTGTACGATGAGACCACGCAGCTGGAGACAGACATTTTGCGCCTGCTAGGAGTGCTCAGCGGTGATGAAAGAGGATATTTTAATCCCCACAATAACCTTACCCGCGCCGAATTTTGTAAAATGGCAATTGTTATAATGGGAAAGGGAGAGGAGGAGCCTCTTTACAGAAGCCGCACCATATTTTCGGATGTCAGGGGAACGCACTGGGCCAGGGGGTATATAAATCTCGCCGTTTCCGGTGACAGCCGAATTATTCAGGGGAACGGCGATGGCACTTTCGGGCCGGACGACAAGATTACATATGCCCAGGCTGTGACAATTCTGCTCAGAATACTGGACTATTCCGATGCGGACGCAGGCATGCTCTGGCCACAGGGCTATATTGCCCTGGCCAAGAGCACCGGTCTTTCGGACGGTCTTGATGGAATTGGACCGGAAAATACGATAAGCCGCGCGCAGGCGGCGAAGCTCTTCTGCAATATGCTGAGAACAAAAACGAAGTCCGGCGCCGCCTATCCGGGCAAGCTTGGAAACACCGTATCAAACGCTGCAATACTTGAGCTTGACGTTTTAGCCCCCGACGGCAGCCGCGTCGTAAAGACATCGGCCGGAGATTATAAGATAAAAAATGAGGTACCCGAGTCCCTGCTCGGCAAAAAGGGCACAATCATATTGGATTCCAACTCGTATCTATTGGGCTTTGTCCCCACCGCGCAGTCCTTCAATACGGTGACCGTAGCCTCGGTCTATGCAGACTCGCTTACCGACCTGAGCGGCAGGAGATATGAGATACCCTCGACGGCTAAGACCTATATTCCATCAAAGGCCACGGACACATACGGTAAGCTGTGGAGAGATATAACTCCGGGCACGCAGGTAACCCTCTATTATGACCAAAAGGGCACCGTCGAGGAAGTTTACATAAAATCTTCGAGCTCCGATGTTGCGGTTGTGGCAAAGAACCCTGTTGTCGGCAATCCCTTCTACTCGCTCCTCGGCGGGGATACGGAGTATACGATAATAAAGAACGGCACACCGGCGACGCTTGCCGATATAAGGCAGTATGACGTGGCGACCTACGACAAGGCCGCGCGCATACTTAGGGTCTCCGATTTCCGTATTACTGGCTGCTATGAAAAAGCCGAGCCGAATCAGGAGGCACCAACGGAGATCAAGGTGTTGGGCCAAACATTTAAGGTCCTGCCTTCGGCTGTAAGCGATGTTTCGTCATTTAAGGTCGGGCAGACCGTGACCTTCCTGTTTACTGCGGATAACAAGGTTGCGGGGGCGGTATCGCCCAGTACCCTGCAGAACACGGCAATAGGAGTTGTAACGCAGGCAAGCGGAAGTTCTGCGACTGTGGAGCTTTTAAACGGTCTGGTCGTTTCCGGGGACCCGGGACTGACGAATTTTGATGCGGCAAATTATGTCGGGGAGCTTGTCACCGTCTCCTCCTACAGAACGGGACAGATTACCCTGGTACCTCTGAAATCTTCCGTAACACATTACACCCTGGACCTTGTGAACAGGACCATGGGGGGCATACCCCTCAGCGCGGGTATAAATGTTTTCGAGCGCGTCGGAAAGAGCAAGCTTGCTCAGATTAGTATTGACGAGCTGACGCAGAAGACTATTAGTGCTTCAAAAATACTGTACGCCGCCAGGGACTATTCAGGTAAAATCGGTACGCTCATACTCAATGACGTAACGGGCGACAGGTATACCTATGGAATTATTTCCGATTTGACAACAGAATCTGATATAAATCGTAGAGTAACCGTGAAAAACGGCGGTACCGCACCCACACTCATCACCGGAATGCCCTTTAAAAGCGGCAGCAAAGGCGGCATTGTCGCCGACGCCTCGGGAGAAAAGGCCGCGGGGATAGTCGAGCTGATTGAAATTAGGAATGTAAGCCGAAACGCATTCCGCACCGAGGGCGATAAGGTACTAGCAAGCCTGCCGGACATGGAAATACCGGTTGCGAAAAACGTCGTATGCTATAATAAGACAACGGGCTCCTTGATTGGTTCGGGGCTTAGCGCTCTGGACGCGGCGCGGGCGTATTCGGATACGCTTACCCTCTATTACGACAGGGAACCCGAGGAGGGCGGCAAGGTACGCTTCGTTGAAGTAAGCTAAAAAATAAGCCTTTCGTGGCAAAGCAAAGGGCTGCAGCAAACGGTAGATTTGCTGCAGCCCTTTAGTTTTATTGGTGAATGAGCTTTAGGCCTGTTGCACTACTCGGCTTTGCAGGCGGGCTCCCTTTTGCGATAGAGCCTTCTTCGCTTTTTGTAAGCCGCGCTATTAGCCATATGCTGGCGGACAAGACGCTGGTAATCGTTGAAGGCGGTGGCGACAGCCTCGTCCCAGGTCCTGTAGAGGTCGCGGAAGGCTCCTTCGGATACTCTTTTCAAAATCTCCTCGTCCGAGACTATTTCAATTATTCTCTTAGCGTAGTCCTCCACCGAATTGTCGGCTATAAAGCCGTTAACCCCGTCCGTAACGCTCGAGCCCGTGACCGCGCCTTTGATGAAAAGCGCGGGGGTGTGCTGGGACGCCGCCTCAATCTGCACAAGGGAGTTTGCGTCGTAGAGGGAAGGGAAAAGAAAGAGGTCGGCCCTTGCGTATATTTCGGCAAGCTCATTTCTGTCATGTATTCTCCCGCACAGGAGGATTTTGTCCTCCATGCCGGTTTCGCAAATCCGCTCCCGAAGCCTGTCCTCGTCCCGCCCCGAGCCGACAAAGAGCATTTTAAAGGGGATGGAGCAGTTTTCCCTCACGATTTTCAGAGCGTCCACGATAAAGAGAATGTTTTTCAGTATGTTGAGGCGGCCGACAAAAAGGAACACCTTCTCCGTATCGCTAAGGCCGTACTTTGAGTTAACCCTTTCCCTGCACTCTTCGATATTCTCGCAGGGGAGCATATCGGTCGCGTTGCAGCGTATCTTGGGGACGTTCCTTCCGCCGTAGTCCTGCAGGTAAACCCTGCGCATTCCCGAATTTACGGTCCAGCACTCGTCGGCGCTGTTATAGAGCCTAATGACGTTGTACATGGCGGGTTTTGTGAGAAATTCGTATTTGAGCGCCCTGTGAAAATCGGATTTATACTGGCTGTGGATTGTGGCGACAACGGGAATGTTGTGTTTCCTGGCATATCTCAAGCCCAACTGCCCCACAAAAAAGGGTGAGTGTATGTGCACAATATCGAGATTCGCCTTTTCAAGCTCGTTTTTAAAGTACAGGTCAAGGTCGGGCAGGGGCATTACGTACTCGAGTGAGGGGAATTTTGCCGATTTACACCTGACTACCCGGTAAGAGTGGTTGTCTTTAAAGGATTTGTCGATGGTTGTTGTAAACACCGTGACGTCGGCAAAGCGCGAGATGTGCTTTGCGTAGTTGTCGACCACCATCACCACGCCGTCGAGCATGGGGAGGTAGGTATCGACAAAGAAGCCGATTTTCAGCCTCCTGCAGTCCGGATTTTCTAAACCGCACAGCTTTTCCGCTATCATGCTATCAACCCTTTGAAAGTTCTCCTGATACATTGATATAGTACAGATTAGAGCGGTTTATGATATAATATTAGCATAAAATATAATTTTTATTTCTGCCTGCTTCGATTGTGCCTGTTCTCCCTTACAGCCCCCCTCTCTTTTATATATTATTTTCCTATCAGATTGCAACGAAAATTATGACTAATTATATCAGAAAATTGAAATTGATGGTATAATGGCTGCAGGAGTTAAGTATCACTTAGCTGCGCTTAAGTCTGAGAGGATTAAGATAAAAAAGACATGGGGGGACAAAAGTATGAAAACTTTGATATTCAACGGCTCGCCCAGAAAAAAAGGAAATACGATGTCGCTAGTAAATGAGCTGTTAAAGCATCTTAAAGGGGAGCACAAGCTGGTAGACGCCTATTACTGCGGAATAAAGCCCTGCATTGACTGCAGGTACTGCTGGAAAAACCCCGGCTGCTCAATCAAGGACGGCATGACGGAAATCTATGATTACATACAGGAAGCCGACAACATAATTGTGGCCTCCTCTCTGAATTTCGCGGAGCTAACCGGGCAGCTGCTTTCGGTTTTGAGCCGACTGCAGACATATTATTGCGCGGAGACCTTGAGAAATGAAACCCCCATCCCTAAAGCCAAGCGGGGCGGCATTATCCTGGTCGGCGGCGGCGACGGAACCACCACGACCGCGCAGAAAACCGCGAAACTGATACTAAAGCACATGAACGCAAAGGAAATTGCGCCGCCTGTCATTTCACACAATACCGACAGGGTCGCCGCGATAGACGACCCCGCAGCTATGTCCGGCATAAGGGAGCTTGCCTCATTTTTAAACAGGGATTAGCTTCAGTGATAAAACCGTCGAAAAACGGTTATTTTAAGCGTGTGCTGTACTTTGATGCCGAATTTTCGGTATTAATCTCGCAGATTTATGAAAAGATTGTACAAAAAAATAGCAATATAATTTATTGACAATTATATGCAGCTTATTTACCATAGAACTAATAGTTTTATCTGGCATACTGTAATTAACACTTTATTTTTATGTTTCAGGAGGTGTCACATGGGATTTTGTGATAAAAGCTGCAGAGAGTTCATCGCGGAGCTGGCGAGCAAAGCTCCGGTGCCCGGAGGCGGAGGGACGTCCGCTCTGGTAGGGGCCATTGGAACGGCTCTTGGTAACATGGTGGGATCCTTAACCGTTGGGAAAAAGAAATACGCAGATGTTGAGGGCGAAATAATTGCTCTGATGGAGAAGGCGAATAAGCTGATGGACGAGCTTATGGTACTCGTTGACCGCGATGCCGAGGTTTTCGAGCCCCTTTCCAAAGCCTATGGAATGCCCAAGGATACTGAGGAGCAGAAGGCTGAGAAGGACCGCGTGATGGAAAAATGCCTCAGAGATGCCTGCTCCGTTCCCCTTGAAATCATGGAGAAGTGCTGCGAGGCTATTGAGCTCCAGAAGGAGTTTGCCGCCAAGGGCAGCGCGCTCGCGATCAGCGATGCGGGCGTAGGTGTCGCCTTCTGCAAGGCAGCGCTGCAGGGAGCGAGCCTCAACGTGTTTATCAACACCAATTCGATGAAGGACAGGGATTACGCTGAAAAGCTCAACGCCAGGGCAACCGAGATGCTGGACAAGTACACAGCCCTCGCTGACGACGTTTTTAGCGGCGTCTACAACAGGCTTAAAAAGTAAGGAGGAACGATTATGGCAATGCTTCTTGAAGGAAAAAAGGTAACGGCCAATCTAAAGGAACGCTTGACGGCCGATGTTGAGGCGCTGAAGGCAAGAGGGATAGTTCCCACCCTGGCCATTGTCCGCGTGGGAGAGAAGGAAGATGCGATAGCATACGAGCGCGGAGCCACCAAAAGGTGTGAGAGCGTCGGAGTTGAGGTCCGTTCGGTGCTGCTTTCTGAAGAGGCCACGCACGATGAGATGATGGCCACCGTAGAATCGCTCAATAAGGACAAGAATGTACACGGCGTTTTGATTCTCCGCCCGCTGCCCAAGCACATGGACGAGGCGAAGATAGTCGCCGCCCTCGCTCCTGAGAAGGATATAGACGGCATTACGGACATCTCCATGGTCGGCACCTATGCCAATAAGATAACAGGTTTTGACCCCTGCACTCCCGAAGCCTGCATGGAAATCTTGGAGTTCTTCGGAATAGAGACGACAGGAAAGAACGCCGTCGTGGTCGGAAGAAGCCTCGTGGTCGGCAAGCCCGCCGCCATGATGCTCTTAAAGCGCAACGCAACGGTCACAGTCTGCCATACAAAGACACAGAATTTGCCCGAAATCTGCAAGAGGGCGGATATACTTGTTGTCTGCGCGGGCAAGGCTAAGGCGGTCGGAGCCGACTGCGTCAGCCCCGGACAGACCGTCATAGACGTTGGCATCAATGTCGACGACGAAGGCAAGCTCTGCGGAGACGTCGACTTTGAGGCGGTAGAGCCCATCGTAGGCGCGATTACTCCCGTTCCGGGCGGAGTCGGCACGGTTACGACAAGCGTGCTTGTAAAGCACGTGGTTGAGGCTGCAAAGCGCCAGAACCCCTAAAATATAGGCTCTATGTCAAGAGTTGGGGTAGAGCAAGAAGAAAGAAGCAACCACAAAGAGGGTTGGGCCGCGGCCCAACCCTCTTTGTGGTTGGCGCTAAGCGGCAGCGCAATGGAATATTCTGTTTCTGAAGCGAGAGAAATTGCGGACACCAAAACATACGCGTTTAAGTACCTTAATCTTGTTATTGCATCCTTCAGGGAA
>JAAYOL010000112.1 GCA_012520395.1 Clostridiales bacterium
CTCAAGGTGCAGCCGTACTATCTTCTTTCTTGTTTCTTCGTTGTAACTCGCCATTTTCTTCTCTCCTTGTGATTTATAATTTTATCACTTTGGACAGCTGTGTTACAACTTTACTTTACCACGACAATTATGGTTAGGCCAAGGGCCCACTAGGTTTAAGCGGCAATGATGACGCATAGTGGTTAGAAGGGCAAACAAGGCAGGCGAACTACTACATGTAGTGGTTTCGGAGCGAAGAAAGGGCTAAAATCAAAATACGACCTCTCAAGCCGTATGGAACTCGTCAGCACGCTGCTGAAAAACCAAACCGGCAGATGATACATAAAACCTTACGGATACTTAACTGGCCTCCACCCTTTTGGGTGAGAGGCTTTTTTCTGCAAATTCATCCTTTCGAACGATGCTTTTTGATGCATCATTCCTTAAAATTTATACTGATGGAGAAAAGGCGTAAATGAAATCAATCTGAATCTAAGAGAAAGCGGGTGGCTTGATTCATATAATGCGCCGCACGAAAAGTGGAAGAAAGGTGAGGGAGAATTATGTACTGCAAAAAATGCGGGCGAAAGCTGAATGCCGGAGAAAAGTTCTGCCCCGGCTGCGGTACACAAGTTATCGTAAAGCAAAGAGCAAAGGCCGTTTCTTCGGCGGGGCATACTTGCCTCGCCTGCGGTGGGCCGCTACGTAAGGGTGCGGCGTTCTGCATGAAGTGCGGTACTAAGGTCAAATCAGCTACTTCCCCGGCTTGCGCGGCCTGCGGAGCTCCGCTTAAAGACGGCGCTGCGTTCTGCATTAAGTGCGGCGCGCCGTCATTTGCAGAAGCTGCGGTTCCGACCGTGACAATCCCGATTCCGCCTGGGGCTTCTCCGGAGGATATTACGGTATCTGTGTCGGATACGCCGCCGGCCCCGGCGCCGCCCCGCCGGAAGAAAAAGCCGCCGACGAAGCAGGCGGAGCAGCGGGCGGCGCAAACCGCAAAGCAGACAGCAAAAAAGGCGGCGGACGCCGCAATCAAGCAAATACTGGACCTGGAGGTGCCTGCGGCGGAAACGGCGGGCGAAATGCGCATCCCGATGTCGGCAGAGCAGAAAAGCTGCCTGACAGCGGTAATTAAAATGCTGGGGAGGGTGGGCAGATGAAGAAACTAGCTTTGCTGATATTTGCCATAGTTATTATGGCAGGCCTTTTTCCGCAGAGCGCCTATGCCCTCAGCGGAGAATGGGTCTTTGACTATGCGGTGACTTCATGCGTAGAAGAAGGTACATATCCGGACGATACCTATAACTATTCAGACAACTATTTCCACTGCGTTGAGGATATCGGACGTGTCGGGCTGATCATTTATGAATACGAGGTCAGGTGGGACGACCCGCCTAAGACCATTATGCTGGGACATGAGGATAAGGTCTCCTTTGCTGCCTCGAGCAAAGTCCTCCAAAACCCGACAATCGGCAACGTGAGAGTGGAAGCTGAAATGCAGGTATCTCATTGGCAGGACGCAGTCGGCAATATCCCTGCCGGCTACTTTGGCGTAATGCAGACTAAAAGGCTCGACACCGAAGCGTTGTGGTCTGACAAATCCGATGACACGAGAAAAGAAATGATGATACAGCTTTTACCCGTTGACGTAGAGGATATGGAGCGTTATGACAGCACTCTGGGTCTTGAACCCGATTATGAGCTAAAGATAGAGCTCAGTATAAACAGTAAATACCGGCGCGCCTATTATTATACGCTGGCGGTGGATACGACCGGACTTGGCGAGGCTCCAGGTGCCATAACTGAAGTCACCACCGAAGCCGATGAAGAGAGCGGCGAAAGCGGCCTTCTGATACCCGGCATCGTCACCGCGGCTATTCTGATCGGCGGAGGTGCCATAGGCAAAAAGGCGAAGGGCGGGAAAAAGAAAGACCCAAAAACCGAGAACTCGCAGCGGCGGCAGGAAGAGCAGGAGGAAGACAAGAGCAGCTACGAGATGCGTATACGCAAGGATTTTGGAAACACGCTGTATCCGGGCGAGCAGGTCACCATTTACGCCCGTATCGTGGAGATAACGCCGGAGGGCGTGGAAAAGCCCCGCCCGGAGCTGACGGCGAAAATCAGCATCTCGTCCCCCGCCTATCTGAAAATAAGCGGGCAGTCCATGGCCGGGGAGTACATCGGCGCGTTTGTAACGGCCCCGAATGACAGCGCCGAGATTCCGGAGAAGGCCATCCTGTCCTTCCGGTTTGCCGGCGGTGTGGGCAGCTTCACCAACAATGTGGTGTTCCAGATCGCCCCAGAGGCGGAGATTATCTTTGCCGACGAAGGGCTGACCTTTGTGGCCTGTGAGGCGCAGCGTTTCTCCATGCCGTTTATCGTAAAGGGCATGGGCGACCTGCCTGACATCAGCGCCGAGACGGACGACGAAAGCTGCTTTAGAGTCTCCGTAAGCCCGGGAGAGAACGGGCTCTGGAACGCGGAAGTGACGGAATGCGGCACCAAGCAGCTGATTCCCGGCACCATGGAGGAGTATAAATGCACCGTGACGGCCACAAGCGGCGGGTGCAGCGTGAAGGGCAGCTTCATCGCCTTCCGCTACCATGAGGGGCTGCGGCTGAGGATTGGCGCGCTCAAGTGCTATCCCGTTGTCATGACGGATATTGAAAAGGAAATTCTCAGCGAGGACCCGAAGGTAAAGCAGACCCCCGCGCATACTCGCGTGGAGCTGACCCTCTATACATGGGACAAGGAGACCGGCAAGCTGAGAAATCCCATCCCGGAAAGCTGTCCCGAGTTTAACTTTGAGGATGTTCCCGGCAGTGATGTGCTGGCCGACCTAAAGGGAGACAAGGTGGAAAAGCCTTGCGAGACGCTGAAATTCGTCTACTCCGTGAAGGATGTGGCCTTCAACGACAACACCGTTATCGGCGAAATCTACCCCACCGGCGGCGTTCTGATACCGCCAAACCGCAGCCGTGCCGTCGTTACCGCAAAGGTGCAGTGGGGCGTCAGGGAGTTCACGGCAAAGCAGGAGGTCACGCTGACAAGCCAGCCCTACCGTGAACGCGGGGACAACGCTTCAGCCTTTGCGCTGATCGAGCAGGACGCAAAATACAGGGAGAACCTGTACCGCATACAGCGGAAAATCATGTGGGAAGATAAGTATTCCGAGCTTCGCCCTATGGCGCATAAGATAGAGCTGATGCTCCGTGGCTATTCCGATGAATACGGCTTCTATATGCCGGACTATGAAAAGATAGTGAGCCTTTTTGACCGCTATACGACGGGCGAGCTTGGCAGCGTGGAGGCAAACGAAAAGGCGCTTTCATGGAAAAGCATCATAGCCGACGGAGTGCTTATGACCCTGAGCGATTTTGCCGAGTCCGGCAAGGGAATTGCCGGACGCATTGCCATCGGCATTATGACAAGCGGCGCATCGGAGTTTGTATTTCTTCCCGCTCATGCGCTGAACGAAATGAAAAAGTACGTCGATCAGGGCGGTGACAGCGCGCTGGAGGGCTTTGAGGTCGGGCTCAGAGTCGCAGTCCAGGATAAGCTCAACGAGGTTAGTATCAAATGGGGCTTTAAGCTGGGCAAAGCAACGCTCTCTGCCGGGGCTAAGCTGCTGCGCAAGGGCGCGGAGGCGGCAAAGCAGGCTATGAACAAGTGCTCGAAGCAGCTTGCAAAGTGTTTTGCCTCCGCAGACTATGCCGATGATCTAGTCAAAGCGACGCAGAAAACTTCGAAACAGCTGAAGTCTGCAAAAAAAGCAGCGTCAGAAAAAATCATCAAGTATCGCCGCTTTGTTGAGGAATCAACGGAGCTGATTGCCGAGGACGCCGCATTTGGGGTGGGGCGTACTCAGGGGCTTCGCAAGCTGCAAAAACTAGAGGAGGCCATCAAGGGCAACTATCCCAAGGAGAAACTGCGCAAGGCGGTGCTGGAGGTGCAGATGGATAAGCACGCGATGCACCAGCTAAAGGAATCTACACAACTGGGCGCAGACGGATTGTGCGCAAGATTCAACAAAGAGATGGCCCAGCTCAATGATGAAGCCATAATGAACACTCGCAAGCAACTGGCGAAGCAATATAAGGTGCCCATTGACGATATACAGCTCGCACAGGCCAGCGGCAACAGCGACGAGCTTGCAAGGCTCGGCAAAAGCGTGGGCATGGATAAGGACCTGACCTTCCGCATAAAGACCGACTCCGGTTTTGTGGACATCTCCGAACGAATTGCCGCCGAGGCCTATAATGCCGAGTTCTATCGCGCCGCACACTGCGGATCAGTGATCTTTGACAGGAAACTCGCAAGAGAGTTTGCGCAAATGTGCGACCAGTCTATAGTCTCGATGGTGGGTAAAGAATCCTACGGCACGTGGGAAGATCTGCTGCGTGTCCTCGAAAAGTCGCGTGCCGGGGAGCGCTTTGATGATGTTGCAAAAGTCGCAAGTACCGTTACATATAAAAGCGAGCACTGGCTAAAGCTGGCGGAAGAGAGCCGTAAATCCGCCCAGAAAGCAATGGCAAACGGAAACGATGAAGTTGCCAGGTTTGCGCTTTCCGTCGCAGAAGCTATGACGGAGGAGGGGCTGCGCCAGTCCACCAAGCAGTTTGACAGAATTATTATTCCGCGCCTTGAGCTGCTCGCCGCCAGAGGAAAAGCGCCGAATATGCGAGCGCTGATGGAAAAGATGGAGATGCTCAAAAAAATTGGGCTCGGAACACATGGTCCCACCGGCATCACGGTAGCCGAGGGGAGAGCGGTACTTGGAAAGGCGTATAGCTCAACGTTTGAATCAGTAATAGCCGAGGTCGAGCAGGCCGTGTACCTGACAGACAGCCTGTTGTAGACCTAAAGGAGCGCCGGCTTCGTGCAAAACAGGATATACGCTCTGCCCGAGCGCTTTGATTTTGTCTGGCAGCACATTGCAAGCCGCTGCCTGAAAGGAGAAGTATATGAATAGCAAACCAAAACGGATAATTCTGCGGATTTCATCCGTGCTGATGCTGCTTGCCGCCCTGCCTCTGATGCTGTGGTGCTGGTATTTTTTTGACGTCTCGGCGATAGACAGGGACCTCCCTTATGCCTCAGTTGGCTGCTTCGCGGCCGGGATAGTTTACGTCTTCTCTATGGTAACAGCCATCGCGGGGTTAGTCTTTGCGGGAAAGCCCTACCGGTATCGCTGGTGCAGGACGTTTGGCTATATCCAACTGGTAGCGGGACTTATACTCATCATTCCGATGCTACCCTATGCCTTGTTCACGCTGCCGCCGCTTTACCTCCTGACCGTCATATATCTGTCCTGCGTGGGCTGGCGTGAAAAGTGGGATTACGAACAATAATGAAGGGAGCAACCCGATGGCAAAGAAAAAAGGAAGCAATAAGATCCCTCTGCCCATTTTCATCATTGTCTGTGCAGTGCTGCTGTTTGCCATATACACCAGCCTTAGCACCCTTGTGCTGGCGATATGGGGCGATACAGTTATCGGTACTGTAGACAGTTATGGCAGCAGAGTTGACGATTCAAAAGCGGAACCAAAACGCTCCCGCACCATTTCCAAGGGCTATTGGTTTCTGGTAAAAGGGAAAGAGTATCGAGGCTATGTGATGTATAATAGCGACGAGGCGTGGCCGAGCCTCAGAGATGACGAAACGCGCTCCGAGCGCATCCGCTATCTCCCCTTTTTTCCGTACATCAACAAGCCAGCCATGCTTAGTGATTTTGACGAGATGGGTGAGGTTGCAGTTATTTATCATATCATCGCCCCCATTGCCTGCCTGCTTTTGCTTCTGCTCATCATACGCACTTCTAGAGGCAGAAAAAAGAAGAAAACTGTGGCAAGGAAACCCGCCGCGCCTCGGGCAGCCCAAGCAAAACGTGATACGAATATCTTTTGTCCACACTGCGGAAGCAAACTGCCTGAGGATGCGGCCTTCTGCGCGGACTGCGGCGCGGAAATACTGGCCGACGCTCCTGGCTTTTGTTCGGACTGCGGCGCAGTTCTTCCTGACGACGCCGAATTTTGCATCCAGTGCGGCAAGGCGGTAAATCCGTCAGGGACGAAGCGAGGCCGGGACGAGGGCCCCGGGCGCATACGCTGAATTGACGCATTTCCCTGTGTCAGCAAGCCCGCCGTGCTGAGTGAATTTAAAGTGACGGGTGGGGCTGCAATTATTTACAATTTCTTTGCCGCCTTCGCTTGTCTGCTTTTGCCGATACTCGTCATACGCACAGCCGAAGGCGGGAGATAGAAGAAAACAGCGGCGAGGATACCCATTGCAATTCAAATTATCGAAGCAAGGAGTGAAACGGATATGTTTTGTCCCAGCTGCGGAAGCAAGCTGCCGGAGGGCGCGGCCTTCTGCCCGGCCTGCGGCGCGGAAATAGCGGCCGATGCCCCGGGCCTGTGTTCTGCCTGCGGCGCAGGTCTTCCTGACGAGGCCGAATTTTGTATCGAGTGCGGCAAGCCGGCAAAACCGGCAATGCCGGAGCCGATACGGCCGAGCAGGGCGGCGGCTTCCGGTTCCTCGCGGGGAGGCGCGGGACTAATCGGATTTTCCGATAGATATAATTGCCCGGAGATACTCTCCGCCGCGCGGGAAAACAAGAAATCCAACATTGGATGTATGTGGATATCGGTTTTCGTGCCGCTCATCGGCCTTCCTCTCGCCAGTCTGCTGATTGACGAGATGCTCCTTGTCGATGGCGTGGTCTATGGCGTTGGCATCGCTGTCGCCATGCTGATTATTAATCTGCTGGGGTTGCGAAGGAGCAAGCAGCCCATGTGGGAAGGCGTGGTCGTCAATAAGTACAGCAAAGAGAGACGTAAGCATAGGGGCGGTGAGAACGAAAACTACAGAACCTATACGGAATTTACCACAGTCATCAACACCGACGCGGGCAAGAAAAAGATCATCGTGGAAAAGGACAGCAATCGGCATATGTACGATTATCTCTCCGTTGGCGACAGGGTGCGCTATCACCCCTTGTTCGGTACATACGAGAAATACGATAAATCCAAAGACCGCATCATCTACTGTAACGTCTGCTCCATGATGAACCCCATTCAAAACGACCGCTGTAAGCGGTGTAATAATCTGTTATTCAAATAAGGAGGACTTTCTAATGGAGAGGTTTGACACCCTGCTGGAAGCGGCGAAATTTGCCGCCACACTCTGCAAGAATTGGAGCTTCGCTACTTCCGATGAAAGGTTCGATGTAAAAGGCTTGCTCATTCTTGCCGAGACAAGCGACAGTGAGGATCCCATAGACGAGGACAGCTTTTGGGTGGTATCGCCCGCTGGAGTCATCGGCTTATGCGTGGGCGGTGAGGACATCGACTGGCTGTTTATATCCGATAATACGCCGAATGAGGATTTGCCCGCCGAATATCAGGTAGAGCCTCAAATCAATTTCTGCCCAGCCTGCGGCGCTCCCGCCGTTCCCGGTGCACGTTTTTGCGGGAAGTGCGGCATAGCTCTGCGAAGCAAATAAAATGCTAGTTGATATTTCACTTCGTTTATAATTCTCAGTGCGTTTTTACTCTATTGACTGCCCCCAAGGCTCAAATTACTTGGGCGGCAGTCTTTTTTTAATTTTTTATGAAATTACTCAAAAGTTATTGACATATGCCATAAACGGGGTATAATAAGAATAGATGGCATATGCCAGAAACTAAAAGGAGGTGAAAAACATGCCGAGAAGAGACGGAACCGGCCCA
>JAAYOL010000113.1 GCA_012520395.1 Clostridiales bacterium
GGGATTTCATCATGACGCGCTGAAAAACAATATGCGGCGTATTGGAGCCAATAAACGCCAGCTTAACACCGGCCTTATATAGGGAATTAAGTTCCTGTACTAGCATGTCGGTGAGGGCATCCCACCTTTTTTCGGAAACCAATTCAAGCATCGCGGTCATATTAATGCTGTTGATGATAATCTCCGGGTAATCGTCGAAGCTAATGTGTTTCTGATACATCTTTATCAGGCGCTGGTAGTAGTCTATGGTTGATTCCGGTCCGATTCCGCCGACCATTCCAATCTTCATGGCTTTCTCATCCTCTCCAGCAATTGTTTTTTCAGAAATTACCTCAGGCCATCAAAATATTGTGTTCATTATGATTATAGAAGCCCACGTAGCCTCGTGTCAACGCAGATTTGCAATAAAACTCGCAAACAATCTACATATTATTGCAGCATCTGCCTTTATAGGTATTCCAATTTTAACAGATGATGGTATAATAATTGCAGGCAATTATTATACCTGACAAGTCGCCGGCTTCGCCTTTGGCGGGAGGCTGGCGGTCATATATGCCGCGACCGCCCCGTGGGGGGCAGCCGGCGGCGATGACGTTTATACCATAATTTCCAAATTCATAGTATAATAAGCTTTACATGAAAAAGTAAAAGGCATAATTGCAATTGAAAGGAGCAGTAATGTTGGAACCCAAATTAGTAAAAGCCTTTGTTATCAAGGCCAGAGTAGATAAGCCGGTGCTTATCGGACAGGACGACAAGGTCGGTCGCCGTCAGCTCATAGCCATAACCGGAGGTGAGCTCATCGGAGCGGCCTTGCCCTTAAACGGCACGGTATTGCCGGACGGTGTGGACAGTCAGGTGGTGCGCCCCGACGGTAGAGCCGAACTTTCGGCCAGATACGGTGTGAGACTCGACGACGGCAGAAGCTTTTACATCCAGAACGACGGGATTCGCACTGTTGAGCCCGAGCATGTTGAGACTGTTTTGTCCGGGGGCATAGCACCTTTCGAGGCGTACTACTGCTGCACAAAACCGGAATTTGAGATCTATGACGACAGTCTCAGTGTCCTGAAGAACAGGCTTTTCATATGCCACGCCACAAGGTATCCGGATTCTATACAGCTGGATTATTATATGGTTGAAATAAAATAGAACGGGCGGCAGTAACTATTGCGAATAATACATATTCAGGGGTGTCTCAATAACTGTTACACCCCTGAATAATTTTCGCTCAATATTTGACAAAAACTAAAATGGCGAATATAATTATCAAAACATATGGGGAAGCAGGGTGGAATTCCCTCGCAAGTGCGTTACCGTAAAAGCCGGGTTACCATGTATATATCCCTTTGCGCACACCGAAGGATATATGGCTCTCCCTGTTCTTGGAGGGGAGCTTTGTATGCAGTGTGTAAGCACTGCATTTTTTGTTGTCATAATTCAAACACATCTTCAAAGAATAAAAAGTAATCTTATGACGGCACCAGGCCCCGTTTACGTCATAAGCGGAGGAGGAAGAAATGGCTAGAATACTCATAGCCGGAACGGGCAGCGGCTGCGGAAAAACCACCGTTACATTGGCCCTTCTGAGCGCCTTGAAAAAACGCGGCATCTCCGTCTGCTCCTTCAAATGCGGCCCGGACTATATAGACCCCATGTTTCACAAGAGGGTGCTCGGCCTTCCGGCCTTCAACCTCGATCCGTTTTTTCTGGACGGAAACGGCCTCAGACGTCTTCTGAGCGAGGGGGCTAAGGATTCGTCTTTATCTGTCATAGAGGGCGTAATGGGCTATTACGATGGAGTGGCTAACACAACCGAGGGGAGCAGCTTTACCGTTTCGCAGTGCACTGATACCCCTGTGATACTGGTCGTATCCTGCAAGGGCGTTGCAAACTCCGTCGGCGCCATTATGTCCGGCTTCAAAAACTATGTCCCTGACAGCGGCATCAGGGGCGTAATATTCAATCATCTTTCGGCGGCGCGCTACCCCGACATGGCCGATGTCGCGAGAAGGGCTGGTCTACTCCCCCTCGGGCATCTGCCCGCTTCCCCCGAGTACAGGCTTGGCAGCCGACACCTCGGGCTGGTTACGGCGGGCGAGCTTAAGGACCTGAATACGCTTATAGATAAGCTGGGTGCAAAGGCGGAGGAGACACTGGATATCGGCGGGATTATCAAGCTGGCCTCGGGGGCTAAAGCACTTGAGGCAGAAAGTCCCGAGCGTCACCCGATAAGCGCGGGTGCGCGTATAGCGGTGAGCCGCGACGAGGCCTTTTGCTTCATGTACGACGAGAGCATCCTCCTGCTCGAAAAACTGGGCTGCGAAATAGTCTATTTCAGCCCGCTCAGGGACGAAGCTCTGCCGCCCGACATCGGTGGACTTTGGCTCTGCGGCGGATACCCCGAGCTTTATGCCAGGAGACTGGCGCAGAACAAGAGTATGCTCCGGAGCATA
>JAAYOL010000114.1 GCA_012520395.1 Clostridiales bacterium
ATGTGCAACAAGCGTATTGGCGTTCCAGGCACCGGTACTGTGGCAGAGCATGCCCTCGGGCTTGTTCAAGAGCAGGATATGACTGTCCTCGTATACTGTGTTCAGTTTCGGCCTGCTTACAGCAAGATATGCGTTTTTTTCTACGGGCTTTCCGAAAAACTCGTCGTTGATATAGCATTGGACTCTGTCGCCCTCAATGAGCTTGTAGTCCTTCTTGGAACCCTTGCCGTTGACCTTGATGCGCTTTAAACGGATGTACTTCTGCGTCAGGGAAGAGGGGAGCAGGGGGATGGCCTTACCAATAAAGCGGTCTAGCCGCTGCCCCTCGTCGTTTTTGGATATTAAAAATTCCTTCAAGATAATCCCCCGTACTAGAGATTGATTGAAATTTAATTTACTCTCGGTATCTGAGCGCATCGCCCGGGAGGGGAGATGCGATATAACAGCTTGTACCTTATATTATATGTGCGGGGAAAATAAAAGTAAAGGTAAATACCTCCGACAGCCGTATTTTCTTGTTCGGGGCTGTCAAAACCGGGATAAAAATGTTAGAATAGAGGAAAGAGCATAAAAGAATCTCTTATGCCAACAATAAGAATTATCAACCTTCGGTACCCTTGCCCGGTGGCGAAATTTTATAAAGAAAATATTTGACAAAGTTCTTATAATAATCTATAATAACTTGGCAATTAAATTGAGGTGTGCCATGCGTATTGATCTCCACGAAATCATCAATATTCCCGGCGGCTCGGTAAGCTTTGACTATGAACCGGATGTTTCCAGTCTTGATTTTCACGCAGTCATAGAGACCTTGGAGCCGCTCAGGGCGAAGGGCCACGTCAGAAACATTGCGGGCGTATTGGTGCTTGAGGCTGAAATCAGCTCAAAGCTCAGATGCGCTTGCGACCGATGTGCCGCCGCTTATGTGCACGATTTGCGGCTTAACATTGAGGCTGTTCTGGCTGAGGAGCTCAGTGATGAGGAAAACTCCGACATATATCTTTTAGACGGAGATTACGCGGATTTGGACGAGATTATTATTACGGCTTACGTCTTGGAAATGGGCACCAAATTTCTTTGCAAAACCGATTGCAAGGGTCTTTGCCACAAATGCGGCAAGAACCTGAACGAAGCCCAGTGCACCTGCAAGGGCGATATAAATCCCCAATTAGCTGTACTGGAGCAGCTATTAATGGACAAATAATACTGCTGGTTACAGCTAAAACCAAGGAGGTGTCAAGAATGGCGGTTCCAAAGAGCAAGACATCAAAAGCGAGAAGAGATAAGAGACGCAATTCTCACTGGAAGCTCAAGACCCCCGGCATAGTAGAGTGCCCCAAGTGCGGTACTTATCGTCTGCCCCACAGGGCCTGCAGGGCCTGCGGTTTCTATAAAGGCCGTGAGGTCATCAAGATGGATGAGGCAAAATAGAAAAGTCCTTAAGTGGAGGGGGTCTAGGCCCCCTCTGTTTTCTTGAGATGCAAGTAATTGGAGGCCTGTTGCTTGGCTGCAATAATAAAATGTATTGAAAAAAACAGCCCCGCGTATAAAAAAGCCATACCCGGGGACAGACTTATTTCAATAAACGGAAACTTGATTGAGGACGTCCTTGATTACAAATACTATTCATACGACCGGCAGCTTACGATCCTGCTTGAAACGGAAAAGGGCGCTAGGAAGCTCATTTCCGTTAAAAAGAGCGAGGGAGAGGACCTGGGACTTGAATTCGAGGACTACCTGATGGACAAGGCCCGCTCCTGCTGCAACAGCTGCATCTTCTGCTTTGTTGACCAGCTTCCGCCGGGCGTGAGGAAGACACTGCTCTTCAAGGACGACGATGCACGGATGTCCTTCCTGCTCGGCAATTATATCACGCTCACAAATCTGACAAAGAGCAACGTAGACCGAATTGTTAAGTTGAGGATAAGCCCCGTTAACATCTCGGTGCACACGACAAACCCCGAGCTTCGCGTGAAAATGCTCCGCAACAAGAGGGGCGGTGAGCTAATGGATATTATGCGCCGCTTTAAGGAGGCGGGCATTGCCATGAACTGTCAGATAGTCTGCTGTCCCGGCATTAATGACGGGGAGGAGCTGATGCGCAGCCTTGAGGATCTGGCCACCCTGCACCCCGCAGTCAGGAGTGTTTCGATTGTCCCCGTTGGCATAACGAAGCACCGCTCGGGGCTGTATCCACTGGTACCCTGCGATTCTGCTAAGGCCTCGGAGATAATAGACATGACGGATGCCTTCGGCGATAGATGCCTTGAAAAGCTCGGAAGCAGGCTTTTTTACTGCGCCGACGAGCTGTATCTGAAGGCAGACAGGGAAATCCCGCCTGAGGAATATTACGAGGGCTACCCCCAGCTTGAAAACGGCGTCGGGCTGATGCGCTCGCTTGAAGAGGAGTTCAAGACCGCGCTGGCGGACTGCCCCAGAGCGTCGGGCAGGCCCTTTTCAATAGCTACGGGCGTTGCCGCCGCCCCGTTCTTAACAAAAATTTTAAAATTAGCAGAGGGAAAATGTGCTAACATAGATG
>JAAYOL010000115.1 GCA_012520395.1 Clostridiales bacterium
AAGCTTTGGAGGAGCCTGTATCCAGTGTGGTAGAAGCGGTGCATTCTGTGCTTGAAAGAACACCTCCGGAACTGGCCTCGGATATTAGTGACAGAGGCATTGTCATGACAGGTGGAGGATGCCTTGTCTATGGAATGGACAAGCTTTTGGAATATAAAACAGGAATAAAAGTAATTATCGCTGATGAAGCTGTGTCTTGCGTGGCTTTAGGAACAGGAAAAACTCTGGATAATCTGGATTATCTTAAAAAGGAGTTATTCTCGGATATAGGCTGATATAGCTAGATAAGACAGATAAGACAGGGGACGGTTCTGTGTCCTATCAATTGGGCCTGAACCTCTCTACAATGCCCTTGCTTACCCCAGTCAATCTGCTTATCTGTCTTATTGATAGGCCTTCTTTCCTCATTTTTCTAATGCAACTGTTTCTCATTTGGATTTCTAATAGCTGAAACTCAGATGCATTTTTACATTTTGATACTTTCATTACGATTTCTTTTGCTCTCTCATCCGTCAGACGATAAGGGCGTTCTTTGATATCTAAACAAGCATCTTCGCTTCCCTCACTATGAAATTCTTCTAGCCGTTTTCTGCTCATCATATCCAGTGCAAAATCTGTATCAACTGGTGAATCATCTTTGGATTTCATATAATGGTTGTAGCTACTGTATGGATAATCTTGCGGGTTTTTCACTATTCCCGCTTTCACCGGATTTTGATGGATATATCTAAGCACACTCAAAAAATGCCCCTCGTTTTTTATCGGTTCACTTTTGAATCTGTCTTGAAATAAATGCCCTACCCTGTGATATTTTGAATTATACCAGTAGACGTATCGTACACAAATTCTTTTAAATATTTGCTCCAATGGTTCTATTTCAGCACTTATAATTAGATGAAGGTGGTTTCCCATAAGGCAATAAGCATATAGCTTATATCCGCTTATCAGCTTGCAATTATTTAATATTTCTATGAATTTTTCGTTATCTTCTCGATCTTCCATTATCTGCTGCTGATTGATGCCTCTTAGCATTATGTGATATATCCCTGCAGAACTAAGTTGCCTTGCTTTTCTTGACATTATGTATCACCTCTGTATTAATTTACCATAAGAATTGATCCCAATCAAGAGATTAAACTGTCTGTTTCCTTCTCAGTCAAGACACGGAACCGTCCCCTGTCCTATACAGGATGGAAGGTAGTAGCTCAGTATGGCAGATCATTAGGTAATTTTTGCATCAAATTAATATAGTGGGTATAATAATATAAAAAATAATTTAATGGCCGAAATACAGGTTGAAACGGAGAAACATATGAGAACTGTAGGAATTTGTATAGGTGCATCCACAGTGACAATGGCATGTATTCAGGAAAATGAAAAAGTACTGGCAGTCGATAAAACCTGCTCTATGCCCCATGAGGGAAATCCCAGAGGAATACTGCTCGATTTGTTGAATCAAGATAATATTAAAAATGCCGATCGTATAGTGGTTACGGGTCGTAAACTGAGGCATCTGGTTAACGCAACGAACTTGTCTGAGCCTGAGGCCATAGAAGAAGCATACAAATATATAATAAGAAATCAAAACAAAGATAATATTCAGGGTTTTACACAGGCCTCGCCAAATTCCCCGGCTGTAATTGTAAGTGCAGGCGGAGAGACCTTCATGGTATACAAGCTTGACGCAAAAGGCCGGATAATTGATGTTAAAAGCGGTAATAAATGTGCGTCGGGCACAGGCGAATTCTTTTTACAGCAGATAAAGAGAATGGATCTTCCCATAGAAGAGGCCATAGAAATTGCTGATCCGGATAACCCGTACAAGGTGGCAGGCCGTTGCAGCGTTTTTTGCAAAAGCGATTGTACTCACGCACTAAATAAAGGAGCTGCAAAATCAACTGTGGTAGCCGGTTTGTGCAAAATGATGGCCGATAAAATAACCGAGCTTTTAAAAGGCGAGGACCAATCGAAGGTAATGCTGGTAGGGGGGAGCTCCTCCAATAGAATTATGGTGAGATACCTCAAAGACTCCAGCCTGGATGTGATTATTCCGTCTCACAGCAATTGTTTTGAAGCTTTGGGAGCGGCGTTATGGGCATTGGAAAATGAGACAATTCCAATTAATATAAATGAGTTTTTTAAGGAAAGCGGACATGAGTTTCCGCATCACAAGCCTTTATCAGAAGCCAAGTCAAAAGTCAGGTTTATGAAATCGGTGAGAGGCAAAGTAAATAAGGACGATGTTTGCATACTGGGATTGGATGTAGGCTCTACCACAACCAAGGCTGTATTAATGCGAAAAGAGGATCAGGCCATCCTTGCAGGTGTATACCTTCGCACCAATGGTGATCCGGTAGCGGCATCTAGAAAGTGCTATGAAGGAATAAATTCACAGCTCGATGTTCCTGTAAATATTATAGGTTTGGGCATAACGGGCTCTGGACGGCAAATCTCCGGTCTTCATGCTTTATCTCCCGCCGTTATTAATGAGATTATCGCCCATGCCAGAGCAGCCGCATTTTTTGATCCACAGGTTGATACTCTGTTCGAAATCGGAGGACAGGATGCTAAATACACCTATCTTACCAACGGCGTGGCTTCGGACTATGCCATGAACGAGGCATGCTCGGCGGGAACCGGGTCATTTTTGGAAGAATCGGCTCTCGAGGCTCTTAATCTGAAGGTTGAGGATATAGGCGAAATAGCCATAAAGGGAGAGCAGCCCCCAAACTTTAACGATCAGTGTGCCGCTTTTATAGGAAGCGATATTAAAACCGCCATACAAAACGGCATTTCCAAAGAAGATATAGCAGCCGGGCTTGTATATTCTATCTGTCTTAACTATTTAAACAGAGTTAAGGGCAATAGAGCTGTGGGACAAAAGGTATTTATGCAGGGCGGAGTATGCTACAACAAGGCGGTTCCGGCAGCAATGGCGAATTTGACAGGACGGGAGATTATAGTTCCTCCTGAACCGGGCCTGATGGGGGCTTTTGGGGTTGCGCTGGAAACCATGTCCATGCTTGAAAACGGACAGATTGAAACTCAAAAATTTGATTTATCAGAGCTTGCCGCAAGGACCGTTATTTATGAGGATCCGTTTATTTGCCGGGGCGGCAGGGAAAAATGTGACCGCAAATGTCGGATATCCCGGATAAAAATAGGAAACAAGACATATCCCTTTGGAGGAGCTTGCAACAAATATTATAATCTTTTTGCCAACAAGAAAGAGGCAGATATAGAAGCGCTGGACCTTATTGCCCTAAGAGAACGACTTCTCCTGAAATATGCAGATCTTAGTACGGACGATAAGCATCCTGGTAATGACGCAAGTGACTCCTATGTGCGAAAAAATGAGTATAGCAGGGGTAAGGTTGGTATAAGCTTTACGCTCATGACAAATACCTTGCTGCCGCTATACGCGGTATTCTTTAAGTCCTTGGGCTATGAAGTAGTTTATCCGGAAAAATATGATGCCGACGGGTTATCCCGCAAAGGCGCCCCATTCTGTTGGCCCATAGAGCAGGCTCACGGCATTTTTCAGGACCTTTTGAGTCTTAAACCGGATATTATATTCCTGCCCCATGTAAAAGCATTTCCGGTGCCGGGAGGGCAGGATGTGAGTGTATGCTGCCCATTTGTTCAATCAGAACCATATCTTCTTAAATCTGCTTTTCCTGAGCTTGAGAAAGTCCAGGTACTTAGCCCGGTGTTGGATATGACCATGGGTTATCAGGCTGCCGAAAAAGCATTTGTCGATATGGCAAAGAGTTTGGGTCACACTGCTAGCGAGGCGACAGCAGCTTTCAATAAAAGCTTGAAGGCACAAAACGCTTTTCATGAAGCACTGATGCAAGAGGGAAGGAAAGTTCTCAAGGAAATTGAGAATTCTCCGGATACGGCGATTATTCTTTTTGGAAGGCCTTATAACGCATTTTCCGGGCTTGGAAATATGGGAATACCCAAGAAGCTGGCATCAAGGGGATACAGAGTAATACCTCAGGATTTCTTGCCTGTTTTTGACGAGGATTCCCGTGACAAAATGTATTGGGCATCGGGCCAATGGATTTTAAAAGCCGCTCATTTTGTAGCCAGGCATGAAAA
>JAAYOL010000116.1 GCA_012520395.1 Clostridiales bacterium
AACGCGTGTATTGCTGATTTTGATTTTGAACCTGCTTATAGGGGCCTTTATCCTTGTACCCGCCTTTATTGTTTACTGTATAGCGCTCCCGGCGGTGTCGGTCCTGATGATAGTAATTTTTATTATCGCCCTTGTGCTAGTCGCGTTTATCTCCACTGCAATCAGCTGCGCCTGCGGTTGGCTGGTAGCTCTCATCACCTCAAAAATGCGCCGCAAGAACCTTATTAGCACGCTGCTTATGCTGGCCCTTCTCTTCGCCTATATGTACTTCTATATGAATCTTCAGTCATATACCGCGAAGCTGATTGCGGCCGGCTCGGAGTTTGCCGCCGCGATTTCAAAGAGTCTGCCGCCTGTCTATTATTTCGGCAGGGCCATAGACAGCCCCGACCTCATGGCGCTTTTACTGCTTGCCCTCTGGTGCCTTGTTCCCTTTGCGATGGTATATTACCTGCTGTCTAAGAGCTTTCTGAAAATCGCCACCTCCAAACGCGGTACAATCAGGGTTGAGTACAGGGAAAGGGAACTTAAGGTCAGCTCTGTGCGTGCGGCATTGCTCAGAAAAGAGCTGGGACGCTTCTTCTCGCTGCCCATGTATGTGCTAAACAGCTCGCTGGGCGCTGTCTTCGCGCTAATCGGCGCGGCTGCGCTGATTATAAAGGGGGCGGAGCTCAGAGCCCTGCTTAGCGTTATTCCGGAACTTCAGCCACTGATTCCGCTTTTGGCCTGTACAGCGCTATGCTTTTTTGCCACGACAAACTATATAACCGCCCCTTCGATATCGCTGGAGGCAAAAACGCTCTGGCTGCTCAAATCGATGCCCTTGAGAGCCTCCGACGTCTTCTTCGCTAAAATTATGGCATCGTTGGTCGTGACCGTGCCCCCGCTCGCGCTTGCGGGTATTGCCGCCTGCCTTGTCCTCGATGTGACTCTGGTGCAGGGGCTGCTTATTATCGTCACACCACTGATTTTGCAGGTGTTCATCTCGCTTATGGGTCTTGTTTTGAATCTTAAGCTTCCGCGCTTTGATTGGCTGAGCGAGACGCTTGTGATTAAACAGAGCGCGAGCGTAACTGCGGCTGTGTTCGGCGCAATGGCTGTTGTGGCCATTCCCGGGCTGATATATATACTGTTTGCCCGAAATATTCCCGGCGATATATACATGGCGATGTGCGCCCTGCTGTTTTTGATTCTCTCGCTGATAATGCTTTCATTTTTAAGAGGAAAAGGCACAGAGATTTTTAACAATTTGTAAAGGCCGTAACAGGAGCGGAACAATCACGCCTCCATATCGTCTGAAGTCCAGTTTATATTACGGAGGCAGATTAAATGAAAAGACTAGCAGCGCTAATTATGGTGCTAACACTTATTATTTCGCTGGGTGCATGTGTATCCGAGCCGGAGCAGACACCAACACCCACCCCCGCTCCGACGGTGCAGCCGACCCCGGAACATACGCCCGCGGTATCGCTTGAGCCCGGTGGAATACCTGCGCCCGACAAAAGTAATCTGAAGGACTTCTATCAGGGACTGGTTGAAAGCGAGCTTCTCCCCGAGGGGGTGGAGCTGACAGAGAAGATTGCTGACGGTTTTTATGAGGAACTGTTTGACGTTGAGCTCACGCAGCGCGTGATTTACCTCCCCACCTTCAACGTCTCCGCTACCGAAATAGTACTTGTCGAGCTCGCGGACTCATCGGACGCTGAAAAGGTATTCGAAATAATTGAAAAGCGCCATGAGGACTTGGATAATCTGTGGAAGCAATACCTGCCCCAGCAGTACGAGCTGGTCAAAAACGCAAAGATAGTTCAAAACGACAACTTCCTGATGTTTGTGGTCGCAGAACGGGCGGAGGAGATAGAAGCTGCCTTCAACGCTCTCTTTGAAGAATAAGCCATAAAAGTCCGGAGCAGCCGATTCATTCGGCTGCTCCGCTTTGTTTTTATACTATTTTATATGTCCGCTTTCCAAAGTCCGTGGAGGTTGCAGTACTCATAGGCTGAGACAGCCTTTTCGCCGTCGAGCTTAAAGACGGCCTTGGGCTCCTCGCCCGGCTTCAGACACTTGCGCTGGATGCCGCTTTCTGTCTGGAGATAAATCCACTCTATGTAGTGCTCGGGCACCATCGGGTGAATGGCGGAGCCGACCACAACAGTAACGGTGTCACCGTCAACGGTTACAACAGGTACATGCTTCTCAAGTGAGGCGTCAACAGTGCCGGGGATAAGCTCGCCCATTTCCTCGCCGCAGCAGACGATGGGCACCCCCGAACTATTAATCATTTCAACAATATTACCACAGAGATTACAGATAAAAAACTTTACGTCACACATTTTAGAACCCTCCTCGTTTATTTGTGATACCATTCTAGCATACAAGAAATGTATTTTCTAGTCATTGAGCCAAAATTACCGACATATCTTGCGGGAATTTACCTGAGTTTCAATTAATCCTAAAAATCCGGAATATCCTCCTTTATTAAAGTAATCAAATCCTCTTTTGAGGGGCTTTCGATAGAGGCAACCCTGTCCGAATGCATTGAAACCGCCCGCTCGAACAGGTTCCGGACGTCACGGGCGTTACCGAAGTTGTCGTCGCGCTGCTCGTAAAGCCTGTTTAGAAGCTCCCGCGCCCTCTCAGATGCTTCGGGTGTGAGAAGGTATTCGTTCTTTTTGCACATCGATAGGAAGATGGAGTTGAGCTGCTCTCCGGTATAGTCCTCAAAAACGAAGTATTTGCTGAAGCGCGATTCGAGACCGGGGTTTGAGGAAATAAACTTTTCCATCAGGTTTTCGTAGCCCGCTACAATGACCACGAGGTCGTCACGGTTATCTTCCATGCCCTTAAGGATTATTTCCACCGCCTCGCGGCCGTAGTCGTTACCGGAAGCGTCCGGAGTAAGGGAATAGGCCTCGTCTATAAAGAGTATGCCGCCCTTGGCCTTTTCAAGGGCCTCGGCAGTCTTTATGGCAGTCTGTCCGACATAGCCCGCGACGAGCTGTGACCTGTCAACCTCGACAAGCTGCCCCTTTGAGAGCACGCCCATAGCTTTGTAGATTCCGGCTAAAAGACGTGCCACGGTGGTTTTACCCGTCCCGGGGTTGCCCATAAAAACCATGTGGAGGGAAATGGGCGGCGCTGTCAGGCCGTGCTCAGTGCGGAGCTTGCGTACCTTAATAAGATTGATAAGGCTCCTCACGTCGGATTTTATTCGCTCAAGCCCTACAAGCTCGTCTAGCTGAGCCATCAGCTCATCAAGCTCCGCAGGGGCCTCATCCTTATTATCTGCAACAGTCTGCGTAATACCTTCCCCGGTGGTCTGCTCCTGCTGCGGACAGGCGGGCTTTACGCCCTGCAGAAAGGACGGCTCCGGAGATGTGATATAATCCGCCGCGTTTAAGGGTCTCTTGGCGGGCGCGACTCCGCTTCTGTCACATACGGACTCCAAGGCCTCGGTGCAGGAGGTTATAAACTGCGCCTCGGCTATGCTCACGTCGTCGTCAGAAGAGGCAACGGTTAGGAGAATATTCGCAAAAATACGTATGAATGTCCGCGAGACTGTGGTTTTGTTGAGCCTATCCGCCGCGGCAAGGCCGGTGAAAAAATCGGGAATTTGAAATAATGAATAGGCGCAGACGACACTCGTGAGCTCCCAGTAGAGATATTTCGGCCCGGGCTGGTTTTTTGAATACAGCTCGTTGATGAGCGCTACGTTGGATTCTGTGACCCCTCCGCTTCTGGCCCACAGCCCGATGACGCAGGCGCGGAGAAACTCGTCGGTCTCAGCAGCGAGATAGTCTCCGCCCGCTGCTTTATAAAAGGCTTCGGTATTGTTGACGTATATTTTGCGCATCTCGGACGGAGAAATCATGGGCTACACCTCATTAGTTTAGATAAATGACCATTTTAATACATATTATACATAGTTTTGGACAGGATGCAAACAGTGCGCAAAAGAATTTACGAAAAAGGCGAAAAAGGTGTTGACAAGGTGGAGAGTAGGTGGTATATTAACTGAGCGCCCGTGAGAGGGCGGCGAAACAGAGCGGGGCTGGCCGAGAGGAAAGAGCAGAAAAAGCTTGACAAATGCCGAGCTCTGTGATAATATAGAGTTCCTCTGCCAAGGGGCGCGGGTAGCTTAAAGCCTGACGAAGCAGCGATGCTAAGAGGGTTTAAAGAGAGCTACTGAGCGTGAGAGCTGAGGGTATGTACCTTGTAAATTAAACAATGTAAGACAAG
>JAAYOL010000117.1 GCA_012520395.1 Clostridiales bacterium
GAGAAAAGTGCTCAGGAAGCGGCAGCGCTTGCAGCGGCGCTCATGAGGCTAATCACTCATAGCGGGGAAGAATTAGCGCTGTCTGCCCTGCGCTGTATGGTAACAGCCGAATATAAGTTTATGCGCTTCCTGCTTTTGGGAGCCGAGGGTGAAATCTTCTCGCTCTCATCGGAACAGGCCAGAGCCCTTGCGGATGCCGACCTTCAGATAAATTCCCTTAAGCTCAGCGAGGAGCAAAGGTCGAGTGAGCAGAGACCCTCCGCCGAGCTGCTTAAAAAAAGCGTGTCTAAAAGTACATGGAGGCAAATAGAAGCAACAGCCGCGAAAACTGAGGAGCGCCTCACGGCGCTTATGAAGCCGAAAACGGATCCCAAACAGGGTCCTTACAATATACAGAGGTGAATTTCTTGACAGAGCAGAGCAAGATCAGAAACTTTTCTATAATCGCACACATAGACCACGGCAAGTCGACCCTTGCCGATCGCCTTCTTGAGAAATGCGGTGCAATAGATTCCCGTGACATGGAAAACCAGGTTTTAGACAGTATGGACCTGGAACGTGAGCGCGGCATAACTATAAAGGCGCATGCCGTGGGGCTTAAATATACCGCCGACGACGGCGAGGTTTACACGCTCAACCTCATCGATACACCCGGACACGTAGACTTCAACTACGAGGTCTCCCGCTCGCTCGCCGCCTGCGAGGGAGCACTTCTCGTCGTGGACGCACGCCAAGGTATAGAGGCACAGACTCTGGCCAACACATATCTGGCTTTGGAACATGATCTTGAGATACTTCCTGTAATAAACAAAATCGACCTGCCCGGAGCGGAGCCGGAGAAGATAAAGGCCGAGATAGAGGATACTATTGGCATACCTGCTATGGACGCGCCGGAAATCTCGGCAAAGCTCGGCATAGGCATTGAGAAGGTACTAGAAGACATAGTGAAACTCATTCCTCCTCCAACGGGCGACAGCTCGAAGCCGCTTCGTGCGCTGATTTTTGACAGCCAGTACGACAGCTTCCGAGGGGTTATGGTTTATGTCCGTATTATGGAGGGCGAGCTTAAAAAGGACGCTGAGATAAGAATGATGGCCTCCGGCGCGGAATACAAGGTTGTAGAGGTTGGTTACCTGCGCCCGACAAGGCTTGAACCATGTGGTGCCCTCAGGGCCGGGGACGTAGGCTACTTCACTGCCAGCATTAAAACCGTTTCCGATACTCAGGTGGGCGATACGGTTACGGAGTCGGAGCGCCCGGCGAGCGAACCACTCGCCGGTTACAGGCCCGCAAACCCCATGGTTTTTTCCGGTATTTATCCCGCGGACGGGTCAAAGTACCCCGACCTTCGCGACGCACTTTCAAAGCTTAAGCTCAACGATGCGGCACTTTCCTTTGAACCCGAGTCCTCCGCGGCGCTCGGCTTCGGCTTTCGCTGCGGGTTTTTGGGGCTTCTGCACATGGAAATAGTGCAGGAGCGTTTGGAGCGGGAATACGACCTTGATTTGATAACTACGGCGCCGAGCGTTATATATCGCATAACAAGGACCGACGGCGAGGTTTTAATGATAGACAACCCCTTAAATTACCCCGACCCTGGGGTCATCGAAATCGCGGAGGAGCCTTTTGTCAAGGCGGGCATAATGTGCCCGACAGAATATGTCGGTAATATAATGGAGCTCTGTCAGGACAGGCGCGGCGAGTATAAGGAAATGGTCTATATTGATAAGGAGCGCGTCGAGCTACGCTACGAGCTGCCGCTCAACGAAATAATCTATGACTTCTTCGATGCATTGAAATCCCGCAGCAGGGGCTATGCCTCGCTCGACTACGAGCTGTCGGGCTATCGTCCGTCCGAGCTGGTAAAGCTTGATATACTCTTGAACGGCGAAATAGTAGACGCACTGTCATTTATCGTGCATAAGGACAAGGCTTATTCAAGGGGGCGCAGGATTGCCGAAAAGCTGAAGGAAAATATTCCTCGCCAGATGTTCGAGATACCCGTGCAGGCGGCAGTTGGCGGCAAGATAATTGCCCGCGAGACTATTAAGGCTATGCGCAAGGACGTTCTTGCCAAGTGCTACGGCGGCGATATAACAAGAAAGAAAAAGCTGCTTGAGAAGCAGAAGGAAGGCAAAAAGCGTATGCGCAGCCTTGGCTCCGTAGAGGTGCCTCAGGAGGCCTTCATGGCGGTTCTCAAGCTCGACGAGTA
>JAAYOL010000118.1 GCA_012520395.1 Clostridiales bacterium
TCCCCCGCAGGGAACGCCTCGCAGAGTTCCGTCATCCACAGATGACGGAATAAAATTGAAATCCGTCATTTTCGGGGACATGTGCCTCGGAAATGACACTTCTCACGCAAGATGCTTCGACTTTTCCGTCATGAATCGAGATGTATCTTGCGTGCTAAAGCCTTCAAAAAAGTGGCTTTACCACTTTTTTGACAGTCTTTAAACGGTGCAGCCGTAGCTGCACCGTTTTTTTGGTTTTAGTGGTCGCAATGCTCACAGTCGCATATGCAGCCGACAATCGGCTCGGGGTCAATGCCCTGGCGCGTGTAGTAGTCCGCGATGGCCGCTTTGATGCCCTGCTCCGCGAGTACGGAGCAATGTATCTTTGCCGGGGGAAGCCCCTCAAGAGCCTCCACGACGGTCTTATTCTTGAGGGCTAGCGCTTCCTGAATTGTCTTGCCCTTAACAAGCTCGGTGGCCATGGATGAGGTTGCGATAGCTGCCCCGCAGCCAAAGGTTTTGAAGCTGATATCTTTTATTATCTCATCCTCAATCTTCATGTAAATCTTCATTATGTCTCCGCACTTGGGGTTTCCAACCTGACCTATGGCGTTTGCGTCAGCAAGCTCACCTACGTTCCGCGGATTTGCAAAATGGTCCATCACCTTGTCTGTGTACATATCTTCTCTCCTTAAATGCTTACCATGCGGTCAAGGCTCTGTTTTGCCGCGGCAATTTCTTCGTCTGTCAGTTTGATTTCTGTCTGCTCGTTCTCAAGACAGTTGAGCAGTTCGGGAAGGTTGGTCTTCTTCATATTGGGGCAAACAAAGCTTGCCGCCACGGAGTAGATGTTCTTGTCGGGCAGCTCTCTTCTGAGCCTTTCAACAATACCCTGTTCGGTTCCGATGATTATTGTCTTTTTCTCTGAGTTGTGCGCGTAATTGATGATTTCCGATGTACTGCCGATAAAATCGGCATGTGCCAGAACCTCCTGGCGGCACTCGGGGTGCGCTGCAAAGACACTGTCCGGATGCGCCTCCTTAGCACGCAGCGCGTCGGACTCCGTCACCCTGTTGTGCGTAGGACAAAAACCGTCGAAGAGGATTATCTCTTTTTCAGGTACCTGCCTTGCGACATAGGCACCAAGATTTCTGTCGGGTATGAATATTATTTTTTTCTCAGGAAGTGAGCGGACAATGCGTAGAACCGAAGATGAGGTGCAGCAGATGTCGCTGACCGCCTTTACCGCTGCCGAGGAGTTGACATAGCATACAACCGCGGCGTCGGGATGCTTTTTCCTGAGATTAATTACATCCTCAGGAGTTACCATGTCGGCCATGGGGCAGCCGGCCTCCATAACTGGGATAAGTATTTTCTTCCCGGGGTTGAGTATCTTTGCGCTCTCGCCCATGAATACTACACCGCAGATGACTATAATCTGCTGCTCGGCATCCCTTGCCCTCTTAGCCATCTCGAAGGAGTCGCACACATGGTCGGCCATGTCCTGAACCTCCAGCGGCTGATAGTAATGAGCTAGAATAAGTGCGTTTTTTTCGGATTTAAGGCTGAGAATTCTCTGCCTGATATTATCAGTATTTACCATTTAACTTGTCCTCCCAGAGCGGTGACATATCGCGCAGGCGAGCTATAATCGGGGGCAGCTCAGCCAGGATATAGTCAATATCTTCATCAGTATTATCCTCGTTTATAGTCAGGCGCAGGGAACCGTGGGCAACTTCATGCTTCAGACCGATGGCAAGCAGAACATGTGAGGGGTCAAGCGAGGCCGAGGAGCAGGCTGAGCCGGAAGATGCGCAGATTCCCTTGCTGTCCAGTGCAAGCACCAAAGACTCTCCTTCGATGCACTCAAACACAAAGGAGGCTGTGCCGGGCAGTCTGTTCACCGGGTCTCCCGTGAGCTGTGAAAAGGGTATTTTTAGAAGTCCTTCAATAAGCCGGTCGCGCATTGCGGTGACTTTTTTGACGTTCTCGTCCATATTCGCCGCAGCTTCCTCCAGGGCGGCTGCCATACCGACTATACCGGCTACGTTTTCGGTGCCGGCGCGCCTGCCCTTTTCCTGTCCTCCGCCAGTTAGCAGCGCAGGGAGAAATATACCTTTCTTTACAAAAAGTGCCCCGACGCCCTTAGGTCCGCGGAACTTGTGAGCGGCAAGTGAGAGCAGATCGACGCCCAGTTCACTCACATCTATGGGAATGTGCCCGACTGCCTGAACAGCATCAGTGTGAAACAGGATGCCACGTTCCTTCGCAATTTTGGATATTTCAGCTATAGGCAGTATGGTGCCTATTTCGTTGTTGGCCATTATTATGGTGATGAGGATGGTATCGTCCCTTATGGCGTTTTTTAAATCATCAAGTGAAATCTGGCCAAGCGCGTTGACTGGCAGATAGGTCACCTCGTAACCCTGCTTTTCAAGGGCGCGCAGGGTGTGCAAGACAGCGTGGTGTTCTATCACTGTGCTTATAATATGGCGGCCTTTTTTGCTCAGCTTCTCAGCAACCGAGCGAATTGCCCAGTTGTCGGCCTCAGAGCCGCCGCCCGTAAAGTAAATTTCCTCAGTTTTTGCCCCGATTGCCGTAGCGATTTTTAGCCTGGAATTTTCAATGGCTGTCTTTGATTTTCTCCCTATGCTGTAAATTGAGGAGGGGTTGCCGTAAAATTCCGTCAAATATGGCATCATCGCATCAAGAGCGGTTTTGGACAGGGCAGTGGTTCCCGCGTTGTCTGCATAAACAAATCTCTGCATTGCAATGCTCCTTATTGTTATTATACGATGACTATTGCTTTATTTATTTTGTGATTACAAATTAATATTTATAATACATTATAATGACACAAAAGATAAAGAAA
>JAAYOL010000119.1 GCA_012520395.1 Clostridiales bacterium
CTTAGGTGAAGAATTTATCGGTGATGACAGTGCCTGCTTAATTTTGGGTGATAATGTCTTCTACGGGCAGGATCTTACCAGGGTTTTGAATCGTGCTAAAGCCTTAGAGAAGGGTGCGGTAATCTTCGGATATCCGGTAAAGGATGCGCGATCTTTTGGGGTGGTGGAATTCGACCAGAACCATAAAGTCATTTCCATTGAAGAAAAACCACAGCGCCCGAAATCGAATTATGCTGTACCAGGACTCTATTTTTATGATAATCAAGTGGTGGAGATTGCGAAGAATGTCAAACCATCTGCACGAGGTGAGATAGAGATTACGGCTGTCAATAATGCCTATTTGGAGCAGGGTGAACTGAATGTAATCCTACTGGGACGTGGCATGGCCTGGCTCGATACCGGTACCCCTGAGGGAATGTTGAAGGCGGCTGAATATGTAGAAGCAGTTCAGTCAAGGCAAGGTTTTTATATAGCTTGTTTAGAAGAGATAGCTTGGCGGAGAGGATTTATTACTACTGAACAATTTAAAGCACTAGGCGAGAGTTTGAAAATGACTGATTACGGGCAGTACATTTTGTCTTTGGCAAATGAACAGTAGTTTGCATGGAAAATGGAGAGGATTTGAGATAAAATGAAAAACATTCTTGTAACCGGTGGGGCTGGGTTCATTGGAAGTAATTTTGTGAAATATATATTGGACAGATATTCTGAATATAGAATTATAAATGTAGATGCACTTACATATGCAGGCAACTTGGAGAATTTAAAGGGTATAGTGAACAACCCAAACTATATGTTTATTAGAGCAGATATCAGGAACAGAGTTAAAATTGATGAGATATTTGCTTCTTATAATATTGATACCGTTGTTAACTTTGCTGCAGAATCACACGTAGACCGAAGTATAGTAGAACCTGAGATTTTTTTGACAACTAATATTATCGGCACCCAGGTGCTACTTGATGTAGCTAAGAAATATTGGAAGATTAATCCGGATGATAAGTATTGTAAAGCATATAAAACTGGAGTTAAGTTCTTGCAGGTGTCAACTGATGAAGTGTATGGCGCACTGGGTGAAACAGGAATGTTTGTGGAGACTATGCCTTTGTGTCCTAATAGCCCCTATTCTGCCTCCAAAGCCTCTGCTGACCTAATCGTAAGAGCCTACCATGAAACATTCGGCATGCCGGTGAACATTACCCGCTGTAGTAATAACTATGGACCCTACCAGTTCCCGGAAAAGTTAATTCCCCTGATGATTAATAACTGTTTAAATGATAAAACTCTACCTGTCTATGGAGATGGCATGCAGATAAGAGATTGGCTGCATGTAGCGGATCATTGTTCTGCAATTGATACGGTATTACACAAGGGATTAGATGGAGAGGTTTATAATATCGGCGGAAATAATGAAAAAGCGAATATTGAAATCGTTAAGCTCATAATAAAAACACTGGGTAAGTCGGAAAAGTTG
The DNA here is from genome assembly GCA_012520395.1 of Clostridiales bacterium. Taxonomy (GTDB): domain Bacteria; phylum Bacillota; class Clostridia; order Oscillospirales; family Oscillospiraceae; genus DUPK01. The sequence goes on from JAAYOL010000119.1 coordinate 1,475, forward strand.
ATTAAATACGTAAAAGACAGACCTGGGCATGACAGAAGATATGCCATTGATAATACAAAGATTACAACTCTTTTAGGCTGGGAACCTACTTATACTTTTGAACAGGGAATGAAAGAAACTATTGAATGGTATTTAAATAATACGGAGTGGATAGA
>JAAYOL010000017.1 GCA_012520395.1 Clostridiales bacterium
GAAACACCGGCGGAGCCAATCAGCGGATTTATCTTATCCTTGAGGAAGAGGTTCATAAACTTGGCAAGCAGCACGCCGCCGGCAGTGCCTCCGGCGAAGGCTATAACGCCCAGAACAATAATCTGGATTGTCTCCACAGTCAGGAACTGCGCTGCCGTGGCCGAGGCGCCGACAGAAAGACCAAGCATAATGGTGACGGTATTGACAAGGGCGTTCTGTGCCGTATCAGACAGACGGTTGGTCAATCCGCTCTCACGGAACAGGTTGCCCAGCATCAACATACCGATAAGGGGAACTGCATCGGGCAGTATAAAGCAGACGATAAGAATGCAGAGTATCGGGAAGAAAATCTTTTCTCTTCTGGAAACGGTGCGAAGCTGCTTCATCTCTATTCTGCGCTCTTCCTTTGTGGTCAACGCCTTCATGATGGGTGGCTGAATTACGGGAACCAGAGCCATGTAGGAATAGGCTGCAATCGCTATTGCGCCAAGAAGCTCATGGGCCATAAGTATAGTAACTAGAATAGCGGTGGGACCGTCTGCGCCGCCTATTATGCCGATGGAACCTGCCTGCTGTGCATTAAAGCCGAGCAGAATTGCGCCGATAAATGTAATGAATATGCCGAGCTGGGCGGCGGCGCCGAGAAGCAGGGATTTTGGGTTTGCAATAAGAGGACCGAGATCGGTCATTGCTCCAACACCCATAAAAATGAGCGGGGGGAAGATTCCCATCCTGTTGAGGGTGTAGAAGTAATAGAGCAAGCCACCCTCTTTAAATATTTCCGAGCCAAAAAGGTTAGAAAGTAGCATGCCCATAGCAATTGGTATAAGAAGCAGGGGTTCAAACTTCTTTCCAATAGCTAAATACAGGAGCACGCAGGCTATAACAATCATAACCGCGTTGCGCCAGTCAAATTGAGCTAGACCTGTACTTTCTAAAAAACGCAAAATTGCGTTAACCATAGCTTATCTCCTTTCTTTGAGGTTTCTCAGAATTTATTTACAGCACAACAAGGGTATCGCCGGTATTTACAGACGCACCAACTGTAACGCTAATCTGGGAAACAACACCGTCGCAAGGAGCCATTATTTCATTTTCCATCTTCATGGCTTCGAGAATAAGCAGAACATCGCCCTCCTTGACCTGGGAACCGACCTTAGCTATGATGTCAAGAATCGTTCCGGGCATCGGGCAGGTGACAACAGCACTGCCGGCCGCTACGGGAGCCGCTGTGGGGGCGGGGGCCGGAGCCGGGGCGGGGGCCGGGGCCGCTACGGGTGCCGGCCCAGGCGCGGCGGCAACGGGGGCCGGGGCAGGCGCTGCCGTGGGTGCAGAGCCGACACCGACTTCTTCAACATTTACGGAATATGTCTTGCCATTGACAGTTATGTTATATGTTTTCATAGTGAACATTCCTTTCACAAATTCAAAGTCACAAAACGATTATGTATGGTCATCTGTGCTTTTTCCTGCCTCAACGAGGCCGGGCGGGCTTAATTTGCGCTTCAAACGAAGCTTGAGTCTGTTTCAAGCCTGTTTTAATTGCTATTTTGCCACTCTACGGCTGGAAAAGTTTTCAATCCTGCCGGCGCTGACCCAATTTGAGAGCGCAGGAGGTGCTTTTTTCTCGCTGATATTCCTGATTCTAAAGCTACTGCTACCTCTCATTGCGGTAATGGCGGCAGTGATAACCGCTATCAGCTCTCCCTCATCCTCCTGCGGGGCTGCCACAACCGGGCTAGCAGCCGGTGCCGGTGCCGGCGCCGGTGCTACCGACGGTACTTGAGGTTTTTTTTTCTCGCCGACAGCTGCACCCATAATCCTGATTGCAAACATAATTATCAGCAGTACTATAAAGCATGTTACTATACCGAGAACCATGACAATTAGTGAACCCAGCATTTTTTCACCAATCGACAAGGTCTTTAATATTTCGGGGTTTTTCATCATCTCAATGATATCCAATGCTACACCTTCTTTCCATCAGTGACAAGAGATTAAAGCGGAATGTTGCCGTGCTTTTTAGCGGGGAGCGACTGCCTCTTGCCCTCACAGATTGCCAGCGCGCTTATGATGCGGATTCTGGACTCATTGGGCTCGATAACGTCGTCTACATAACCCATGCTTGCCGCGGCATAGGGGTTATTAAACTTCTCCTTATATTCGCTGATCTTTTCCTGACGCTTAGCCTCGGGATTGTCTGACGCGGCTATATCCCTTCTGAAGACGATGTTCGCGGCACCCTCTGCACCCATAACGGCTATCTCGGCATTCGGCCAGGCAAAGGACATATCAGCGCCCAATTCCTTGCAGCACATTCCTATATAGGCACCGCCGTAGGCCTTGCGGGTTACGAGTGTAATCTTTGGCACCGTTGCCTCGCTGTATGCGTAGAGCATCTTGGCACCGTGGCGGATGATTCCGTCATACTCCTGGCCTGTGCCGGGCAAGAAGCCGGGAACGTCGACGAGGGTGAGCATGGGGATGTTGAAGGCGTCGCAGCGGCGAATAAAGCGAGCCGCTTTATCGGAAGCGTTGACGTCCAAACAGCCGGCCATCAGCTTCGGCTGATTTGCGATTATGCCAACCGTCTTGCCGCCCATGCGGGCAAAGCAGGTAATCATATTCTTTGCATAGAGGGGCTGTGCGTCAAGAATTTCACCGTTATCTACCAGTGAACGAATTATATCATACATATCATAGCCCTTGTTGGGGTTGTCGGGTATAATAGTGTCAAGCTCAGGGCAGCTGCGGTTTATATCGTCGCTGCAGGCGTACTCGGGCGCGTTCTCCGCGTTGTTCGACGGGAGGTATGAAACGAGATTCCTGATCTGAGCTATACAATCGGCGTCACTGTCCGCTATGAAGTGCGCAACGCCGCTTCTGCTGTTGTGAACCTTCGCTCCGCCGAGCTGGTCATGGGTAACGGTCTCGCCGGTAACGGTCTTGATAACGTCGGGGCCGGTTATATACATATAGGAGGTCTTGTCCACCATGTATATAAAGTCGGTAATCGCCGGCGAATATACGGCACCGCCCGCGCAGGGTCCCATGATTGCGGAAATCTGCGGGATAACGCCGGAAGAAATCGTATTGCGGTAGAAAATTTTACCGAAGCCGGAAAGGGAGTTTACACCCTCCTGGATTCTGGCACCGCCGGAATCGAGCAGTCCGATTATCGGGCAGCCGTTTCGCAGAGCGGCGTCCTGCACCTTTACAATTTTTTCGGCATGGTATTCACCAAGGGAGCCGCCGAGAACTGTGAAATCCTGGGCAAAGGCGTAGACCATTCGGCCGTCTATCCGGCCATAACCGGTCACTACTCCCTCACCCGGGGCCTCAGTCTTGTCCATTCCGAAGTTAGTACATCTGTGTCTGACAAAAGTGTCCAATTCCACAAATGAACCCTCGTCAAAAAGGAGATTTATACGCTCCCTGGCAGTCAGCTTGCCCTTATTGTGCTGGTCGTCTATGCGCTTTTGTCCGCCTCCTGCCTGAATGTGGGCCTTTTTCGCTCTAAGCTTTTCTAACTCGTTCATTAAATCACACTCCTCAATTCGATAAACAGCATCCTTGGTTACCCTTGCTGCAATAACAACTTTTTACTCTTTTCACTCTGATTTATGTGAAATCTTTTAGACATTATAATCTGTTCAGTATCATTCGTAAAGTCATTTTTTTGTATTATATTTCGATTTATTGCTATAAATTTTGAACAGATTAATACATAGGCAGCGCTCCGGAACTCTCTCCAGAGCGCTGTAAAGCCTATAAAAAGGATGTCAGACTGTGTTGCGGGCGCTGCAAGGCCGGCGGAAAACGGGTATACCGTGGGTTCGTCGGGCCGTGCGAAGGATTTTTCCCTTTTTCCCGCGAGAATTCGGTTTGATTTCCAGCAGTGCTCGGCAGGTATATTCTTTCACTGGCTCTGCCCGAACCTTTTGCTGAAATATAGCTAGAATGATATCAGCTGAATCTTGTCGTCGTCGACCGTCAGGCTTATGTTCTTCCGCGGATTGGCGTAGTTTTCAATAATGACCCCGGCTATTTTGTCCTCAATATCCTTCTGGATAAGCCTTCTCAGGTTCCTCGCTCCATAGGTAATTGAGTAGGATTTCTTAATGAGGTATTCGAGCACGCTATCGTCATAGGAGAGAGTGATGCCCTTTTCTTTCAGACTGTCTTGAAGCTCTTTAAGCATAATCGTGGAAATTACTCTGAAATTGTCCTCGGTCAGCTTATTGAAATATACAATTTCATCGACACGGTTAATAAACTCCGGACGCAGGAAGTCATTGAGGGCTTTGATAGCCTTTTCCTTGCCCTGATCATTTATCGACCGGTTAAAGCCGACTGAGCCGCCCTTCTTGTCGCTGCCCGCATTCGTGGTCATGATAATGACCGTATTTTCAAAGTTTACCGTCTTGCCGTGGGCGTCCGTTATGCGCCCGTCGTCGAGAATCTGAAGGAGTACGTTCAGGACATCAGGGTGCGCCTTTTCTATTTCGTCAAACAAAACTACTGAATAGGGCTTGCGCCTGATCTTTTCGGTAAGCTGACCTGCCTCGTCGTATCCGACATAGCCGGGAGGCGAGCCGATAAGACGCGAGACCGCGTGCTTTTCCATATACTCCGACATATCAATACGTATCAGGGACTCCGGCGTGTCAAAAAGGTCCGCCGCCAGTCGCTTTACAAGCTCTGTCTTGCCAACACCTGTCGAGCCGACAAATATGAAGGATACCGGCTTGCGCTTTGCCGAAATGCCCACCCTGTTGCGCCTGATGGAGGCACAGACCGCATCGACCGCCTCGTCCTGTCCGATTATGTGCTGCTTTAGCCGTTTGTCAAGCTTGGAGAGCTTTTCATATTCGTCCTCGCGGATACTGACTGCGGGAATTTTAGTCCACAGCTGTATTATGCGGGCGAGGTTGTCGATAGTCAATTCGGGAATACCCTTTCTGTTGAGCTCCGCGCTTTCGTTTTCAAGCTGTATCTCCCGCCTTCTGATTTCGGCTAGTCGGCGATAGCTCTCCTCGTTAGTCTCAGTGAGAAGAAGCTCGCGCTCCTTGGCAAGGTCGGCCCTCTCTTTGGTAATTTCGGCACTTCTTGCGAAATCCCTGTTTTTGAGGTTGACGTCCGAGCAGGCCTCGTCAATCAGGTCTATGGCCTTGTCGGGGAGGAAGCGGTCGGTGATATAGCGCTCGGAGAGAATGACCGCCTGACGGCACATCTCATCCGGAATTCTCACGCCATGGAAACTCTCGTAGTATTTCGCAACTCCCTTTAAAATCTCGATGGAGTCCTCAATAGAGGGCTCGCTCACGATTACAGGCTGGAACCTGCGCTCAAGAGCGGAGTCTTTCTCTATGTGCTTGCGGTATTCCGCGAAGGTAGTGGCCCCTATGACCTGTATCTCGCCCCTGGAGAGCGAAGGCTTCAGGATGTTGGCCGCGTTCATAGAGCCCTCAGCATCTCCGGCACCGACTATATTGTGCACCTCGTCAATGACGAGAATAATGTTGCCCTGCTTTTTAACCTCATCTATGAGGCCCTTCATCCGGCTCTCAAACTGACCGCGAAACTGCGTTCCCGCTACAAGGGCGGTGAGGTCGAGAAGAAACACTTCCTTCTCACGCAGCTTATAGGGCACATCACCGTCTGCAATGCGCTGGGCAAGACCCTCGGCAATGGCAGTTTTGCCTACGCCGGGCTCTCCTATCAGACAGGGATTGTTTTTCTGACGGCGATTCAGAATCTGAACAACGCGCTCAGTCTCCTCTTCCCTGCCTACTATCCTGTCTATTTTGCCCTCTATGGCCTTCTGTGTGAGGGAAATACAGTAGTTATCGAGATACTTGCGCTTCTGCCCGCGCCCGGTGGCGGTTTCGCGTTCCTTGCTGCCGGGGTGAGCACTGCCGGGGATCTGCGATTCATGCCCGGGCTCGGTGTTGAAAAGTCTGTTTAAAAACGGGAAGGTAGCCGTCTTGCCCTCGTCGGCATCCTCCGCACCGTCTATTTCAGACAGACCCTCGACGCCGCCAAAGGCCTCCATCATTTCATTTGAGATTCCGTCAAGATCCTCTTCCGATATCCCCATCTTCTTCATGATATCGTCAACCGGCTTTATATTTAGGTCCTTAGCGCACCTAAGGCAGAGCCCTTCGTTGGTGGACCTGCCGTTCTCAAGCTTTGTTATAAATATTACCGCCACATTTTTCTTGCACTTAGCGCAAATTGTTGGTTGCATAAAAGTTCTCCTTATTACCTGAGCTGTTTCATGGACTGCATCATTTTGATATACCTTACGAGGTAGCTGACAAAGGCGGCGAGCATTACTATTATCGCTATTGAAATCATGGCGGTGGCATATACCTTCGGAATGTCGTCAATCAACATAAGGAGCGCACAGACTACAACAAAAACGACAGTAGCAGTTTTTCCGATATAATTCGCAGGAGGCATATCGGTGTATTTTTTATAAATCAAGAGCCCGCCGATGGCCATCAGCCCCTCTTTAATGAAGAAGATAACTACGGCCCATACAGGCACCAGCTTATCTATTGTTATGCACAGCAGGACGGCAAAAGTCATAATCTTATCGCCAAGAGGGTCAAGTATCCTGCCAAGCTTTGATACAAGGTTATATTTTCTCGCTATTCTCCCGTCCAGAAAATCTGTCACTGCGGCGAGCACATATACTCCCGTAGCATAGATATGGGAGTTTTGCGAGCCGCCAAAGTACACGGTTACGAATACCGGCACCAGTGCCAGCCTAAATATAGACAGGATATTCGGAATATTCACTAACATCTCTCCCAATCGGTCATACTCCCAGGAACGCTGTGAGTAAATTATTGCTCATCAAAAACCTCAAAAAATAGGTCTTGTCGAGCGTGTCTTCGGGGAACACCCCAATGCAATAGCGCATCGCCCAAGCCAGGGCGAACAATACTAATAGTCCCTTTACGGCCCCTAGCACTATGCCGCCCGCGTTATTGAGAAGCTCAAGGCCCGGCAGCCTGCAGGCGAGGTTAAGCAGGTTTGCTACTATCGAAAATAAAATAATTATTAACAGAAAAACTACTATAAAAGTGATAATATAGGTAACTGATTCGGTTATTCTGCTTGCAACGGCCGCCTTAAAGCTCTGCCCCACATCCGAAATGCTGTCCTTGAGCTCTTCGATAATTTTAGAGGCTGTGCCCTTAAATATTCCAAGGTTAAGAAGACTCCCCATCCCTATGGTGTCCAGCTCATTTTTATCTTCCGGAGTCTGGGTAGGATCCTCGCTGTACTCCTTCTTCGTCTCTGATACGGATTTGTCGACAATCCCGCTTATAATGGGCTCAAGCATCGGGGTGAATTTATGAGAATACGCCCCTGCGACCAGTCCCGCACCGTAAAAAGCGATAATCAGCGCAATTACACTACTCACGCCGAGTATGAAGCCTTTTTTGTACCCGCCTCGTATAAACAGGGCCAGGATAATAAGAAGTATTATATCAATAATTATTGAAAGCAAGCCCTCTCACACCTCTCTGAATCTAATCCAAACCCGACCTGTGGGACAAAATTCCGGCATCAGACTCATTTCTTATATTAATGCGATGTATCGCCGGGCTATGGTGAATATACGACAGCCCCGGAATTTGTAAGCATTATTACAGATCCGTCCGGGCTGGCGCAAACCTGTCTTACATTTGTGACATCGTCAAGTCTTGCATATTCGGTTAAGTCGCTTCTGTATATAATCAGCTCGTCGTCGTAGAGAACCGCCAGAAACTTCCCGGCTGCCGATATTGACAGAACTTCCCTTTTTATATCTATGCTGCCCATAACGCTGCCGTCCGTTGAAAGCGTAACTATAGAGGCCGCGCTGCCTGTCTTGTATTTTCCTATCACGAGAGCCAGAAACCCCGAGCCCTGCATGGAATAGTCCTTGAGATAACCGTCGGAAAAATCGTAGGACGATATTAATTCGGCCCTTTCGTCGAGGAATACGGCCGTATCTTCGGCCAGTGCGCAGATGCGATAAGAGCTTAAATACGCCACATCGAAAAGCATGGCGTTTTCCGATATGTAGCTACCCTTCTGCTCCTGCCCGCTCAAAGCAAAACAACTTATCTTGCTGCCCTCACCCGTAATCGTCAATGCCGCCATTCTGTCATTCGTATCCGAGAGCGCGGCGCCTATAAGGTAGCCCTCTCCCGAATACCACTTATACACTGATTTCAGCTTGCTGTTAAAAACGGTTACAGCTCCCCTGTATCCGCTTTCCTCTGCCGAGACCGCCACCCAATCGTTCTTATTAATTGATACGTTTATAACATTCTCGTCGGTTTTTTGCCTTACAATACCGTCCCTCTTCCCAAGTACATAAAAATCACCGCTTCCGACACTCCAGACGACGGCCCTTCCGCCCCCGGCCATTACCGCAGGATTCTGCAGAATAACAGACTGCATATCATGTGTCTCGCCCTCAATGCCGATTAGCTGCATGCCCGAGCCGGAAACGACTGCAAGGCCCCCTTCGATGCCGGCGAACACACTGTCCGAGTAAACATCAAACCTCAATTCCTCGGCGGCCTCTTTCTCTCTGGTGAGAAAATTACCTATCGCTGTCCCGGCGAAGAATTCACCCACAGTGTCGAGATTAAGTGATAGCCAAACGGCGCCTATGGCGAAAATTACTAGTGCCAAAAACGAAACAGCCCTTTTCAAAGGGCTTCTTCCGCCTTTTTTGCGCCTATTTTTTTGTGAAGGGACTCCCAGAAGCATTATAGCACTCCTACGCTAAAAAATATACTATAAATTTTTGTCCATCATGCGTCCGACCTCACCGCTATACCACAATTTTGTCATGTATAGACCCTGGGGCGGAGCGGTCGGGCCGGCAAGCCGTCTGTCAGCCCCCTGAAGTATATTCTCAATATCCTCGGGTAAAATCTTGCCGAGCCCGGCATAGATTACCGTACCCGTAATGGCCCTTACCATATTATAGAGGAATCCATCGGCGCATATCCTCAGCTCGATAAGGCTGCCCTCCCTAGAAACCTCGCAGTAATGAACTGTCCGAACAGTCGATTTCACTTCGGTGCCGACGGACCTGACTGCCGCAAAGTCACGCGTTCCGCAGAACGCCGCGGCGGCCTGCTGCATAGCTTCCAGCTCAAGAGGTACGGGGCAGAAGTGCGCCCTGTTAACATACATGGGGTTTCGTATGCGCGCGTTGTATATTTTATAGGTATATTCCTTTTTTTCGCAAGAAAGAATCGCATTGAAGTCCTCTGGCGCATCCACCGCATCGACCACCGCAATATCGGGCGGGATAAGGGCGTTGACTGCAAGGGGAACTCTGTCCGTCGGAATAGTCGCGTCGGTCCTGAAGTTTGCGCAGTAGCGCAGGGCGTGCACTCCGGCGTCGGTACGTCCGCAGCCTGTCAGCTTAGTCGGCGCTCCACAAATTTTTGTAAGCGCCCTTTCAAGAGTCTCGGCGACGGTGATTTCGTTCTTCTGTACCTGCCAGCCGTGGTAATTCGTTCCGTCGTACATAAGCCGCAGGGCAATATTGCGCACCGCTCCCACCTCCTTAAAGTCCGAGGGAAGCCAGTGTTATCACACTGCCGAGCAGCAGCGCTCCGGCGGCAAGCCCCAGTAAATCCCGCCTTTTCATTCTCAGCTGCTTCATCCTTGTCCTGCCAACTCCACCGTGATAGCAGCGGGCCTCCATGGCAACAGCCAGCTCGTCGGCACGCCTGAAGGCGCTGACGAACAGCGGCACCAGAAGGGGGAGCATGGCCTTCGCCCGCTGCAGTATATTGCCGGTTTCAAAGTCTGCGCCCCTAGCCTTCTGGGCGCTCATTATTTTGTCGGTTTCCTCTATGAGCGTCGGTATGAATCTCAGAGCTATGCTCATCATCATTGCCAGCTCATGTACGGGAACCTTGATCTTTTTTAAGGGATTTAAAAGCTTCTCCAGACCGTCTGTGAGGTCTATGGGCGAGGTGGTATAGGTCAGGAGGAAGGTGCCCATTATCAGCATCGATATGCGAAGGGCCATGAAAACCGCGCTTTTAATGCCGGCGTCGGTTATCTTGAATATCCAGAATTCAACTAAAGTATTGCCGTCGGTGTAAAAGAGGTTCAAGAGCGCGGTAATTATAATAATTACCATAATGGGCTTCAGGCCCCTGAAAAGTGCCTTCGGCTTTACCTTTGAGATGACCACGCTCATAATCAGGAAAAGCAGCATAACCGCATAGGATATATAGCTTTTTGCCACAAAGAGAGCGACTATATATACAAAAGTCAAAATCAGCTTCGTGCGGGGATCCAGGCGGTGCAGCAAAGTGTCGCCCGGAAAAAACTGACCCAGAGTTATGTCCTTAAGCACCTTTCCCGCCTCCCTTCAACCTGAGCAGGGCGGTTTTAAGCTGCTCTATCGTATATACGGAGGTGTCCACGGGAAGCCCCAGCTCGCTTAAGCGCTTTGCTATGCTCGTAACCTGCGGCACCGAAAGGCCCATCTGAGCCAGCTCGTCCCCGCGGGAAAATACCTCCTTCGGCGTTCCGCTAATCGCTATGCGGCCCCTGTTGAAAACTACTATCCGCTCAACGGTACTCGCTATCTCCTCCATGCTGTGGGTCACCATTATTACGGTCGCGCCGGTGGCCCGGTGATAGCGCCTTATGTTTTCGATTATGCTCTCACGCCCGCGCGGGTCAAGTCCCGCCCCCGGCTCGTCAAGAATGAGCACATTTGGCCGCATGGCAATAACACCCGCGATTGCGACTCTCCGCTTCTGCCCGCCCGACAGCTCAAAGGGCGATTTTTCGAGAAGCTCCTCGCCTATGCCGGCAAACTCCGCCGCCTCTCTCACACGCCGGTCAACTTCCTCATCGGACAGCTTCATGTTTTGGGGGCCGAATGCTATATCCTTGTAGACAGTCTCCTCAAAGAGCTGATACTCAGGATATTGAAACACCAGTCCTACTTTGAAGCGGATGTCGCGTGTAGTTGCCTTGCTGCTCCAGATGTCCGTGCCCTCGTAGAACACTTTGCCCTCGGTGGGCCTCAGAAGTCCGTTCAAATGCTGGATAAAGGTCGATTTCCCCGACCCGGTATGGCCTATTATGCCAATAAACTCGCCGCTGCGCGCCTCAAAGCTGATATCCTCTATTGCCGTTCGTTCAAACGGCGTTCCAATGCTGTAACGGTGGCACAGGCCCTCTGTTTTTATTATATATGACAAATTCTTCAACCCTTTTTTACGGTGGATGTCCGAATGAAGCGCTGATTAAACGGGGGCATTTAATGCCTCTTTGCCGCCAATGACAGCGCCTGCATTATTAATCAGTACTTTCCCGGTCATCCCCTCTATGACAGAACCGCGTAAATGACCTCGGCACATTCCTCGACGGACAGGGCCTCCAGAGGAAGGTTAAAGCCCTCCCTGTTGAGCTCGTAAATAAGCTCCGTCGTGTCGGGCACGTCCAGGCCTACGGCCTTTATCTCCTCAACGCGGGCAAAAACCTCAGACGGTCTGCCATCGGCCACTATTCTGCCGTCCTCCATTATAATTACCCTGTCCGCGTCTATGGTCTCCTTCATGTGGTGCGTTATCAGCACAACTGTGATGCCCTGATTCCGATTTAGCTCGCGGATGGTTTTTATAACCTCCTCGCGCCCGACGGGATCCAGCATCGCGGTCGGCTCGTCAAGCACTATACAGCGCGGGCGCATGGCTATGATGCCCGCTATCGCTATCCTCTGCTTCTGACCGCCCGAAAGCAGGTGCGGCGCATGCGTCCTGTACTCGTACATTCCGACGAGCTTTAAGGCCTCATCGACGCGCCTTCGTATCTCAGATGGCTCCACGCCAAGATTTTCGGGCCCGAAGGCCACATCCTCCTCAACTACATTTGCAACCATCTGGTTGTCGGGATTCTGGAAGACCATTCCCACCTGCCTGCGTATTTCAATGGTCAGATTCTCATCGTGGGTATCCATTCCTGCGACATAGACCTTGCCACCCTCCGGTAGGAGTATGGCGTTCAAATGCTTTGCAAAGGTGGATTTGCCCGAACCGTTATGACCAAGCACGGCAACAAAGCTGCCCTCTTCAATGCTAAGACTGATTCCGTCAAGTGCAAGTTCCCTTTTGTCCTCATCGGAGATATAGGAGTATCTTAAATTCTCTGTAACTATTATATCCTTCATTTTATCTCTCCCAGCGGCAGGAGGCCCCGCAGGGCAGATTAAGGCCGCTCATGGTTACGGGTATTCCCAGCTCCTCGCTCCTGCTTTTTCCGCCGAAGCGCTTTGTAAATACGGATTCGCTTATATATGTCAGGGTCGAGGGCGAAATCCCCGTCGTGTAGGAATTGATTATCACAAACAATGGGTCCTCGCTTAAAACGCCCTCGCAGAGCTTGACAAAGGGGTAGAGATTCTGCTCGAGCTTCCATATCTCTCCCGACGGGCCCCTGCCATAGGACGGGGGGTCCATAATTATGGCGTCATAGCGTTTTCCGCGCCTGATTTCACGCTCCACGTATTTCACGCAGTCATCGACTATCCACCTAATGGGCCTGTCCGAAAGCCCGGAGGACTTTGCATTCTCCTTCGCCCAGGCAACCATGCCCTTTGCGGCGTCTACATGGCAAACCGAGGCTCCGGCGTAGGCGGCCGCCACTGTGGCGGCCCCGGTGTAGGCAAAAAGATTTAGAACGTTTATCTCCCTGCCCGCCGCTCTGATTTTGTCTATTATATAATCCCAGTTTGAGCTCTGCTCGGGAAAAAGGCCAGTGTGCTTGAAATTCATGGGCTTGACGTTAAAGGTCATGTCCCCGTAGCGCACCTGCCAGCTTTCGGGCAGCTTCGTTTTTTCCCAAGAACCGCCCCCCTTGGACGAGCGGGTATATTTGGCAGACGGCCTTTGCCAGCCCTTATGCACACGGGGCGTATCCCAAATCGCCTGAGGGTCGGGGCGTACAAGTATCTCCTTGCCCCAGCGCTCCAGCTTTTCACCCTTTGAGCAGTCTATTAGTTCAAAGTCCTTCCATTTGTCGGCAAGCCACATCTTGGTCTCCTAGTGCTGTTTTAACTGTATTATCCCAATTCACGTCATCTTTTTCGGCCGGACCGTTAAGTGACGTGAGAATGGTCTTTGTCTTAGCGCAGACATATAAAATGTGCATGCGCATTTGGTGTTCCAGTTATTATATCACCGGTATATAAAGCAGTCAAATGCTAAAATGTTAACAATTTCTAATTTTACTGCCTTCGCCTTGGGCGAAATGACGGTTTAGAAATATGACAATATTATGTGAACTATTTTTTGTTTTTCTCTGGACACCTTATGTATGTTTTGGTAGAATGACAAATATAAAGTTTTTATTGTTTTTTATACAGAGAGAGTGAATCATGTGGGAATAAGAAAACTGTGTTCTGTCTTATTAATTATTATCGCCTGCGCGCTTATTATAGCTTTTACGGCCTCTTGCGAAATCGAGTCTTCTCAGACTCCGGAGCCTACCGCTACCCCCGTTCCGACGCCAACGCCAACACCTACACCTACGCCCCTTCCAACGCCTACGCCCGTTCCGACACCGCTGCCCACCGCAACGCCAACGTCAAACCACGAATCCTATGCTTCCGCCGGCGGTACCCCTCTTCCCGATTATGAATGCGGACTGCCCGTGCCCGAATCGGAAGAGGTGGATGACGATTACTTCTCCGACGCGGCCTTTCTGGGCGACTCCCGCACCGACGGCTTCAAGCTCTGGAGCGGCATACGCGGGGCCGATATTTTTTCTGCTAAAAGTATAACGGTTTACAATATATTTACCTCCAAGGAGATCAAGCTCAAAGACGGAACTCTCGGCACCCTGCTTCAAGCTCTGGAGCAGAAGGAATATAACAAGGTATATATAATGCTTGGAATCAACGAAATCGGTTATACGCCGAGCAGTTTTTATACCGGCTACAGCAAGGTAATCGACAGTGTTATGGAATCGCAGCCCGATGCCATCATCTATGTGCAGGCCATCATTCCCGTCACCAAATCGTTGTCGGAGTCGAGCACAATTTACAATAACAGCCGCGTTGAGTCCTTCAACGAAATGCTGACCCAGCTGTGCGCTGAAAAAGGCGCCCATTATCTTGATACTTATTCGGCTTTTGCCGATGACGACAAGGCACTTCCGGAGGACGCGAGCTTTGACGGAGTACATCTTGTAAAGGGATACTGCGAAAAGTGGCTGTCCTTCCTGAGGAAACATACGGTGGAGCCAATCGAAGATGAGAAAATCATAAGATTCGATTTGCCTAAGGGTGATAATACAATTAAAGCGACTATCAGCTAAAGGAAGTGTATACTTTGAAAAGATTATTTGCTTCGTTCCTGGCGGTTCTTTTGCTGCTGACCCTCTTCGGGTGTTCCGAAAAAAAGGAGCTGGCTATCGATAAGCTCTCGGAGGAGCTGTTAAACGGCGATGTGTTCGCTGAAACGCTTGAATCGGTCGACCTGGAAATCCTCAGTTACATCTATGACGTATCTGACGAGGATTACGAGGAGGCTGTCGTCTACTGCTCATCAGGCTCAACCTCGGATGAGCTGGCAATTTTCAAGGCCAAGGACGCACAGGCCGCCAAAAAAATAGCCGAGGCCACCCAGCAGCGTGTCGAAGAGCAGATAACCTCTTTTAAAAACTACGTTCCCTCGGCTGTTCCCAAGCTTGAAAGAGCCTATAAAACCACTTACGGAAACTATGTCATACTTTGCGTTTCAACCGACTCAGATGCGGCTGAAGCAATTATAGCCAAATATGTGAAGTAGTATATATGGGCATATCCGAAATCGGATATGCCCATTATATTGTCCCCGGCTGCTCAACGATTAACGACAGTTTAGGATTTAAATCGCCCCCGTTCCTGATATCCTTTACCATGCTTTGTTGCGCTTCTATAATTTGTTTATATTATCATGTTGCGGTAAATAATACAAAAGCAAATTGTGAACTAAGCACTATTATTGACTATGCGCCTGTGCTTTTCACACAAAAAAGATGGGCGCTCCCCGCTTCTTATTGTAATAATAACAAAATACTGCTATTATATTTAATGAAATATTAGTATTATAAGCGAGTTGGCATACATCTGACTTTGTACGCCAAATTAATTCCCGGACGGGAAACGCAGTTAGCTAATTAACGCTTGATCAAACACAAGGAGGCTGCATAATGACAGATAGAGTAAAACGCATGAAAGA
>JAAYOL010000120.1 GCA_012520395.1 Clostridiales bacterium
TGTGGAAGCTCATCAAGGACGAGCTTATACTACCCTTTGTAGATTTAAAGACAGAGTATTACGACCTCGGCCTCATGGAGCGCGACAGGACGAACGACCAGGTTACAATTGAGGCGGCCGAGGCAAATAAGAGGTACGGGGTGGCCGTGAAGTGCGCGACCATTACTCCCAACGCACAGCGCATGGAGGAGTATAAGCTCAAGGAGATGTGGAAAAGCCCGAACGGGACCATCCGCGGCATACTCGACGGTACGGTTTTCAGAACCCCAATAATGCTCGAGTGCATAAAGCCCGCTGTCCGCAGCTGGAAAAAGCCCATCACCATAGCACGCCACGCCTACGGTGACGTCTATAAGGGCACGGAGATACGCACGGCCGAGGGCGGCACAGCGGAGCTGATTTTTACCGGCAAGAGCGGAAAGGTTGAGAGAAGGCTGGTCCAGGAGATGAATGGCCCGGGCGTTCTGCAGGGTGTCCACAATATGGAAAGCTCCATTGAGAGCTTTGCCCATTCCTGCTTTAAATACGCCATCGACATGAAGCAGGACCTGTGGTTTTCAACTAAGGACACCATATCCAAGCTCTACGACGGTGCGTTCAAGGAAATTTTTGAGCGTGTCTACGAGGACTACAAGGCGGAGTTTAATAGGCTCGGGATAGAATACTTCTACACGCTTATTGACGACGCCGTGGCCCGCGTCATCCGCTCCGAGGGCGGTTTTATCTGGGCCTGCAAGAACTACGACGGCGATGTGATGAGAGACATGGTCTCGACAGCCTTCGGCTCGCTGGCTATGATGACGAGCGTCTTGGTCTCGCCCGATGGCAAGTACGAGTTCGAGGCGGCGCACGGTACGGTAACAAGACACTATTACCGCTACTTAAAGGGCGAGCAGACCTCCACAAACCCCGTTGCCACCATCTTCGCATGGAGCGGTGCGCTCAAGAAGCGCGGCGAGCTGGACGGACTTTCCGACCTTATCGCCTTTTCAGAGAAGCTGGAGAAGTCAACGCTTGACACCATACGCGAGGGCACCATGACCGGTGACCTTGCTGCACTTGCCGAGGGCGGTGCAAGGATTGTAACAAGCTGGGACTTTATAGCCGCGATAGCTGATAAGCTGAAATAAGCAAATAATAGAGATAAAGCGAAATGGGGGCCGTCTCAACTGAGACAGCCCCCAATATTTCTTATCTTCTATTTTCCGAGTGCCGCCTGGTAGAGCTCGTTTTTCTGAAAACCGGTCTCCTCCGCGCACTTTTTGACCGCATCCTTAAGCGACATTCCCTCCCCGCGCAGCTCGTTTATGCGCACGAGGGCTTCTTCAAGGCTGACTTTGACCTTCTCGGGCGGCTTTGCGCCCTCTATGACAAGTACAAACTCCCCCTTGGGCGCAGCCTGCGCGTAATAATCCACAGCCTCCTTGAGCGTCATGCGCAGCGTCTCCTCGTGCAGCTTCGTAAGCTCACGGCAAAGCGCAATGCGCCGCTCACCGCCGAAGACCGCCGCCATGTCGGCAAGAGTTGCCCGTAACTTGTGCGGGGCCTCATAGAATATCATGGTGCGCTGTTCGCTTTTCAGCGAATCTAGGTGAGCCTCCCGGCTCTTTTTACTGGTAGAGAGGAAGCCCTCGAAGGTAAAGCGTCCGGTTCTCAGCCCCGAGACCGCAAGAGCCGATATAAGGGCGCAACAGCCGGGAATACTGATGACTTCTATTCCGTTTCGGGCACAGAGCGCGACGAGATCCTCTCCGGGGTCGCTTATCGCCGGCGTACCGGCATCCGTGATAAGCGCGCAGCTTTCACCGGCAAGCAGCCTTTCCAGGATTTTCTCACCGCTCTCAACCTTGTTGTGCTCATAGTAGCTCACCATTGGCTTTTTGATGCTGAGGTGATTTAGTAGCTTTACGGAAACGCGGGTATCCTCGGCGGCGATGAAATCCACCGCCTGGAGTGTATCGGCGCAGCGCTTGGAAATATCGCCGAGGTTTCCTATCGGCGTTGCAACAATATAAAGACAGCCGGCCATAAACAACTCCCCCCGGGCGGTGATACGGCGCCCTACTTTCTATGGTAAATTCGTTTTATTTCCTTGGAATCGGTGCCATTAAGGTATGCCATTATAAGCGGCGGCTCGATTTTAAGTCCGGGCCTTCCGCCACGTCGCCCCTCGACGAGCACCATGTTCGGCGCTGAGTACGCCTTATATTGTACCATACGCAGGCGCTTAGGCTCAATACCCGCCGCGGTCATCGTACAAAAGAGCTCGGAAAGGCGCTCCGGACGGTACACAAGGGCAAAGCTCCCGCCCCAGCGGGTGAGATATGCCGCCGCCTCAACAATATCTGCGAGAGTACACTCGCGCTCGTCTCTTGCGAGGGCTATTGCTTCCGTCTTTGCACTTTTGCCGCTGCCGCCGGGAAAGTAGGGTGGATTTGTAACGACAAGGTCGTAAGCCCCCGCCTGAAACAGCTCACGATGCCGGCGAAGGTCACCGCATGTGACAGTGACGCGCCCGTCAAGACCGTTTAGTGCAACGTTCCTTCGCGTCAGGTCAGCTGCCGCCTCGGAGATGTCGAGAGCGTCCATTGTAATGTCCTTTTGATAAGCAAGTGAAATCGCTATAACCCCGCAGCCGCAGCCGAGGTCCAGCGCGCGCTCCACCCGCAGCTCGCGCACAAAATCTGCAAGCAGCACAGAGTCGGAGCCTAGCTTAAATACGTTGTCTGACTGGAGAACGACAGGGCCGCCGCTCCAGAGTTCATCCTTTTGCATATTAACCGCCTTTAAATAGTCTTTTAAATCGAAGGGCGATATGCTTTACGCATACCGCCCTATACGATTTAGAGTATTAGCCCTCAGAAATAGCCTCGACAGGGCAAGTACTAGCGCAAGCGCCGCAATCGATACAGAGATCCGCATCAATTATGTACTGGGTTTCGCCCTCCGAAATAGCACTTACCGGACAGCTTTCCGCACAGGCCCCGCAAGCTACACATTCAGAGCTGATAACAAATGCCAAGATAGACACCTCCGTTATTTTTATAGATAAAATTGTACCATAAAGCTTTAAAAAAGCAATCGTTTTTTTAACTATCAATTAAAAATAAAGAAACAGCGTAAAAAACTTCAAAAAACCGCAAAAAAGTCTGATTGAAGAAGCTAATACGCTCTCAGGAACTTATATTGGTCAGGAAAGGTCAAAATTGGGTATTGATGTTTGCGCCTGGATGGGTTAAAATTACACCAGAAGGTTAAAGATAGTCAAAGTCAAAACAGAGGAGTGAGCTAAGTTGGGAATCAGTGATATGATTGCCCGTTTTATCAGCGAAGTACTTGAAGAAGAGGGCGGCTTTGCAGAGATGCAGAGGTCAGAGCTTGCGCAGCGCTTCAACTGCGTACCCAGCCAGATAAACTATGTAATCTCGACAAGATTTTCACCGGAGCACGGCTATATTGTAGAAAGCCGCCGGGGAGGCAGCGGTTATATCAGGATTACAAGGATACAGACGACCGAGAAGCAGCTGCTTATGCACACCGTAAATGCGATAGGTGATGAGATTGATCTGAAAACAGCGAAGGCTCTTCTATCAAACGCCCATTACGGAGGCGTGCTGAGCGAAAAGGCTGCGAGGCTGATATCCTCGGCCATAGGCGATAATGCGCTTAAGCCTGTGCAGCCCTCGGAGAGAGACGCCGTAAGGGCAAGTATTATGAAGCAAATGCTTATCAATTCTTTTAGATGAAAGGAGAATTATTCATGAAATGTAACAAATGCGGAAATAATAACGCCACATTCCATTACAGGGCAAATATAAACGGACAGATCAGCGAGACACATCTGTGCGCCGAGTGCGCAAAGCAGGCCGGCTTTAACGAAGAGAGCTTTTTCGGAAGCGGCATGTTTGGAAACAGTTTCTTCGGAAACAATATGTTCGGAGGCGGAATGTTTGATTCCATGTTCTCGGACGCTTACAGGAGCTTCTTTGCACCCGCGGGTCGGGGCTTTTTCTCCGACTTTGACAGGTTTATGATGCCTGTTTTCGCCATTCCGAGACTGGAGATGGTTGTTCGCAGTGATGAGGAAGCTCAGAAAGAGAAGGTCACAGTGACCCCGGACGCCGAGCTGAGTAGGCGCCGCGAGCTAAACGCCCTGCGCGAGCAGCTTAAAAACGCCGTAGAAGCAGAGGAATTTGAGAAGGCGGCCGAGCTTCGCGATAAAATCCGCGAGTTTGAGAAGAAGGAAGACTAATCAGTGGAAATGCCGGGACGGTCGCAAAAACCCGTCCCAGGCTTATAAAAAGACAGGAAAGTAATTTACACAAGCGGTCCCCCAGGGGCAGCCGCGGAACATGCGCAAAGTGGCCATATATATGGCCACCTTATGCCTTAAAATTAAGAAAGGAAGGCTGAAGTTTATGAAATATCAAGATAAATTCACTGAGCGCGCCAAAAAGGCCCTTAATTTCGCCTATGGTGCTGCCTCTGAGCTGGGACACAGCTATATTGGAAGCGAGCATGTTCTGCTTGGCCTGTCCCGGGAGGGCGGAGGTATAGCGGCAAAGGTGCTCAGAGAGGCGGGGCTTGACAGCGCCTTTATTCAGGAGCTCATATCCAAAAATGTCGGCAGCGGCGGAAATCAGCAGCCCACGCAGGGCCTTACTCCCCGTGCCAAGAAGATTATCGAGCTTGCGGCGGCGGACGCCGCTAGGCTTGGACACAACTACGTCGGAACCGAGCACCTGCTTATGGGTATACTGCGCGAATATGACAGCGTTGCAGCCCGGCTGATAGCCTCGACCGGGGTTGACCTTAATAAGCTCTACACAGACATAATTAACATATTCACCTCAACAGAGTACCGTCCCAAGGTACAGACGGCCAAGAGCTACACAAAGCGTACGGACACTAAAACTCTCGACCAGTTCGGACGCAATCTCACCGAGGCCGCGTCAAAGGGTCTTTTGGATCCGGTGGTGGGCAGAGACAAGGAGATATCAAGAGTTATCCAGATACTCAGCCGCCGCACGAAAAACAACCCCGTGCTCATCGGAGAGCCCGGCGTCGGCAAGACTGCCATAGCCGAGGGGCTGGCGCAGAAGATCATATCGGGGGACGTGCCGGAAAACTTGAGGGGAAAGCACATAGTCACGCTCGACCTGACGGGTATGCTCGCGGGGACCAAGTACCGGGGCGACTTTGAAGAGCGCATAAAAGCGGCCATAGAAGAGGTGCAGAGGGCGACAGACATCATACTGTTTATCGATGAGCTGCATACGATAATCGGTGCGGGCGCCGCAGAGGGCGCCATTGACGCCGCCAATATAATCAAGCCTGCCCTCGGCAGGGGAGAAATGCAGGTTATCGGCGCCACTACGCTCAACGAATACCGCAAGTACATCGAAAAGGATGCCGCGCTGGAGAGAAGGTTCCAGCCCGTTATGGTCGATGAGCCGACGGCAGAGGAGAGCGTACAGATTCTGATGGGTCTGCGCGATAAGTATGAGGCCCACCACAAGATACAGATAAGCGACGAGGCCATCGAGGCTGCCGTGAGCATGTCAAGCCGCTATATAAACGACCGATTCCTCCCGGACAAGGCCATAGACCTCATAGACGAGGCGGCCAGCCGCGTGCGCATGGACAACCTCACGCCCCCGCCCGATCTGAAGGCGGTGGAGGAGAACATTCTGGCGCTCTCCAAGGAGAAGGAGGAGGCCGTGCGCAGCCAGAACTTCGAAAAGGCTGCAGAGCTGCGCGATAAGGAAAAGAAGCTGCGTGCCGAGCTTGCTGAGACCAGGGAAAAATGGGAAAGCGGAAATATGGGCAAGCGCTCTAAGGTGACCAGAGAGGACATTGCAGCGGTCGTATCCGGATGGACGGGTGTTCCCGTGACCGCGTTGACAGAGGATGAGAGCGAAAGACTGCTGAAAATGGAGGAGATTCTGCACAGGCGGGTTGTGGGCCAGGATGAGGCTGTAAATGCCATATCCAAGGCTATACGCCGCGGCAGGGTAGGGCTGAAGGATCCAAAGCGTCCGATAGGCTCGTTCATCTTCCTCGGACCGACAGGAGTCGGAAAGACCGAGCTGTGCCGCGCGCTTGCCGAGGCGATGTTCGGCGACGAGAACGCCATGATACGGGTGGACATGTCGGAATTCATGGAAAAGCACACTGTATCCAAGCTGATAGGCTCGCCTCCCGGCTATGTCGGCTATGACGAGGGCGGACAGCTCACAGAAAAAGTGCGCCGCAAGCCCTATTCGGTAATTTTGTTTGACGAGATTGAAAAGGCCCACGAGGATGTTTTTAACGTCATGCTTCAGGTGATGGAGGACGGCAGACTGACCGACTCTCAGGGCAGGCGCGTTGACTTCAAGAACACGATAATAGTCATGACCTCAAACGTGGGCGCCAAGAATATAACCGAAACGAGAAACCGCCTCGGATTCAGCACTGAAGATGAGAGTGCCGAGACTGACGATAAGGAAATCCGCGAGGAGGTTATGAAGGAGCTGCGTCGCACCTTCAAGCCCGAGTTTTTGAACAGGGTGGACGATATCATAGTGTTCCACCGCCTCAGCCGCGAGAATATCCGCGAAATCGCCGGCAAAATGCTTGCCGAGGTGGGCAGGCGCATGGATAAGCTGGGTCTCAGCCTGAGCTTTGGCGACGGCGCTCTTGACGTTCTGGCCGAAAAGGGCTTCGACCCCATTTACGGGGCAAGGCCGCTGCGCCGCACCATACAAAGCAGCGTTGAGGACGTGGTGGCAGAGATGCTCCTTGAAGGCAAGGTAAAGGCCGGAGACAGGCTGGTTGCAAAAGCCGAGGACGGCAATGTGTCAGTCGAAAAGGAGCAGGAAGTTACAGTATAATCACAGTGCAACAGTGGAAATCCCCCGTCCGGAAGGACGGGGGATTTTTTATGCAACTGTTAGTAACCCAGAAGGCCGAGCGCGAAGGGAATGAAAAGACCGGCGAGGAAAACAATCAAAATCGTCGGCAGCCATCCGGATTTGAGCATGTCGGGTATTTTATAGTATCCGTAGCCATAGGTCAGCATGGGCACGGCATCCATTGGGAGCATAAAGGTAACTCCACCCCAGAAGGCAGTGATAATCGCCGCTGCAATGGGGCTGACGCCCGCGCTCTGCGAGAGGACAATCATTGGCATAACAGCCAGACCGACAACCGCAGGTCCTGAGGGAATCAAAATGTGCAATATGCAGATAACAGCTGAA
>JAAYOL010000121.1 GCA_012520395.1 Clostridiales bacterium
CCCTTGCCAGAGTATTGATTCTATCGGCCAATCCTTGAGCTGCGTGGTGCTTCCAAAGCTTTACATATGCATGGGGCCTGCTATTATATCTTTCCCCCGCCCTAGCTCCGGAAGGCCGGAAACAGTTTCCTTACTTGTCCGTCCGGCGAGCATAATTATATTAAATGACGGTGTGGGCATCAAACTTACCCTCCAGCCCCAGCATGGGTATCAGCCTTGTTAGCAAAACCCTGTGCCGCATATATGGGTGATATTTTAGCCCCTGCTCCAAAAGGCTAGCGCCTACGTTCACTTCCGCCGGTGCTATGGCAGCGCCCGCCCGAATCATCAGAGAGAGAAGCTCATCATCTTCAGGTAAGGTTTTGAGCACTATTTGGCGTATTTGCGGCCAGATTTCCTTGATTTTCGTCGGCTCGATTTGAGATGTTATAGTGGGATTGTTCATCTTCATCATCTCGGGTTCAAGCTCCGGACCATAGGCGGCCTTGACAGCCTCCCAATCGGTTGTATCAGGAGTAGGCTCTATATATTCGTATTCCATTGCCAGCTTTCTGTAAAGCTTGGTGATGATAACAGAGGCAACACCAACCTTTTTGCCGTGGAACTCCGGCCACAGACCCGCCGCGAGCTTTTTGCACTCCCAGAAATGGGAGAGCACATGCTCCGCCCCTGAAGCCGGCCTTGAGCTGCCGGCCAGCTTCATGGCTAGTCCGCTCAGAACCAGCCCCTCCATTACGCTTGCGGCTGCCTTTTCGTCGTTTGAGGCTATCCGGTCAGCCTGCTCGGTCACCTTTTTTAGTCCTTCAAGAGTAAGCTCGGCAATCTTATCGCAGAAGTATTCACCTGTCAGGATATTGGAGATTTTCCAATCGGTAAGCGCCGTAAATTTACCAATCATATCACCGAAGCCCGCAGCTTTAAGCTCGGCCGGGGCTGCGGCCAGTATTTTTGTATCACCAATAATCGCTATGGGCTGCTTAGCCTGTCTGGTCAGTTTAAAGCCGTTTTCAATTATTGGCGCTGTGTCGGAAGCAAAGCCGTCCATCGAGGGAGCGGTGGCAAATACCGCAAATTCCTTGTTTTCACGGTAAGCTGCTACACGGCAAATATCGCAGATGGAGCCCGAGCCGACGGCCAGAATTCCATCAACGTCACCGCTTAGTTTTTGCAGCTCCACGACCTCATGCATTTCAGCGAGCGTCAAATCCTCGTATAGTTTGAGCTTGATTATGTAGCCCGTTCTCTCAAGGCATTCGAGCAGGCCCTCCGAGGCCTTCAAGGTGTTGCGGTCAGCGACCAGCAGTACCCTCTTCGGGAATCTCACTGAGTCTAAAAGCTCACCTGTTCTATCTAAGATTTCGCTGCCTATTTCAACAAGCCGGGTATCAAAATCGTGCTCTCTTCCGCACTTGCAGTTTACGAGTCCTGAAAGCAATTTTTCTATGTCCATTATAACTCCCTTACCTTGATTGTTGGCTAAAGCGTTTTTCTTTTAATTATACCAGTATTCTCCTATCACGACAATAAATATCTAGCTCACCTTATCCAAATCTCTTGTGGCAATAATATTCGCCCCGGAATCAAAAACATTTTCAATTACGATATCCCCGCAGTGCACAGGTGCCTGTAGCTGAACATTGTCGAGCAGCCTCATGGCCTTTAATATCAGTTTTCTTGGAATTGCGCTGTCAGTCTTTACGGGACAGCGGGAGTGCAGCGCATCAACGACTTTCACAGTGCTGGTAAGGGTACGAACAGGGGCTATAACTTCCCTTTTACCATACTGCTCACCGCGTGGGCAGCCGTTTCCGCTGACCTTATAGCCTTGTTTTTCGTCAATTTCTAAGTGGCAGCCCTTCGGGCATAAAATGCATATAAGTCTCTTCATGTTATTCACCTGCTACTGAAATGGTAAGCAACCCGTCAGCCGTTTCTAAAGCTTCTTTAGGAATAATGATTTTTTCCATTTCCCCGGGTGCCATGTGATTGCGCTTATATGAGCACAGAACTTCATTGCCGCTTTTCAGTTCAATCACTGCGTTTATAACGGGCCTTTTCACCCGAAAGAACAGCTCAGCGTACTTATTTATCCCCTCAGGTCGTATGTGCTGAGGAAAGGCATAGGACACATTATCACCGCACTTAAAGGTTGTTACCCTTTTGCTGTCGTAGGCGGGGATTTGATTTTGGCAAAATCGGGCGGCTGCGGCCCCCGCCCGGAAGCCCTCCGCAGTAACATAGTCCACCAGATCATGGACATGGGCCACATTGCCGCAGGCAAAGATGCCGGGCACGGAGGTTTCCATGTTTTCGAAAACGACCGGCCCTCTTGTACGGTGGTCTATTTCAATTCCCGTTTCCCTTGTAAGCTCGTTTTCTGGTATAAGACCGACAGACAGGAGCACCGTATCACAGTCAAAATTGATTTCAGTGCCGGGAATCGGCTTTCCCAGCTTATCCACCTTTTGAACGCAAACGCCTTCAACACGATTTTTTCCTTTTATTTCGGTTATAGTATGCGACAGAAAAAGCGGTATCCCGTAATCGTCAAGACACTGAACTATATTGCGGCTCAGGCCGTTTGAATACGGCATCAGCTCAATGCAGGCAAGAACCTTGGCACCCTCAAGCGTCATCCGGCGGGCCATAATCAGGCCGATATCGCCTGAGCCAAGGATTACGACCCTTTTGCCGACCATATATCCTTCGATATTTACATATCTTTGAGCCGCACCCGCGGTAAACACGCCTGCAGGACGAGTTCCCGGTATGCCTATGGCGCCCCTTGTCCTTTCTCTGCACCCCATTGCCAGAATGACTGTTTCAGCAGAGACGATCTTGTACCCGTCCTGTGGGTTCATAATGTGCAGCTTCTTATCCTGCGTGACCTTAAGCACCATTGTGTCGAGCAGCAGGTTGATGTCGGTTTCTTTCACCATTCGGATAAATCGCTGTGCGTATTCCGGGCCCGTCAGTTCCTCCTTAAAGTGATGCAGGCCGAAGCCGTTATGTATGCACTGGTTTAATATTCCGCCCGCTTCCCTGTCACGCTCTATTACGACTATCTTTCTCGCCCCATTTTCATAGGCCGCGCAGGCCGCGGCAAGCCCGGCCGGGCCCGCCCCAATTATCGCTAAATCGTATCTTTCCATTAAACCGCACCCCCTCCCGGCGTTTTGGTTTTGCCTGTGAGAATGTAGCTGCCCGCCTTGCCCTGACAGATGCTCTCCATCGCTCGGCCCATTTCTCTGCTTAATATTTCGTGCACACGGGGTGCGCAAAAGCCGCCCTGACATCTACCCGATCCGGCTTCGCAGCGCCTCTTTACGCCGTCAATGGAAACAGGCGGAACGGGGGCTTTTATTGCCTCAATGATATCCCCTTCGGTTATTGTCTCACAGCGGCAGATAACGCGACCGTACCTGCGGTCAAGCTCAAGCACCTTTTTCTGTTCATCGGGGCGCATATTCTTAAACAAGGGTTTCTTTTTATACAGCGTATGACTGTCCTTCTCGATAAGGTCGAGACCGTTTTCCTTGAGCAGGTCGCAAATTTCCAGCGCTATCGCGGGAGCCGAGGAGAGCCCCGGCGACTTAATCGCGGCCGCGTTAATGAAATTGGGTGCGCTAGCTTCAAGGATGAAGTCATCTCCCCCCATCGCCCGAACGCCCGCAAAATTGCGTATTGATTCCTTGAAGCTTATCCGTGCGCATAAGCGCATGGACTTCTTTACTACCTCCTCAAGACCGCGATATGAGACCGAAGTATCCTCGGGGTCTGCCGTCGGCTCCGAGGTTGGCCCTACTATGAGATTCCCGTGTACAGTCGGGGCAATTAGCACACCCTTTCCGACAGAACTCGGAGTCTGAAAGAGGACGTAATTTACAATATCGCCCTGGCTTTTATCAAGAATGTAATACTCGCCTTTTACAGCTGTGATTCTGAAAAAGGGCTCTGCAACCATATCGCTTACCTTGTCGGAATATACCCCCGCGGCATTCACGATATAGCGTGTATCGTAAGCGCCTGAGGTTGTTTCAACATGATAATGGCCGCCTTTATTGCTTATACGGACTACCTCTGAGTTTAAATGGATGTCCACGCCGTTTATCTTGGCGTTTTGGGCCAGTGCTAAACAAAGACCCCATGGATTTATAATTGCGGCGGTCGGTGCATGGAGGGCACCTATAACCTCCACGTTTACATTTGGCTCAATTTGCAGCACCTCATCCCTCGTCAGGATACGAAGCCCCGGAACTTGATTCTTTCCTCCGCGCTCATATAATTCTCTGACGCACTCCATCTCTTTTTCAGTGAAGGCAAGCACAAGTGAGCCGATTTGACTGTACTCGACAGACAGCTTCTCACACAGCTCTCCCATCATCCTGCTTCCCAAGACGTTCAGCCGTGCCATTTTTGTGCCCGGCTTTGGGTCAAAACCCGCGTGGATAATCGCGCTGTTGGCCCTGGTAGCGCCGCAGGCCACGTCATTTTCTTTTTCCAGGACAGCGATAGAAAGCTTATATTTAGAAAGCTCGTAGGCCGCGCTCGCCCCGATTACACCGCAGCCTATTATAACTACATCATACATATTAACTCCTCCGAAATTAAATAAAGCCGAATACCGCAAAGGCCGCTAACAGCGGCTTTTACAGCATCCGACTCTAAAACTCTGGGTGCTATTAGTATTTAATTTTCAAACCATAGATCCTCGTCTGTAGTAGAAATCGCGGTCGCCCCCGCGCTTAAGGCGCTTACCACATCTGTTTTGGTCGAAATAAGTCCGCCCGCAATAATTGGAATATGCGCGTTCTTCACACAAAACTCAACGGCTTTAGAAATAATGCCGGGCAGAATCTCCACAAAATCAGCGTTATCCCCGCTTATATATTTCCGGACATTTTCAAGGGATATGGAATCCCAGAGGAAGAATCGCTGTACCGTGATCATCCCCAGCTCCCTCGCGTGGCGAACCAACTGAGTCTTTGTGCTTATTATGCCGTCGGCAGCGGCGTTTGTTTTCAGAAAACGAACTGATATCTCACGGTTGGCAAGCCCGTCGATAAGGTCGATATGAATCACCGCCGTCTTCCCAGCCCGCTTAATCCTCGCTACAATTTCTCCGATGGAGCATATGTCACCGTAAAGCACGAAAATTACCGGACACGGCGAGCTGAGGGCTTTAGTCAATCCTTCTTCATTTTTCACAGCCGCTATAACAGGATTTTCTATCAATTGGTCGAGCATAATTTCCTTCGTCATATAATCCCTCATAACATAAAAACGAAAACCAAGGCATGCTAATAAAGACTGCCATTCGTTTTCGTTTCACTCAAAATCTCAGAAATTCAAACATATTCATTTACTATTATATTACACAATTGCCCTCACTTTGTCAACTCTTTCCTTCTGATTGTTTTCTCAGCCTGAGATTGACAAACTCAGAGCGGTTGTTATAATTAACCTGTTCAATAAAGCCGAAGGGGTTTGTATAATATGAAACCAATCAAATATCTTGATAAATCAAGCATAGACAAAATTAAATACATCCTCTGCGATATCGACGATACGATAACGACGGGGGGCAAGCTGACCTCAGAGGCTTACTGCGCACTATGGACGCTGCACAGGAAGGGATATTCCGTTATACCCGTGACCGGACGCCCGGCAGGTTGGTGCGACCTTATTATCAGACAGTGGCCGGTGAGGGCCGTAGTAGGCGAAAACGGCGCTTTCGTCTACTATTACGAGGGCTCCAGGATAAAAACCTTCACCCACCCCTCTGTTGCCGCTCCGGAAACGCGGGAGAGGCTTAACGCCGTTAAGGAGGCCTGTCTCAAAGGCGTACCCGGCTGCCGCGTCGCCAGAGACCAGTTTGCCCGGATATACGATCTTGCAATTGATTTTAACGAGGACACTCCATATCTTGGACTTGAAGCCGCCGAAACTATCAAGAATATCTGCGTTTCAATGGGTGCCGAGGCCAAGGTCAGCTCTATTCATGTCAACGCATGGTTTGGAGACTATGACAAGGTCAAAATGACCCAGCTGTTTTTTACTGAAATCCTCAAAGAGACAAACATAAAAGAAAGCTGCATATTTTTCGGGGACTCACCTAATGATGAGCCGATGTTTGAATACTTTCCTAATAGCTGCGCCGTCGCGAACATCCTTCCGTTTAAGGAGAGTTTGCAGCATCTCCCCGCCTATGTAACCACGCAGGAGGGCGCTGAAGGCTTTGCGGAGGCAGTGGAGCATATCTTAGCGGCTGACTGACAGGTTTTAATACTAAGCTAAACCCTGGACCACAGTACAAAAATGGTCCGGGGTTTTAAGCATAAAAACCACCGGACTCAGGTTTCTGAATCCGGTGGTTTTTCAAGTACTACTGGAGGCGCCACCCAGATTTGAACTGGGGAATCAGGGTTTTGCAGACCCATGCCTTACCGCTTGGCTATGGCGCCACTCTTTGCGCAAGTGTTAGTATAGCATAAGAATCCGGGTTTGACAAGGCTAAATTTACTTTTTCAACATTCAAATTGATGATACATATATTTTTAGCACAATTGGCCGTATTTACACGCGCGCCCTTACAGCCGATTGCCTGCAGGAGGCGCGACACATTTTGACTCTGGCCTATCCCTCAGCCGTCGGGGCAGGCCAGAGTCGGATATGGTAACTCCACGGTAATTATTTTATCATTTCCTCAAATTCATCCTCTGTAATAATATTCACCCCCAGGGACTCTGCCTTGGTGAGTTTTGAGCCGGCGTTTTCACCAGCTATAACATAGTCGGTCTTTTTAGATACAGAGGAGCTGGTTTTTCCGCCGAATTTCTCTATCAGCTCTCCCGCCTCATCTCTTGTAAAATGTTCAAGCGCGCCGGTCAGGACGAAGGTTTTACCGGCAAAGCGCTGGTCTGCCTTCTCCACCTTGCTCAGTGTATTCACTCCCGCATTCTTCAAAAGTCCAAGGAGGTGCCTTGACTGCGGATTGCCAAACCACTCGGTGACATAGTGAGCCGTTACTGCCCCGATATCAAATATTGCGGTCAGCTCCTCCCCCCTCGCCTGCTCCAGGGCCTCCAGCGAGCCGAAATGCTCTGCCAGCACCTTGGCGGCCTTTTGCCCGACCTGACGGATGCCAAGAGCATATATGAGCCGGGAGAGGTCATTGGATTTTGATTTCTCTATTTCGGCGAGAAGATTCTCGGCTGACTTGTTGCCCATCCTCTCAAGTCCGGCAACCTTATCCTTGTCAAGATAATAGAGGTCACCGGCGGAAGAAATGAGTCCGGAATTAATCAGGAGCTCCGCCACCGCTTCGCCCAGGCCTTCTATATCCATGGCGTTTCTTGAGGCGAAGTGCACGATATTACGCAGCAGTTGGGCAGGGCATTCGGCCCCTGTGCATCTGACGGCGGCCTCCTCGTCTCTTGACACGGGCGCACCGCACACCGGGCAGTTGTCAGGAAGCCTGAACGGCACCGCCCATTCCGGGCGCTTTTCCCTGATTACCTGAAGGACCTCCGGGATTATCTCCCCGGCCTTTTGTACCAAAACCGTGTCGCCAATCCTGATATCCTTTTCGTC
This sequence comes from Clostridiales bacterium, assembly GCA_012520395.1. GTDB lineage: Bacteria > Bacillota > Clostridia > Oscillospirales > Oscillospiraceae > DUPK01. The sequence continues at coordinate 7,594 of JAAYOL010000121.1, forward strand.
TATAAACGCCTGATTGTGCAAGGTTGCGTTTGTAACGGTTGTGCCGGCAAGGCGCACGGGCTCTATGACCGCCTTGGGCGTCAGGACACCCGTTCTTCCCACCTGCACCGTTATGTCCATAACGCGGCTTTCCTTTTTCTCCGGCGGGTACTTATAGGCCACGGCCCAGCGGGGCGCCTTGGCTGTGCTCCCCAGCTTTTGACGGTCCCTAAGGCTGTTTAGCTTTATAACCGCGCCGTCAATATCATATTCAAAGGTATCACGATTATCACCGAGCCATTGTATACGCCCGCAGCAGTCCTCTATGTTACTATAAAGCCTGTAATCAACGGTTATAAAGCCCAGTGAACGCAGATAGTCAAGGCTTTCAGCATGGCTTTCGAAACCCTCTCCGCTTATCAGCTGGACATTGAAAACAACAATTTCCAGCTTCCTCGAAGCTGTTATTTTGGGGTCGAGCTGGCGCATTGAGCCGGCGGCCGCGTTTCTCGGATTGGCGAGAAGACGCTCACCGTTTTTTTCACGCTCAGCGTTCAAATCATCAAACACCGTCTTTGGCATATAGACCTCACCGCGTACTATGAGCCTTTCCGGTCCATTTTCAAGACGCTGCGGCAGGCTCCTTATGGTAAGCAGGTTTCTGGTGACATCTTCCCCTGTTACACCGTCCCCCCTCGTTGCGCCGCGAACAAAAGCGCCGTTTATATATTCTAATGCCACGGACAGGCCGTCAACTTTGGGCTCAACCGTATACTCAGCCTCTGCAACTGCCTGCTTCATCCTGTTGTCGAAGGCACTTAGCTCCTCAAAGGAAAACACATCATTCAGGCTCTCTAAAGGAACGGCGTGCACAACAGGCTCGAACTGAGAAAGCGGCTGCCCCCCTACCTTCTGCGTGGGTGAGTCCGGTGTTATAAACTCGGGGTGCTTGCTTTCAAGCTCTATAAGGCGCCGGAGCATTTGATCGTATTCATAATCGCTAATAGTCGGATTGTCGAGCACATAATAGTTGTAATTATGCCTGCTCAGCTCCTCGCGAAGGCTTATAATCTCCGCTTTTGCGTCCATAAGTATTCTCCTTAGTGTAAAATATCAAACTTTTCAAGATTCGTGTCCCAGTTTTCGCTGCCCTCGAAGTACATATAGCTGTCTGGCACTCTGCCGACAATTACAGACTCCGCAATGAGAAGCTGAGTTGATACGGGCACTGTGGTGATTGCGCTGGGAACAAGCACGCTCACTGCAACAGTTGCCTCAAGTATTATCTGATGCCGGGTCTGATTTATCCCGGAGGTTGTAAAGCTGTTGATAAATTTTGAGCTTGCGGAGCTTACGGATAGAATCCGTATGTTTATTTCAGGGCCTCGGCCCGACAAAAGCGAGCCGCCTATGATATTGCCTATCGGTATCGAAAGCTCCGAGGTTCTCTCTTCTCGTATTTTTTCGATTATCAGGTTGGTTATATTAGCCTGCAGAGTGTTTATGTGTACCATATTCGCAACTAAAGCGGTAATTTGACCGGTATCGTCCTTTTCCAGCGATATAAGGGACATGTAATCGAAGTCCCCCGATGCCATCTTATCCTTAACCGCCTCGTTTATCGCCATAGTAACCGCGTTTTTTACCGCCGCACCGGCCATGCTCACTACCAGAGGCCGTATTTTAGCGGCCAGGTAAATAATTAGGGCAATCAGCAATATTCCGGATACTATGAGCTTTATCACACGCTTTTTCTTCTTCCCTATTACGAGCCCAAAATAAGCATTTGGATAGTGGGCCCTGAGAAAGCCTCTTCTCGGCATAAGGGAACACCCCCTCACACCATGTTTATTCAACCGGGCTTGGCTTTATCCTTCTTTCAGGAAACACCGATTGAATCAAGGTCGGCAGAGAAAAAGCAGGACATAAGCCGCTCAACCACTGAGATTCGAATTAAGCTTCCCTTAGCAGCTCAGCCGCCCGCATTACCCCCAGCTTTCCAGACTCGTAGGTCAGGCCCCCCTGTAAAAAGGCTATGTAGGGCGGACGCATGGGACCGTCCGCAGACAGTTCTATGGAAGCACCCTGTATAAACGCCCCCGCCGCCATGATAACCTCACAGTCATAGCCCGGCATTCCCCATGGCTCTGGCGTCAGGTATGAGTCTATGGGGGCGCCCTGCTGTATTCCACGGCAGAAGCGCTTTAAAAGCTCGGGGTCTCGGAATTTAATCGTCTGTACTATATCCGAGCGTTTTGCGTCCGGCGCGGGGTGAGTCTCATAGCCCATCATCCCCATGAGCATGGAGCAAAACACGGCCGTTTTGAGCGCCTGCGCCACTGTGTGGGGTGCCATAAAAAGACCCTGATAGAGCGCCCTGTTGTGGCCAAGCGTACAGCCGCACTCGCCGCCTATTCCCGGGGCGGTAAGGCGCATAGAAGCGGCCTCGACAAGCTCCGCCTTCCCGGCGATGTATCCGCCTGTGGGGGCTAGCCCCCCTCCGGGGTTTTTTATAAGCGAGCCCACGACAATATCCGCTCCGACCTCCGTCGGCTCGGTTTCTTCCACAAATTCGCCGTAGCAGTTATCAACTATTATTGCGGCGCCGGGGTTGACGCGGCGGACAATTTCACATATCCTTCCTATCTCCGCTACCGAGAATGCCCTGCGCTCAGAATAGCCGCGCGAGCGCTGGATTTCTACGGCTTTGATGCTTTTATCCGACGCGGCGGCCTCAATCGCGGCATAGTCTGGGTTTCCGTCCGCTGCAAGGTCCACCTGCCTGTACTCGATTCCGTAGTATTTGAGCGAGCCCGGGTAATTGCCCGTGATTCCTATAACGCCCTGAAGCGTGTCATAGGGTAGCCCCGTCGCCGACATCAGGATGTCACCGGGGCGCAGAGCCGAGAAAAGCGCGGCGGTTATTGCGTGCGTTCCGCTGACAAAGCCTGTGCGCACCAGCGCTTTTTCAGCCTTAAATATCTCGGCATAAATCAGGTCAAGCGTATCCCTGCCCTTATCGTCATACCCATAACCTGTGGTGCCGGCGAAAAAGGTCTCCGACACCCTGTATTTGTGAAAAGCGCTCAGAACCTTTTCTGTGTTCTTCTCTGAGATTCTGTCTATTTCGGCAAAAATGGGCAAGGCCTCAGCCTCAACCTTCTTTGACAGCGCTTTAATTTCGGGGCTTATTTCAAACATATTATGACTATTCCTTTCGCAATGCAAGGGTGCAAATTCATACTTGTTCTCCCTGTGCTTCTATAAAAAGTCTTGCCAGCTTCAGCAGATCCTCAAAATCGCGTGTATTCCCGACGCAGGAGGGCGAATGGATATTCCGTATGGCCGCCGCAATACCTGCGGTCTTCACTCCCGCGCGCGAGCGCTGAATAACCGCGGCATCGGTGCCTCCGGCAATCAGCTGCTTTGTCTGCCAGGCCATGCCATTTTTTTCAGCGAGGCCAGTAAGCTGCGCATAGAGCTCTCTGTCGTACATGGTCCCCTTGTCCATAAAGGGTATGACAACGCCTTTTCCGGGCGAGCATATTCTCTTTGTCCCCTTGACTGAGGGTATATCCGCCGCCGTTGTGCCCTCGACAACCAGTGCAATTTCAGGCTCTATCCTGAAAGCCGTAATCATAGCGCCGCGCGTACCCACTTCCTCCTGCGCAGTAAATGCAAACCATGTGTCAACGGGCAGCTCCTCCCTCAAAAGCTCAAGCAAAACTGCACATCCGAGGCGGTCGTCTATCGCCTTGGCTTTAAAAAAGCCGTCGCCGAACTCCACCACCTCGGGGTCAAAGGTGCCGATGTCGCCCAGCGAGATTAGCTTTTCGGCACTCTCCCTGTTGGGGACTCCGATGTCTATATAAAGGTCCTCCGTCTGTGGAACATTCTCCTCCTCTTTCTTCCGGAGGTGAGCGGCACGAAGGCCTATGACTCCCATGACGCCCCCAAACCAGACCCTCTGCCCTATTACAACACGCCTGTCCACACCGCCAACGAAGTCAAATTTAAGGTATCCGTCGCCAGTAATGCCCGTGACAATTACGCCCACCTCGTCCATGTGGGCTGCAAGCATAAGACGTCTCCCGGGGGCCTTTCTGCCCTTTTTGAATATCAGAAGATTGCCTATGCTGTCAGTGATAATTTCATCGGCATGGGGCTTTGCCTCCCGTATTATGCACTCGCGTACGGCATCCTCCATACCCGAAGCCCCGGGCAGGGCGCAGAGCATTTTCAGGGTATCTATAAGCATCAAAGCTCACCGCCTTTCATAGAGAGCACAAATTCTCTGAGAAGCCTTGAAACCGCCTCGGCGTCGCTGAGCTTCATTGTTTCGACGGGCGTGTGCATATACTTCAGCGGCAGGGACACCACGGCTGTCGCTATACCCTCGCGGCTGGTCTGCATTACCCAGGCATTGGTTCCGGAGCTTCCGCCCATAGGCTCTATCTGATAGGGAATTCCCTTTTCCTTCGAGATGGAAATGAGCTTGTCCGATAGCCTGCGTGGAATGTTAGGGCCAACCCCAATCGCCGCACCGCCACCAAAATTCAGGGCCTTTTCCTTCATGTAATCAGGGGTTTTGGCGTGTGTCACGTCCAGAACAAGCGCATAATCCGGCGCCGAAGCGAAGGTGCCGGCCATTGCACCGCGATGCCCCAGCTCCTCCTGCGTACTTCCCATAACTATCAGGTCAACATAAAGCTCCTTATCCTTCAAAAAGGAGAGCGCGTCCAGTATTATCGCCATGCAGGCGCGGTTATCAAGGGCCCTGCCGGTCAAAACGTCGCCCTGAAGGCTGCCGCACTGCATGTCCGGTACTATCGGTGTTCCGAGCGGTACGGCCTTTACCGCAGCCTCCTGACTGAGCCCGACATCTATAAACATGTCCTCAGTCTTTGTGGGCTTGTTCATTTCCTCGGGGGTCAGCGCGTGCACCGGCATAGAGCATATAACGCCGAAAATCGGAGGGCTTGTCAGGACCTTCACCTGATGAGCGGGCAGTATCATCGGGTCTAGGCTTCCTATTGCGGAAAACTTTAAAAACCCCTCCTCTATACCCGTGACTATCAGGCCAATTTCGTCGATGTGCGCGTCTATAAGGAGCTTTTTAGCGCCCCTTTTCCCGCAGCTCTTATAGCCGATTACGTTCCCAAGATTATCTATCTTAACCTCGTCCATATAGGGCGAAAGCAGTTCGGATACCCTTTTGGCGACAGCGCACTCGCTGCCTGAGGGACCGGCCATAGACGAAAGTTCAATTATATTCTCCCTAAGAGGCATAGTTTCACTCCAGTTCGTAGATTATTTTTTTGAAAGCCTCGCCGCGCTCTGCAAAGTTTTTAAACTTGTCGAAGGAGGCGCTTGCGGGCGACAGAATTACTACGTCACCCTCCTTTGCGGCCTGAACAGCCGCGCGGACGGCAGCGCCGAAATCCTCAATCAGAATTATGTCGGGTTTGCCTTCTATATATTCCGGCGCTTTCTCGGTAGCGGCCTTTATTTTCATAGCCGTGTTCCCGGTCAGGACCAGTGTTTTGACCTGCCTGACTATTTCAGAGCCGAGCTCATCATAGGATATGTTTTTGTCGTAGCCTCCGGCTATCAGGATAACCTTTTTATTAAATGATCTAAGGCCGGCAATCGTTCGTGACGGACTCGATGCAATGGAGTCGTTGTAATATGAAACACCGTGCAGCTTACGCACCAGCTCTATCCTGTGCTCAACGCCGGCAAAATTCATGGCGACCTCTCTGCATATATCATAGCCAACGATGTCGCCTACGGCGGCAAAGGCGGCCATATAATTTTCGATATTGTGCAGTCCGGGGAGCTTTATCTCATCGGCCTTTACAATTTTGACGGTCCTGCCGCCCTCGGCGTGGACTATCGACCGGCCGTCAAAATAATACCCGTTATCAAGCGCGCCGCTAATTGAAAACATCCTCACACGGCCGCGGGCAGCGCTTCTAAAGCCGTTTGTTATCTCATTGTCGGCGTTCAGAATAAGAAGGTCTTCTCTGCCCTGATGCCGGAAGATGTTCTCCTTGGCCTGGGTATATTCGCTCATGGACTTATGATAGTCAAGATGATTGGGTGTGATATTTGTGACAACGGCTATCTTTGGACTTCTCCTCATAGTCATCAGCTGGAATGAGGAGAGCTCCAGAACGGCCCAGTCCTTCTCTTTCATGCCTTCGGCCTCAGAAAAAAGCGGCGTACCGATGTTGCCGCCCAGATAGACCTGCCTGCCGGAGGCCTTCAGAAGCTCAGATATAATGGTCGTCGTCGTTGTTTTGCCGTCGCTGCCTGTGACGGCGATGAGATTGCAGGGGCAGACCTCAAAAAATGCCTCCATCTCGGAGGTAAGCTCGGCGCCCCTTGACGTCGCCTTCAAAAGCTCAGGCACATCGGGACGCATACCCGGCGTTCTGAAAATTAAGTCATGGTCAAGGCCGTCCAAATAGTCATCGCCGAGTCTCAGCTCCGCACCCAAGGTTTCAAGCTCCCCGGCAAGTCCCCCGAACTGTGCACGGCTTCTTTTATCGCAGGCAGTGACGGCACAGCCGTAGCGAAGAAGGAGCTTGATAAGCGGTGTATTGCTGATACCGATTCCGATTACGGCAATCTTCTTAGCCCTTAGCTTATCAAGGTACTCGGACATTTTTGTTTTCAAAAGGCCCCACCCCATATAGAAATATTAACATCTAATTATATCATAATTTCTTCAGTACTTATGATATAATTAGGCATCTTTTTCAGTTGCCCCGCAAGGGGCGAGAAAAAGGCTTAAAACTATTATAAGCTCACCGTCAGCGACGACACATGCGCAATATAATAACCATAGAGTGGTTATTATATCAGTGTTTTACCATATTTTCAATTATAACCATATCACAAGTACTCTCTCATGTGTTGACAAAACAATATAAAAAGGATAGAATATTTCTGCGAGTACGCCGAACAGTCGCATGAGCAGGGCTAAAGCCCCGTTCATGAGGAAAGTCCGGGCTCCACAGGGCAAGGATAGCGGGTAACGCCCGCCGAAGGCGACTTCAGGAAAAGTGCAACAGAGATATACCGCCCGCTTTTGCGGGTAAGGGTGGAAAGGTGAGGTAAGAGCTCACCGGTCGATTGGAGACAATTCGATCCTGTAAACTCTATCCGGAGCAACACCGTGGAGGGGACCATAGGTCTGCCCGACCGTTCCCGAGGAGGTGGCTTGAGCGTGCTGGCAACGGTACGCCTAGATAGATGGCTGTTTAGACAGAACCCGGCTTACAGGTCTACTCGCAACATATGATGAAAACACGTCCGTACCCCCATGGTGCGGACGTAAGTCTATATAATATAAATGGAGGACTGGTACACTTGGATTTAAAGGCTTTATACAAAATCTCCTACGGCCTCTATGTTGTCGGCAGCAGGCTTGACGGAAAGGACGCAGGCTGTGCGGTAGACGCGTTTATTCAGTCCACAAGCTCTCCGCCGACTGTTATCCTGTGCAGCATTCAGGCAAACCAGACGAACAAGGCAATCAAGCAGACGGGCGAATTTACCGTTTCAATTCTTCCCACCGACGTCGATCCCTTCGTCATAGCAAACTTCGGTTACCAGTCCGGACGGAGTACCGACAAGTGGGCAAATGTCGCTCATAAGCGGGTAAACGATCTGCCGGTGCTCGAAAAAGCGGCGGCCTTTCTCCGCTGTAAGGTTACAGATTATAAGGAGCTTTCAACCCATACGGCCTTCTTCTGCGATGTTGTGGACGCATGGCAGGGCGAGGGCGAGCCTCTCATTTACGGCGACTACCAGAAGAATATGAAAACCCCGGCACAGGAGGCATTCAAGAAATTTACTGAGGGGCAGGCGTCCTCTGCTCAGCAGGAAAAATGGATATGCACCGTCTGCGGATACGTCTATGACGGTGAAATTCCCTTTGAGGATTTGCCAGATGACTGGAGATGTCCCTTATGCGCCGCGCCCAAAAGTGCGTTTAAAAAGCAGTAAGAATTAGGTCACTGTGACAAAATTCAATATCTATACAATAAATGCCAATATTCTTGTTGACATTCTTTTTCCGTTTTGTTATATTGCAACTGTAATTACTAAAGGGTATATACCGACAATTTAATAATCCTTATGTTAAGGCAAAGGCGCCGAATTCTTCGTGAATTCTGCGCCTTATTTTTTTTAGGAGGTTGCATTATGGACACGACAGTAATATTGGACACCATATGGGTAATTTTTGCCGGGGTGCTTGTTTTCTTTATGAATCTGGGCTTTGCCGCGGTAGAAAGCGGACTTGCACGTCAGAAAAATGCGGTAAACATACTATCTAAGAACTTTATAGTTTTTGCGGTCTCATCTCTCGGCTTCCTTCTTCTTGGCTGGGGCCTCATGTTCGGGGATGGAAACGGCTTTGTAGGGCTTAAAGGCGTGTTTATGGCCGGAGGAGCGGACAACTCGCCTGCGACAGGGGAGCTTTATCAAGGCGTCTATTCTGCCATTTCGTGGGCAGGCATACCCTTCTGGGCAAAATTCTTCTTCCAGCTGGTGTTCTGCGGAACAGCGGCGACGATAGTGTCGGGGGCGGTTGCTGAGCGCATCAAGTACTTATCCTTTATAGTTTTCTCGCTCTTTCTCACCATGCTCGTCTACCCCATAGTCGGACACTGGATATGGGGCGGCGGCTTTCTTGCAAAGCTTGGAATGCTTGACTTCGCTGGCGGCACCGTTGTCCACTCGGTCGGCGGCTGGGCGGCATTGTCGGGGGTTATGTTGCTCGGTCCCCGTATTGGAAAGTATACAAAGAACGGCAAGATAAAGCCGATTCCAGGACACAACATGAGCCTTGCCACTATCGGTGCCTTTGTTCTATGGCTCGGATGGTTCGGCTTCAACCCCGGCTCCACGATGGCGGCTGAGCCGGGTACAATATCACACATATTAGTCACAACCAATACCGCGGGTATAGTGGCGATTTTGACATCAACGGCCACATCTTGGCTGGCGATTGGAAAGCCGGATTTGGGCATGTCTATAAACGGTCTGCTCGCAGGTCTTGTAGCCATCACCCCCTGCTGCGTCTTTGTAAGCGTACCAAGCTCAATGATTATCGGCGCTATTTCCGGCTGTCTGGTTGTGCTCTCCGTCATGTTCTTCGACAGGAGAAGGTTTGATGACCCTGTCGGTGCCATTTCCGTTCACCTCGTGCACGGCATTCTGGGCACCTTGTTCGTTGGTTTGTTTGCGCAGGACGGCATTGGAGGTGTCAGCTCACCGAATGGACTATTCTTCGGCGGCGGTTTTAAGCTGCTGGGGATACAGGCGATAGGCGTAGTATCTGTGGCCGCCTTCGTTTTTGTCTCCTCTATGCTTATTTGGCTTTTAATTAAGGCCACCATGGGGCTTCGAGTTTCTGCGAAAGAAGAAATTCAAGGACTCGACATCGGTGAGCATGGCAGCCAGTGCTATCCCGAATTCTTAGCCCTTGATTACACCGGCGCTACTGATAATGAGCAGGAGCTGAATTTTACTCCCCCCGTTCTCGGTACTGTTTCTGTTGAGGAGGCAGTGCCCACTCAGGTCATAACAGTGCCCGACACTACTAAAGTCAAGAAGTTTACAAAAATTGATATCATCACTAAGCAGAACAGACTGGAGGCTCTGAAGAGCGCCATGGACAAAATCGGAATTACTGGCATGACGGTAACTAATGTTTTAGGCTACGGAATTCAGGGCGGTCACAAGGAGTATTACAGGGGCGTGGAGTTTGAGACTGACTTGCTGCCTAAGGTTAAGGTTGAGATTGTTGTAAGCAAGGTCCCGGTGAGAACCGTTATTGAAACGGCTAAAGCGACCCTCTATACAGGCAACATTGGCGACGGCAAGATGTTTGTTTACAATGTCGAAAACGTAGTTAAAGTACGCACCGGCGAAGAAGGCTACGACGCGCTGCAGGATGTGGAATAAAACCAAGAGCCCCCATTGTTAAGTGATATGCTCCCTTTATGAGAGACAGTGAAATAAAAAAACACTGTCAATCAGAAGGGGGCATTTTCATGTCCAGAGAGAAAGTAACTGCTGAAGAACGGGTAGGAGCAGCGAAGGCGTGTGCGGAAG
>JAAYOL010000122.1 GCA_012520395.1 Clostridiales bacterium
GCCTATGTTCATACAAACAGATTGCAGTTTGTCGAGTTCTTTTCAAAATTTTACGAGGGCGGCGGAATACCGATAAAAATCTTAGGAGTAAACACAAAATACATCAAATTCAGGGAGGAAAATTAAAATGGATCAATATGGTGTAGCTTTGGCAATATCGGGTGCAATCTTGGCGGCACTGTTAGCGGGAATCGGCTCTGCAAGGGGCGTTGGAATGGTTGGTGAGGCCGCTGCAGGGGTACTAGCCGAGGACCCATCCAAGTTCAGCAAGGTTCTCATTTTGCAGCTTTTGCCGGGCACACAGGGGCTTTACGGACTGCTCACGGCGGTACTGCTGCTCAGTCAGATAGGAGTACTCGGAGGAGAGGTTATACCTCTTACATTTTCGCAGGGGATTCAGTATTTTATGGCCGCCATGCCAATAGCTTTAGTGGGCTTGTTCTCTGCGATTTATCAGGGCAGAACAGCGGTTGCCGGTGTTGGTATTGTCGCAAAGAAGCCCGACCAGAACGGTAAGGCGATTACTCTGGCGGCCATGGTTGAGACCTATGCTATTCTGGCGCTGCTTGTATCTGTTCTGACAATTTTTAGCTTGAAATGATGCAATTTGGCAAAACTGTTTTTCAAACTTACAGGGGGCGAAAGGGTGGTCATAACGGTGTCCGGTTTAGAGAGAATAATTGAAAAAATCCAGGACGACAACAAAAAAACCTGTGAGGAGATCATTGAAAAGGCGCAGGCGCAGGGAAGCTTGATTATTGACGAGGCGAAGGCCAGCGCCCAAAAGGAAGAAGAGACAATGATTTCCGAAGCCAGGGCTCTCGCTGACAGAGAGCTAAGGCTTGCCGCTTCCCGCGCAGAGCACCAGCATAAAAAGGGTGTTTTAACGGCCAAAACCGAAATCATAAGTGAAATTATCAGTGAGGCTTTACAGGCGCTCAAAAACATGCCTGACGAGCAGTATTTTCAGGCCGTAAAATCACTTGTGAAGAAGTATGCAAGGGAGGGCAAGGGCGAAATCTGCCTTTCCCTAAAGGACCAGTCCCGCTTGCCCCAAGGCTTTGAAGCAGACTTGAATAGAATGCTGGAGGGTACCGGAAAGTCCGTTGTCATCAACAAGGAGCCGATTTCTTCGGAGGGCGGATTTATTATCAGATACGATAAAATAGAGCAAAATTGCAGCTTTGATTCCCTGCTGGAGGCCTCGCTTGATAGAATCAAGGACAGCCTTTACAATGAGCTTTTTGTGGCGGACGGGTCTGAAGAATAGGTCTCCGGCGATTTGTGCGCGAAAGGATGGTCATGTCAATGAAGGAAACAGCCTATATTAATGCTGTGGCAAGAATAAGGTTTAATGAGCTCAGCCTCTTATCTTCTGCCGATTTGGAGCAACTGATAACAGCGAAGGATACAAAGGCTGCTCTTGCTGTTTTGCGTGACAAGGGCTGGATTGACCATGAGGGCAGGCAGGATATTGACGATAGCTTTAAACAGCAGGCTGAGGCGGCCTGGGAGCTTTTAATGGAAATAGCTCCGGATACCGATGAGCTGAGGTTTTTAGTTGTAGGGAATGATTTCCATAACATTAAGGCTGCTTTGAAGTCCTTTGTTGCACAGGAGCCTGAGGTGCGCTCCTTTATCACTCCCTCGATTATCCCCCCGCAAGAGATAAGGGACGCCATCTTCAACAAGGACAGGAAAGACCTTCCGGATTTTGCTCGTAATGCGATAGAGAAGACCTATAATGTGTTGGTAAGAACCCGTGACGGACAGCTTGCTGATATTATGCTCGATGCAATGGCACTCGACTGCATGGCTGAGTTTGCGGCCAGGACCCGTAGCAGTTTTGTTACGGACTTGGTCGAGCTTATCTCAGCTACGGCAAACCTGAAGATTGCCCTTCGCGCCGCCCGCACCGGCAAGGGGGAGCAGTTTCTGACCGATGCTCTGTGCAATACAAAGACAATCAGCAGGAATGAGCTTATCGCCGCCACCCTGAAGGGGGAGGAGGAGTTAAAGGCTTTTATATCAAACAGTACCTACGGCGGCGAAGTGGAGCAGCTTCAAAAATCGGCTGCCGCCTTCGAAAAATGGTGCGACGACCTTATAATATCGCATATTTCCTCAGCCAAGTATAAAAGCTTTGGCATAGACCCTCTTGTGGCTTATTTTTTCGCAAAGCAAGCTGAAATAAAATCCGTCAGAATAATTATCTCCTGTAAGCAAATCAAGCTGCCGGCCGAAGCAATAAGGGAAAGGGTGCGTGAAATATATGTCTAGGATTGCAGCGATGGGCGACAAGGATTCGGTTTTGGGCTTTGCCGCTCTGGGTATTGAGACCTTTTCCGTGGACGAACCCGGGCAGGCGGCGGAAAGGCTGCGCAAAATGGCGAGCAGCGACTATGCCATTATATATATCACAGAGGCACTAGCGGCTGAAATCTCCGAGGAAATAGCCAAATATACAGACAGGGTAACCCCTGCCATAATACTTATTCCCGGTATTGTGGGAAATACGGGAGCAGGTATGGCTAACGTTAAGAAAACCGTGGAAAAGGCAGTGGGATCAGATATTATTAATTAACAGGCATTGCGGCGAAGGGTTTTCGGCAGCTTTTGCCGGGGAAGGGAGCTTTATGAGTAAGGGTACAATTTTAAAGGTTTCGGGGCCGTTGGTCATTGCAGAGGGCATGAATCACGCCAGTATGTTCGATGTCGTGCGTGTAAGTAACCAAAGGCTTATAGGCGAAATTATAGAAATGCACGGGGACCAGGCATCTATTCAGGTGTATGAGGAAACCTCGGGCCTGGGACCCGGCGAGCCTGTGGAGACAACCGGAGAGCCCATGAGTGTTGAGCTCGGTCCCGGTCTTATAGGAAGTATATTTGACGGGATTCAGCGTCCCCTTGATGAGATAATGAAAAAAGCAGGCAACAACCTTGCAAGGGGGATAGAGGTTGTCCCCTTGAACAGGGAGTCTAAGTGGAGCTTTGAGCCCTGTGTGGCCCCGGGGGCCGAGGTTGTGGGCGGAGATGTTATCGGCACGGTGCAGGAAACCGATGTCGTGGTTCATAAAATCATGGTCCCTCCCGATATGATGGGAAAAATTAAGCATATCCAAAAGGGCGAGTTCACCGTGGTTGATACGGTTGCAATCCTTTTGACAGATGAGGGCGAGGCGGAGATAAAGCTAATGCAAAAATGGCCTGTCCGAAAGGGCAGACCTTACGCGCAAAAGCTCTCCCCCGACAAGCCTCTTATTACAGGACAAAGAGTAGTAGATTGCCTTTTCCCTCTTGCAAAGGGCGGTGTGGCGGCCATTCCCGGCCCCTTTGGCAGCGGAAAGACCGTTACCCAGCACCAGCTGGCAAAATGGGCCGAGGCAGATATTGTCGTATATATAGGCTGTGGTGAGCGCGGCAATGAAATGACCGACGTTCTCAATGAGTTTCCCGAGCTTATTGACCCTAACACAGGCAAGTCGCTCATGGAGAGGACCGTGCTTATAGCCAATACTTCCGACATGCCGGTGGCAGCGCGCGAGGCCTCTATCTACACGGGCATAACCATAGCGGAATACTTCAGGGATATGGGCTACTCCGTGGCACTTATGGCCGATTCAACCTCCCGTTGGGCAGAGGCGCTACGTGAAATGTCGGGAAGGCTGGAGGAAATGCCCGGCGAGGAGGGATACCCCGCCTACCTGGGCAGCAGACTTGCGCAGTTTTACGAGAGAGCGGGCCGGGTCATATCACTGGGCAGCGACAAGCGTGAGGGCTCCCTGTCGGCGATTGGAGCGGTTTCCCCTCCGGGAGGCGATATATCCGAGCCGGTTTCACAGGCAACTTTGCGAATAGTCAAGGTTTTCTGGGGCCTTGATGCACAGCTTGCCTATAAGCGCCATTTCCCCGCTATTAACTGGCTTACAAGCTACTCACTTTACTTGGATATATTGAGCGACTGGTTTACTCAGAATGTTTCTGAGGACTGGATAGAGCTTCGTCAAAGGATGATGCGGCTTTTGCAGGACGAGGCAGAGCTTGACGAGATAGTAAAGCTTGTGGGAATGGACGCCTTATCTGCGGGCGACAGGCTTAAAATGGAGACTGCCCGCTCGATTCGTGAGGACTTCTTACATCAGCTTGCTTTCCATGAGGTTGACACCTATACAAGCCTGAAAAAACAGCATCTGATGATGAAGCTGATTTTGGCATTTTATGACGAGGCTCTCAAAGTAATGGCGATAGGCGGAGATATTGAAAAGATTTCCTCCCTTGCGGTAAGGGAGAGGATTGGAAGATTTAAATATACACCCGAAGAGGATATCACCACGGAATATGAAAAAATAGTGACAGCTCTGAAAAACGAGATGCAGGACACTATCCAGAAGGAGGACTTTTAATGCCTATAGAGTACAGGACAATAAAAGAGGTTGCCGGTCCTTTAATGCTTGTGCGTGATGTTCAGGGCGTTACCTTCAACGAGCTTGGCGAAATCGAGCTGCAAAACGGTGAGAAGCGCCGTTGCAGGGTGCTTGAAATAGACGGTACCAACGCACTGGTACAGCTTTTTGAGAGCTCCACGGGAATAAACCTCTCAAACAGCAAAATCCGCTTTTTAGGACGCCAGATGGAGCTAGGCGTGTCAGAGGATATGCTGGGCCGTGTTTTTGACGGTCTGGGCAGGGCAATTGACAACGGGCCCGAGATTATCCCCGAAAAAAGAATGGATGTAAACGGCCTGCCTATGAACCCCGTTGCTCGGAATTACCCCCAGGAATTTATACAGACAGGCATATCTGCAATTGACGGTCTTAACACTCTGGTACGAGGACAGAAGCTGCCCCTGTTTTCCGCAAGCGGCTTGCCTCACGCAAATCTCGCGGCGCAGATAGCAAGGCAGGCAAGGGTTCGGGGCACACAGGAGCAGTTTGCCGTTGTGTTCGCCGCCATGGGCATAACCTTTGAGGAGTCAAACTTCTTTGTTGAAAGCTTTAGAAAAACCGGCGCCATTGACAGGACGGTACTCTTTATAAATCTCGCAAATGACCCGGCCATTGAGCGCTTAGCTACTCCTAAAATGGCTCTGACTGCCGCCGAGTATTTAGCTTTTGAAAAGGATATGCACGTGCTTGTTATCCTTACCGACATTACCAACTATGCCGACGCTCTGCGAGAGGTTTCGGCTGCCCGCAAGGAGGTGCCCGGAAGAAGGGGCTATCCCGGCTATATGTATACCGACCTTGCCACTATCTATGAAAGGGCGGGCAGGCAGAGGGGCAAAAAAGGCAGCATTACACTTATTCCTATCCTTTCCATGCCCGAGGATGATAAAACTCATCCCATCCCCGACCTTACGGGCTATATAACCGAGGGTCAGATTATCCTCAGCCGAGAGCTATTCCGCAAGGGTGTGACACCGCCCATAGATGTTCTGCCCTCTCTGTCGAGGTTGAAGGACAAGGGTATAGGAGAGGGAAAGACCAGGGAAGATCATTCCGACACTATGAACCAGCTCTTTTCCGCCTATGCCAGAGGTAAGGACGCCAAGGAGCTCATGGTTATCCTGGGTGAGTCAGCCCTGACCGACATAGATAAGCTCTACGCTAAATTTTCCGATGAGTTCGAAAGCAGATACGTATCCCAGGGCTATGAAACCAACAGGAGCATAGAGGAAACCCTGGATTTAGGCTGGGAGCTGCTCAGGATACTCCCACGCTCCGAACTGAGAAGAATAAGCGATAAATTCTTAGATAAATATTACGATAAACAATGAGCTTTAACGGGCAATAGCGAGGTGATAGAATGGCAACCATGAACGTAAACCCAACCAGGATGGAGCTTACAAATCTGAAAAGAAAGCTGGCTACTGCAAGGCGTGGGCACAAGCTGCTAAAGGATAAGCGCGATGAGCTTATGCGCCGTTTTTTAGAGCTCGTGCGTGAAAATAAGGCATTGAGAAGAGAGGTTGAGCAGGCGCTTTCACAGGCGAATAATCACATGGCAATTGCCCGGAGTGTAATACAGAAGGAGATTCTGGATGTCGCTTTGATGCTGCCAAAGCAAGAGCTGCAGCTTGAAGTCGGTACGCAAAATGTAATGAGTGTGCAGATTCCTGTTTTCAATACAAGGCTGAAAACAAATGATGAAAACGACATATACTCCTATGGCTATGCCTTTACCTCCAGCGATCTTGATGACGCCGTAAGGGCGCTGTCGGATGTTTTTTCTCAAATGCTAAGGCTTGCCGAGGTGGAAAAATCATGCCAGCTTATGGCCGCAGAAATAGAAAAAACACGTCGCCGTGTCAATGCCCTGGAGTATGTAATGATTCCGCAATACCAGGAAACAATCAGATATATAACAATGAAGCTGGACGAAAATGAGCGCAGCACAACCACAAGGCTGATGAAGGTCAAGGATATGATGCTGGCGCAGGCTCACAACTATGATCTATAATGTCGTCAGAATTATGACATAAAAGTGCTGTATATATAAGCCGGAGGTAGTATCCGCCGTCTATTAACGTCTAAGCTCATCAAAAACATCTGGAAAGAGAAAGTCCGCAAACGCTGAGCTTCAACGGTTTGCGGACTTTTAACTCTGTGGAGCGGGTGATGGGAATCGAACCCACGTATTCAGCTTGGGAAGCTGATGTTCTGCCATTGAACTACACCCGCAGGCATTGTGATTATAGCACAACAAGAAAAAATTTCAACATAAATTTTAACTTATAGGACTGGGGGTAACACAAAAAATCTGCAATTGCTTTTTCTGACTGAGTTTCCCAATATGATAAACTCGCGACTTTACGGGCTCCACAGCATTTTTCAATGATAATGTACTTTACAACATATTCTACCATAATTAATATGTAAATGCTATATATTTTTTACATATGTTATTGATCTTTGTTCCTTTTGCACATATTTAAAAATTTCTTCATAATAACCGTTAAATATGACTAGAAAATCATTGTGTTCTATGATAAAACTATCTGTGCGCATATTTTAAGGTATTCTTGGATTTTCGACCGGAATTTCCATAGATTTAAAACATCCAATTAGTCTACTGTAATTAAGCTTAGGGGGGAGAATGGAATTGGAGGATTACACCAAGTATAAGTTGAAAAGGAAAGAAGAGCTGCTGAGCGTCCTGGAGGATAAGGACAAGCTTTTTGTCGTTTCCTGCAACAAGTGCTTCAAAGAATTCGAGATAGCCGAGGAGCCGGAATGTGCTAAGTTTGAGCAAATTGTGGCTGAGCAGGGCAAGGCTGTCCTTGGCTGTGCGAAAACGGATTTTTTGTGCAACAAAACCTTGACGGCTAAGAAGCTCGAGTCGGAGCTGCCTGCTGAAGCGGAGAACGTATTTGTCATTTCCTGCGGTTTAGGCATTCAAACGGTTGCAGACCTGGTTGAAAAGCCTGTGTACGCCGCGAGCGATTCTATTGCTTACAGGGGACATCACGCAATGGCCTTAACTGCCTTGCGCTGTGAGGCCTGCGCTCAGTGCTACTTAAACCTGACCGGTGGCATCTGTCCCATCGTCGACTGTGCTAAGAGTCTTATTAACGGGCAGTGCGGCGGCGCAAAAAACGGCAAGTGCGAAGTGGATAAGAATAAGGACTGCGCTTGGGAAAAAATATATCAGAAGCTAAAGAAGCAAGGGCTGCTTGCTGATTTGCTCAACCAGCAGGTCCAAACCCGGGATTTTTCAAAGGTAAGCCACAAATTTGTAAGTCAGTATGTCAAGTCCATCCGTGAGCAGAGGTTTGAAGGCTACTACGGCGGAATCCATCCGACGGAGAACAAGGAGTTTAGCGAGCATCTGGCACTGGTGAACTTCCCTGAACCGAAGAGCGTTGTCATACCCATGTCGCAACACGCCGGCGCGCCGGCAGAGCCGATTGTGGCAGCGGGCGATCAGGTTAAGGTCGGCCAGAAAATTGGCGAGGCAAAGGGCTTTATAAGCAGTGCGATACACTCAAGCGTCAGCGGTACGGTCACGGCTGTTGAGCCACGGCTGCACCCGATTACCGGGGCGATGGTCATGTCCGTCGTCATCGAATCCGACGGAAAGAACACAATGCATGAGTCCGTAAGGCCCGCCGGGGATTTAGATAGCCTCACACCGGACGATATAGTCAACATTGTCCGTGAAGCGGGCATCGTCGGCATGGGCGGGGCCGGCTTCCCCACCTCCGTCAAACTCAAGCCGCCGAAGCCGGTCGATACCGTATTGCTCAACGGCTGCGAGTGCGAGCCGCTCCTGACTGCGGACCACCGCGTCATGCTTGAGTTTGCAGACGACATCATTTATGGAGTCAAGGCTATGCTTAAAGCCACCGGCGCTGCAAAGGGCATTATCGCTGTTGAAGACAATAAGCCTGATGCGGTTGAAGTGCTTCGGTCGAAAACTGCCGATATAGATAATATAGAGGTTGTTGTTGCAAAGACCAAGTACCCGCAGGGCGCTGAGAAGATGCTCATTAAGCGCGTTCTGGGGCGCGCCGTACCCTCGGGCGGTCTGCCTGCGGATGTCGGGGCTGTCGTCAGCAACGTCAGCACTGCCAAAGCCATCTCCGATGCAATTCAAAAGGGACAGCCATTAATTGACCGCGTTGTGACGGTGACCGGTGAGAGAATAAAGAATCCGGGCAACTACATAGTTAAAATCGGCACCTCCGTGAAGGAAATTGTTGACTATTGCGGCGGCGTCATAGGCGATGATGTAACGATTAAAATGGGCGGACCGCAGATGGGCTTTGAGCTCAAGGACCTGAACGTGCCGGTCCTCAAAGCGTCCAACGGAATTATTGCCGTTGAGACAGTTGTCACGGAACCGGAAAACTGCATCAAATGCGGCCGTTGCGTCGACGTCTGCCCGATGGAGCTAAAGCCCTTGTACTTCACCAAATTTGCCGGAATGAAGAACTGGCAGGGCTTCAAGGACTTTAATGTCATGGATTGCATCGAATGCGGGTGCTGCCAGACCATTTGCTCTTCAAAAATCCCCATTGTCACGATGATAAAAATCGGAAAACAAGCTATAAGGGAGGGTAAATAAATGCTTATTACCCAACTGAAATCAAAAGATACGATTGAAGCTCTGGCAAAAGGGAAGACCTTGATAATAAACTGTCACGGCTGCAAGGAGGTCTATTTCCCGGAGCAGGAAGCTGTGGAGCTTCAAAAGGAGCTGTCGGCCGCCGGAAATGTGACGAAAATCATCACCAGAGATTACATATGCAATCCTGATCACCTGCGCCTTCAGCTGAAAAAGTTTGCAAATCAAATCGAGGAAGCAGACACCATACTGGTCTTTTCCTGCGGCGTCGGCGTACAGACCGTAGCGGCATATCTGGAGGACAAAAAGGTCTTTGCATGCTGCGACACCTACCCGCTGCCGGGCTTCCAGGGCGTTACTCCTCTGGAATTCGACTGCGGCCAGTGCGGAGAATGCTACCTGAACTACACCGGGGGCATATGCCC
>JAAYOL010000123.1 GCA_012520395.1 Clostridiales bacterium
TTAAGGGGCATATCAGCAAAATACTGAGGGAAGATGGTATTATACATTTCGAGATGACAGTGGAAAGTGCTGAAACGATAAAAAGCTATGTTGGAGAATTAACTGTGGCAGGCTTCACCTTTGATTCAGCGCCTGATTTGGCAAGCGACCAAATCGATTTTCTCGCTTTTAAGGACGGCTGTATGATGAATTTTGGATATGGCAGTGACGACAATTTTGTAGCCTTTGATTATCAGAAATAGGAGGGCTGTTAAAAAGCCACATGGAACCGATAGGAGAGTTGCCTTGTGTATATGAGTGAGACACATACAATTACCGTAACTGCCCCCAGCAGCAGATATCATCTTTAAAAATTTAAATTTGGAGGTATAGGATTGTGAAGTCTAGAGTTTTGACATTTACATTGGTCTTGTTCTTATTTATAGGAATCATGCCCCTCAGCACCTTAGCGGCAAATTCTACCCCCTTTATTCTGGATGCTCCTGAAAATCTGACTGTGGAATTGAAGTATGACCAAAACAACTGGCCTTACTTTGCCATTACGATGGATGTACCTGAGAGTGTTCAGGCAATTAACAAAAATTTAAATGATAACCCGGGATACTATTCAGGTACAAACTGCTCTCCGATAAGAATAAGATTCGAATCTAGGTATGGAAATTATGACTGGAACCAGGGCCCTTCCCTCTATGATATTACAGAAATGTCACTTGACGATCTTTTAGAGGGCAACGCTTTCGCCTATTACCCATATGAAGAGGAAGATGCAAATGGGGGTATCAATTTAAAGGCAGAGGTATATGACTTCCGAGCATGTTTCTACTCACCATGGGGTTATGTGAATAGCTTTATCGATAAAGAGGCCATATCCGGCTTTTCAAACATGGTAACCTTAGGTAATCCCGCCGAATACCGCGGGGCGTCCGATTGGGCAAAGGACGGCCTTGATAAAGCTGCCCAGTATGGCCTTATTACGGACAAAATCAGGGACAATATGAGTGGCTCCATCACCAGAGAGGAATTCGCGGAGGTCGCAGTTAAGCTATATGAGCTGTATACAGGAAAAAAAGCTACGGCGGCTCCTTCTTCAACCTTTACGGACACAAGCAATGTGGAAATACTGAAAGCATATCAATTAGGCATTGTCAATGGAATCGGCAACAACAAATTTGCGCCGCAGGTGCTAATCAACCGCGAGCAGATGGCGGCCATGCTCTACCGTGCTGTGACAGCCATTAAGCCTGATGCAGATATGTCAACAGAAGGTGCACTAACCTTTAGCGATGAAAAAGAAATAGAATCGTACTTTATAGACAATGTAAAATTTATGACAAAAAACGGCTTTATTAACGGGGTGGGCAACAATAGATTCGCACCCAAAGACACTTCTACTCGCGAGCAGGCTGTGATTGTAGCTGTCCGGGTATATGAAACATATGCAGGGCTAACGGAATAGGCTTTTTCAAATGCCATAAGAATTTTCGGAAATGTAGTAAAAGGAAGTAAGAGGAACACCCTTTTGCTTCCTTTTATGCGTGCGTCCGGTGAGCGCACGGTCTAACCAATGGCGCAAAAGGTCAGCGGTGGGATTCATCTGTATGGGATTATTGGGATGAAAATGAAAAGGAAATGAGAGTTCTCATTCCTCGGACATACGGAGATAACGGCTATTTTCCACTGCTAATTGATATTTTTAGATAATCGGATGCTTTGAGACTGTTGTCGACAAGGTTTCATAAATCCCCGTGTGAACACCCTAAAAAGGGCGCTGCCTTTTTTAGCGCACACTAATTAAGGCAGCAGCATATTTTATATTGCTCGCAACAAACAGTATAAGATTGGGGTGGTTAGATGCGGTCCTGCGAATGGGCGACCTTTGTAACAGCGCTTGCCCTGACGATTGCTAAAGACAAAACAGCTGAGGAGATAGCATTTCTGGGCCTGCTGTTTACACAATTGGGGGATACGCTCGCCCTGCTGGCGGTAGAGCCTCCC
The DNA here is from genome assembly GCA_012520395.1 of Clostridiales bacterium. GTDB lineage: Bacteria > Bacillota > Clostridia > Oscillospirales > Oscillospiraceae > DUPK01. Next base: position 1,996 of record JAAYOL010000123.1, read on the forward strand.
AAATGCATGAGCTGATAGCTTTTCTAATAGTCTGAGTCATAACAGTGACTATAGCCTAGGGCAACTTATCTTACTTATGATTATGTCGGCAATACATCGGCACTTTAGAATACCGGCGAACACTCCGGGCTTTTTTTACACAAAAATGCTCCCCTCTCTGTTTCAGTGGTTTTGTTTTCCACTGCCTGCTTTAAGGGGAGCATATCAGAATCGTAGAGCGCCTTATGCTCATTGGCTTATAACTTTTACACGCATTACACAAGCTCAGCCGCAGCTGCGCAAGAAATCCTCATACTGCCTAGCCGCCTCAATCTGGGATTTTTCGCGGATACTGTTGATTTCGTGGAAATTGTCAATCAGCAGGTCCACAACATCCTTATCAAGCGCGTTGCTTACGACCATATCGCGGAGTATTTTTTTTGTGCTCTCATAGTCCATGCCCTGACGGTATGGGCGGTTTTCCGTTATGGCGGTAAAGACATCCGCAACCGCCATAATCCGGGAGCCCAATGAAAGACTGTCGCCGGAAATATGGAATGGATAGCCCGTGCCGTCGAGCTTCTCATGGTGGGAGGATGCCCATTTGGCAATTGTTCTCAACTGTCTCAAGGGATTGAGCAGGTAATAGGTATAATATGAGTGTGCCCGCATTACATTATACTCATCCTCATTGAGCTTTGAGGGCTTTTCCAAAATTTCGTCACTAATTGCGATTTTGCCCAAATCGTGCAGATAGCCGGCAATAAGCATCATCTTGCACTCATAGGGAGAAAACCCAACCAACTTCGCGAGCTTCTCTGCCGTCTTGGCTACGCCGGCGGAATGGCGTGCGGTAAATCGGCTTCTGAAGTCTATTATATGCGAGAATATCGAGGCGAGGTCCACAAGATCGTCAATTTCCAGTGTCATCGTATTGAACATTCCCGTGTCCAAAATCCTTTTCCCCGGATCGCTGGAAATCAAATCCAACCATATATATTCTTTCGCGCTTAAATCAGACAGGGCCTCAACCAAATCCGGCTTAAACACCGAATTTGCCAGTCTGCGAATTACTGAAATAATATCCGGAAGCTGGGTGATTATATTGCGCTTGGGAGATACTAGTGCACAGGTTCGGTCGGCTAAGTGAACGATGTGGCTTGCAAGAGAGACCTGCTCCCCCATATAGCTGCTTCCCCCTCCGTCGTTCCACGGAAGATGGTGATATTTAATAATACCGGCAGCGTTCTGCAGGGGCTTGAAGCCTTCTAACAGCTTAGCCCCCCTAAAACCATGATTGTTTGCATTTATTGGTTCTAGTTCTACCAGCTCAAGCCTCTCCCTGCTTGAGAGCGCCCCGATGTCGTGAATCAATGCGGCAAAAAAAATATCATTGCGCATCTCCGTCGGAAGTCCGATATGCTCCGCCAGACGAAATGAAAGATATGCAACCTGCGGCTGATGGTTTGAAAGCTTTGTTGATACGAGATCTTGTGCCTTGGAGATGCAGGCAATGAGATCATAGAGATTTGCCCGTATTTTGTCCATGATATGCGATAATTCCTTTCGCTTATAAGGCAAGAAATTTGCACCTTTTTTGATAAAACATCTTTTCTATAATAACACAAAAAAACCCAGAAAACGACCTGTTTTTTTAGACTGTTAAGACCAGATGGATAATCTGACAATAAAATGGCAGTATTATAATGGTATTTGTGAAAATAGTACAATTAATCATAATTATTGACAATATAATGGTAATTGTATAGTATATATTAAGTATATTAATTTATGTTAAATAAAGGGGAGTGGTAGGCAATGATTTCACAAGATATAGATAAGATTCTTGATGCCGAAAGCAGTGCAGAGGAAAACATACGCATTGCCAATGAAAGGGCAGACCAGATTATTGCTGAGGCCGAGGACAGGGCAAGGCAGCTGATTGAAGATAGCAAGGCCCGGGCAAGGGAAATCATCGGCGCCATGACTCGGGAAAATGAGCAAAGGATAAAGGAAATTTTTGATACCAAGGCTGAGATAACACAAAAAGAGGTTTCCAATATAAAGGAAAAGACGAGGGCGCAAAAGCAAAGGGCGATAGAAATTGTGACTGCTGCTATTTTGTCATAGGCCCTGAATTAAAGTCGGGAGGTGACCGTGCGTGGCAAAAATGACGATGTGCAAAATTGAAATAATTGCACTTTTGCAGCGGCGCAAAGCCCTGTTGGAGTATATACAGAGCAAGGAGATAATGGAGTTTTCCGATTGCACCGACCCGCGGCTTGTAAAAATTAACACCGCCGCCTCTGTTTCTAACTTTGAGAAAAACATGGGCATTGCCCAGCAGGCGAGGGAGATTTTAGAGGATTACGCGCCCGAAAAAAGGTCATTACTGGCTTCATTTAATGGCAGGAGAGTGCTTCTGGACGGCGAATTCGATGCTCTGCTGGAAAACAGGAATGAATATATGAAAGTCTGCTATGATTTGATTACGGAAAGCAAATCAATAGCCGAAAACCGCGCTTCTATAGCGAGGCTAAAGGCGATGCAGGACTCACTTGAAATATGGCTCGACCTAGATATTTCCATGGCCTTCAAGGGGACAAGCCATACCCGTTGCTTTATCGGGGTTCTCCCCGGCGAAAGAACTGTTGAGGATATCTTGACAGAGATTGCAAATATAAATCCTCAGCTTGATATGCTCCATACAGAGATCATTTCCTCATTTAAGCAGCAAAGCTGTGTGGCCGTATTATGTCATAAGAGCATAGAGCAGGAGGTTTATGAGGCGCTGCGGCAAATGGGATTTGTGCAGCCCTCGGATGCCGCAGGGCAAAAGCCCTCTGACAGATATCAGGAATATGCCAACGACATTTCAAGGCTTGAGGAAGAAATTGAAAAAAGCATAGAAAGAATCAAGTCCTTTGCCCAGTACAGGCGTCAGATTGAGTTCATGGTAGACTACTTTATACTGCGCAGAGATAAATACGAAGCTCTCAACAAGGTGGGCAACTCAAAAAACACCTTTTTGATAACCGGATATATACCCGAGAAGTTCGCACAAAAATATGTAAGCGAGATTGAGGAAAAATTTAATGCCGCAGTCAGCATATCCTATCCCGAGCCTGACGAGGATGTCCCCGTGCTGCTGGAAAACAACGCCTTTGCCTCTCCCATGGAGGGGATAACCGAGATGTACGCCATGCCTGACAAGCAGGACGTGGACCCCAGCGGTGTTATGGCGTTTTTTTACTACTTCTTTTTTGGAATTATGTTATCGGATGCGGGCTATGGACTTGTCATGACAATCGGAACCGCTCTGGCGCTCAAAAAGTTAAACCTTGAAGCCAAAATGCGCAAGACTCTTAAAATGTTCTTTTATTGTGGTATTTCAACGGTTTTCTGGGGCGCAATGTTTGGCAGCTGGTTCGGTGATATCGTAAATATTATTTACACTCAGTTTCTGGGTAAGCCAGCGCCGAACCTTGCCATATGGTTCGAGCCTATCACCGACCCCATGAAGTTCCTGCTGGCCGCCTTTGCTTTTGGAATAGTCCACCTGTTTGCCGGCGTTGCCGTCAACTTCTATAAGCTCTGGAAAGAGGGGAAAAAGCTGGATGCCGTTCTTGACACTGTTCCCACCTACCTTTTGGTGTTAGGCGCAGCCCCTCTGGCGGCTCAGGTTTTAGTTCCGATACCGCCTGCTATCACAGAGGTTGGCAAATACATGGCTCTTTCAGGTTTAGTCTTAGTGATTCTCACCGGGGGCAGGAATTCTAAAAATATATTTGCCCGTTTAGGCGCAGGCGCTTACGGTCTTTATAATATTGCCACGGGGTATATAAGCGATATTCTGTCCTATTCCCGCCTGCTGGCCCTGGGGCTTGCTACGGGCAGCATAGCAAGCGTTATAAATCTTATGGGTTCAATGCCGCAGAATCCTTTTGTAAAGGGCATTCTTCTGACTGTTGTGTTTGTTGTCGGGCACACATTAAACATGGCTATAAATCTATTGGGCGCCTATGTTCATACAAACAGATTGCAGTTTGTCGAGTTCTTTTCAAAATTTTACGAGGGCGGCGGAATACCGATAAAAATCTTAGGAGTAAACACAAAATACATCAAATTCAGGGAGGAAAATTAAA
>JAAYOL010000124.1 GCA_012520395.1 Clostridiales bacterium
ACGGTAGCTTCGGAAAACTGGGACAAAAGACTGAGAAAATTATTTAAAAAATCTGACATGAAAAACCTCTCATCACCAAAGCACAATGCTAGTGTAAATAATTACCACATATATGCTTCGTTTAATATCATATAAATATTCTGGAATAGGCGCCGTACACAAAAACGTTATATTTTTTGTATTAATTACATACTATTGAAATTTTATTAATAAAGGGGTAGAATGATAATATTAGATTATTCACTATTTTTTGGAGGTCAAAAATGAGCATCAAAGTAGGCATCAACGGTTTTGGAAGGATTGGCAGGCTTATTCTGCGCGCAGGAATAGATAACGAGAACATAGAGTTTGTAGGGATTAACGGCACCTCAGACCCCGAGTATATGGCATATCTGTTTAAATACGACACAATGCACGGCACATTTACCGGAGAGGTCAGCCATGGGAAGGAATGCCTTATCGTTAACGGAAAGAGGATTCGTACATTCAAGGTGAAAGACCCCGCGGACATCCCCTGGGACGAGGTGGGGGCTGAGTATATACTGGAATCCACAGGAAGGTTCACAAAGGTTCAGGACTGCGAGGGTCATTTCAAGCACGGTGCAAAAAAGGTTATTATATCCGCTCCGTCCGACGCGCCGATGTTTGTAATGGGCGTCAATCACAATATGTATACATCCGACATGAAGGTGATATCAAACGCCTCCTGCACAACAAACTGCCTTGCTCCCATTGCCAAGGTTTTAAACGACAGTTTCGGGATTTCTGAAGGGCTGATGACCACGGTTCATTCCGTAACGGCAACCCAGAAAACCGTAGACGGCACCTCGCGAAAGGACTGGCGGGGCGGCAGAGCGGCCTCGGCAAACATAATCCCTTCGTCCACGGGCGCGGCTAAGGCTGTCGGCAAGGTAATACCCGAGCTCAGCGGCAGGCTTACGGGCATGTCTCTGCGCGTTCCCACTCTTGATGTGTCGGTGGTGGACCTAACGGTAAACCTCAAAAAGCCGGCCACCTACAAGGAAATCTGCGAGGCCATGAAGAAGGCGAGCGAGGGCGAGCTCAAGGGTATCCTGGGCTATACGGAGGAGGCGCTTGTGTCCTCCGATTTTATCAATGACCCGAGAGGCTCCATATTCGACGCAACCGCCGGAATAGCGCTCACCGACACCTTCGTAAAGGTCCTTGCCTGGTATGACAACGAGTATGGATATTCTTGTATGCTCCTCAAGCTTGTAGAACATATAGCAAAAGTCGACAGCGAGTAGAGAAAGAAATGTAGCTGCTAATATAAGAAAAGCAGCCTGATTGTCTGGCAAACAGGCGGACAGCCTCTACAGGATTGTCCGCCTGCTGCTTATGGTGCCGCTGACCGGGATCGAACCGGTACGATGTAATACATCACGGGATTTTAAATCCCGGGCGTCTGCCTGTTCCGCCACAGCGGCATTTTCGAGACTTAATATTATCATTAGCCGCGTGCTTTGTCAACACTCCCAGCCTTGACTTTTGAGGACAATTAGAATAAGATTAACAATCAGCCAATACTTAGTTAACATCATAATATATAGTGCCTGGGTCCATGCCAGAGAAGGCCCTGAAAGGGGGATTTATGGACTGCAAGAGTGAGATACATATAGAGGAAAAAATAAAGACCCCGCCAAGGCTTTCGCTCGACAGCCTCTCCCCGGGTGAAAGGCTGGACACCGACATAAGAAAGTGGAGGAAGAGCAAGACCCTTCCGAGCGGGGTTACCTCAAGGGGACTGTACCGTGACATCGGAATAATCGCATGGCCTGCCATGCTTGAGCTGTTTTTAAACCATGCCGCTTCAATGGCCGACCAGATGATGGTAGGCCGGCTGGGAACCTGGGCAATCAGCGCGGTGGGCCTTTCAACACAGCCAAGATTTTTACTCATCTCCACCGTCATGTCAATAAATGTGGGTGCAACGGCTATGGTTGCAAGATTTAAGGGGGCAGGTGACAGGGAGAGGGCCAACAACATACTAAGGCAGGCGATTTTACTTAACCTCTTTATTGCTATTTTTGTTTCGACGCTTTTTTATATTTTTGCCGGCCCCATCATAAAGTTTATGGGCGCGGAAGATGGCCTGGTCCTCCTTGAGGCCACAAAATATCTCAAGATACAGGCGGCCGGTTTCATAACTGTGAGCCTGTCATCGACGGTAACGGCTGTACTCCGCGGCGTGGGCAATTCACGCGCAGCCCTCATATATAATATGATGTCGAATGTCGTCAACGTGTTTTTTAACTGGGTTCTTATCTACGGCAACCTCGGCGCTCCGAGTCTCGGCGTTGCCGGCGCCTCTCTGGCAACCGTAATCGGCCAGGCAAGCGCGATGATTATGTCCCTTATCGTAATATCGAGAAAGAACGCCTACCTCTGCCTTTCTTTAAAGGGACTTAAGCCGGACCGGGAGGCTCTG
>JAAYOL010000125.1 GCA_012520395.1 Clostridiales bacterium
CAGCTTTACGGTAATTAAGCCCGTAATTAACCCGCAGACCACTGCCACGACCACTGTCATAATGATAAGAAAAATGGGTGCGCCCGTTTTCTTATAGACCATTGCGGCAACCAGTTCGGACAGTGCTAGAACAGCGCCTACAGAGAAGTCTATTCCGCCGTGTGCGTGAATCATTGTGGCGCCAATGGCCACAACCATAACTGTAAAAGACTGATTAACAATCAGCGTCAAATTTCTGGCGCCAAAAAACCGTGATCCTCCGGCGACCGAGAACACTGCAAATACGGCTAGCAGTCCGACAACGGGCAGGAGGCCTGACAGATATCGTTTTTTGCTTGCCACTTTTATTCCTCCTCAAATCATTGCGTGAATAACATCATGCTCAGCAAGCTCCGGCGTGCGGGCAAATTCACCGTTAATCTTTCCGTTTTTTAGAATATAAAGACGGTCGCTCATCCCTATCAGCTCCGGCAGCTCCTCGCTTATCAGGACAATCGAACAGCCGCGGCATCTCAGGTCATACATCAGCCGGTACATCGACTGCTTTACTCCTACATCCACTCCGCGCGTAGGGCAATCCAGAATCAGAATCCGCGAATCGTTGCCAAGCCACTTGCCGAACACCACCTTCTGCTTGTTCCCGCCTGAGAGATGACAAGTCAGCTGTTCCATGGACTGGCACTTGACCTCAAGCGAGGAAATGGCCTGTGCTGTAAGGGCCTTTTCCTTTCCGGACAGAATAAGTCCGCCTTTGGCGAGCCTTGACATGGAGGGAAGGGCAACATTATTCCTAATGGATGTATGCAGCATAATTGCCTCTTCATCACGGTTTTTTGATACATAGCCCATGTGGTTTTTTACTGCGGTGCTCGCATCTTTAATCTGTGTGCCGTCAGCGAGAACAACGGAGCCTACAATGGCACAGTCTATACCAAACAGCAGCCGGCCGAGCTCATGTATGCCGCCGCTTGCCAGCCCTCCAAACCCCAGTATCTCGCCCCGATGCAGCTCGAAGCTCACGTTCTCAACCATTTCAGCACCGGTAAGATGTGTCGCCCTCAAAACGACCTCTGCTCCTACATCGCTGTTATAGTCATTGCGATAATAATCGCCGGTAAGCTCCCGCCCGACCATCATGGCCTTAATCGTCGCCTCGTCAAACTCATCCCTAGTCAGTGTTCCGATGATATTTCCGTCCCTGAGAACCGTCATAATCGTGCAAACGCCCATCAGCTCTTCAAGGTCATGAGAGATAAAAATTACGCCCTTTTCCTCTAAGCGCATTTTATCAATGGCTGCATACAGCAGCTCGCGCCCGTCATGCGACAAAGCGGTCGTGGTCTCATCGACGATCAGGACATCCGGCTCCTCGCACAAAGCCTTCGCCAGTTCAACCAGCTTGCGCTCCTCAAGATTTAATGTGAATGTCGGAGCCCCGGGGAAGATGTTGCCTGCCCCAATTTTCTCAAGCGCTATACCCGCTGCCGCATTCATGGCCTTTTTAGAAATCAGGCCATTTTTTCGAAAGCGCTTTTCCTTTCCGAGAAGGATATTCTCCGCGATAGTAATATCCGGGGCGGTGCCCATCTCCTGCACAATCATTGCAACGCCCCGGTTTTGCGCTTCGACAACGCTCCTGGGGCTATAAGGTACGCCTTCCTTCAACATTTCGCCGCTGTCGGCCCTGCGGATTCCGGCAATAATAGATGTGAGTGTTGATTTCCCGGAGCCGTTTTCTCCAATGAGACCATGCACTTCACCGCGGCGAAGTGTGAAATCTACATTCCTGAGCGCCACCGTAGGGCCGAAGTTCTTGCAGACACTCCGTACGCTGAGGAGAACCTCGCTCATTTTCTCACCCCTCCAATTGGGCCGCTCCGAAAGCCTTAAAAATGCTTCGCCGCATATTCCGCACCGTAACGGTTCAGCTCATCATGTACCGCAATCTCAACATGTTTATGGATAGGCGTGACGTTTGTAACCGTGGGAATAAACGAACCAAGCGGCATATAGGTATCGATAATCTTTCGGACATATGCCCTGATGTCCTCGTCTTTTGTCTCGGGGTAGTCAATCAGCTGCATATCAAAGCCGCCCATGATACAGAGCTTGCCTTCCGTACGCTCGATTACGCCCCTTATATCATTCTGGGGGATCACACCCTGCCACATGTCTATCCCCAAATCAACCATATCCTCGGCAACCTCGTCATTAACACAGTCGCTGTGGTGCTGAATCAGTACCCCACGGCTTTTTATGTATCCGTAAAAGCGCTCATAATGCGGCTTCACCTGCTCTCTCCATACCGTGGGAGGGAGGAAGATGCGGCGCTTATCGCCCCAATCGTCCTGTGAATGGATGATGTCGGGCTGCATGTGGTCAATAATCATGCCGATTGTCCTTATCTTCCAGTCCGTATAGGCGGAGAGCATAGCAAACATCTCCTCCGGTTCGTCCAAAAAATCAATCAAAGCCTGTTCAAAACCGAGCACCAGATGCGCAAACTCAAACATACCCATGAAAGAGGGGACCATCAACAGCTTGTTTTCGCGGTCAAAAGGCGGATTTACCTTACTTACAAGCCCCCATGGAATGGCCTGCTCTGGCGGGAGATTATCAAAATTTAGCTTCTCACGCCATTCGTGGATGTCTTTTAAGACAAGGTTTTCCTCGCCCGCCACAGGAATTGCCCCCGGCTGCCCGGCGGGCCAATCCCACAAAATACCCCAGCGGTCGCGCCCCATCCCTTCTCCAGGATTGGGCCTGCCCTGTGTCATTGTAATTGCATCCAAAATGATTGGCCCCATTATTGGCCCCTGACAGTAGCAGTCCCATGGGTCGCCCAGCCACTTGGGATTGTCGTTGCGCATCAGGCGCAGAAAGTTTTCCTTTGGTGTTGCCATCACAATTTTCCCCCTTTTGATTTCCAAGGCCGATTTCTAGCTTTAAAAGACAATATTTGTGAATAATTCATAATATATTTAACATTATAAGTTCAATTTTTATGTAATTCAACTTGCAGGGTGCATATGCCAAAACCAAAAAACAAACAGGTGACTGTGCTCTATGCACAGTCACCTGTTAATAGCCTAAACTAGAATATGCCGCTTTACGGGGAGTCTTTTTTATATCGCTCAGTATTATTATTCAGGTAATTGAGATTATCCAGATTGTCAAGCAGGTATGAAATAAGTATATACAAACGCTCGATACTGTCATCAAGCCCCGGGGAGGCGAGCTCCTCAATTTTTTTAATTCTGTTTGTCAGCGAATTTCTGTGAATATATAGCTCGGCGGCACTTTTAACAGAATTCCTTTCGTTTGCAAGGTAAACCAGCAGGGTCCTATACAGCTCGGCATCATTGGCGGAATCGTACTGCCTGAGTATATCCAATGCAGGATGAACGAGGGCCTGCTCCAGCTCGTTGCCAAGCTCCTCCATACGCCTGATCAGATGCTGAAAGGCATAATCCCGAGCATAAAATATACCGGTCGTCGTGCTGTTCCATTCAAGGGCGAACACCGCCTGAAGATAGCGTGACCGCAGTGCGTTCCAATCTGTAAACGGCATAGATATTCCGATTGAATAGTATTTTGGAATAATCATCATTTTGACATCGTTAAGAAATGCCTGCAGGTTCCCCTGAGATATGACAACCACGATATCGTCAACATAAATCAATGAGCGATGGGGAAGTGTGAGTTCCTTCAACATCCCCAGCAGCCTGCGCTTCATCACCCGATTGGCCGGAGATTTTATATTTCTGATGACAACTGCCGATAACGGCGCATGCATCCCCTGATCGCTGCGAAATCGCATTAGATGGGCGTCGCTTACAAACTGCCCCTGAATTAACTCGGATAGAATTGACGCCGTCGAGCGCAGATTAAGGCTGGAATGAGAGCTGATAATCTTGTTGAGCGCATCGCACACGACGGCAGCTAATTTGCAGTCGCCCACAGTCAGCTTTCGCTCGCCCTCCTGTATGTAAAATGTCGCGACAATTTCATTATCAGCCTTTAAGTAGGAGCCGATATAAGCATGTCCGCCCACCGTCCTGTAAAGCTTCGGCTCGTCCGTCCATTCAGTCTGAATATTACCATCGGGAGTGAGTACCGGAGCACTCATCAGCTCCAGCGAAACCTTTCCGTCATTTTGCGTTTGTCTCCAGGCCAGCTCGGATGCATTGCAGGAGGAGGGAGTTCCCATTGCAAAAATTGTTCCATCCAGATCGGCAACCCCGACAAAGCATTGCAAGGCCTCGGTGCACAATTTGACAATTCGCTCGATACCATTTTCCGTGTGCAGGGCATCAATAATTGATGCCTCCCATGAATTATAGTAATCAGTGGCAGCCAGAACCTCGTTGAGAACCAGCTCGAGCGGCTGATTGAAAATGATGAGCATATCATGCCCATGGACGATGATAGCTGCATTTTCACAGCTCTCATCATCGAAGATTTGCGAGGCATAGCCAATATAGGCATAGCCGGGCACTATGTGCGGAAGCTCGTCATAAAAGAATCTGAAGCCCTGAATTTCCGTACTGCCATCTAAAATATAAGTGCGGGTATCATATTTCGACATCCAGGTCGCTAGTGTCCAAACACAAATTCTCATTACTTCCACCTTTCTTCCTGAAAACCTGGAAAAAGGATTAATTTGCGTATTTTTGATTCCTACGATTTTTAATTATTATCGCTGTCAGGTATTGAAGCTGATGAGATTTCCTTAGTTGCAGGCGACGAACAGTTCAGCGCTTTATATGATTAAATACAATTTGCTATGTCATCATATCATTTATTTGGCAGTTGTGTCAATTTAGTCCTATAATAAGCATATTATGGTAGAGTTTTTTGCGCTCAAAAAGAATACTACTAAAAAAACTGCCATAGTTTAATACGGTAATGAAAAACTGTAAACTTTGACACTTTGCCGGTGGAGTGTTATAATCAATAAAAACGTACGGGATTGAATTCCAAAACTGTAAATAATCACAAACATATGAGGCGACGGCGTAACCAATCTGCAGCGCAAATTAAGTGGGCACAGCCCTTGGAGAGGGGCTTTAATAACTACAATAATACAAGGAAGTGGATCTTTCGGGTTCCTTTACACGAGGTGGCAATATGAATTCGATGCAAATTCGTTGCTTTTTAACCGCGGCAAGATGCCTGAATTTCACGCAAAGCGCCAATGAACTTTTTATTTCCCAGCCGGCCTTTAGCTATAACATTTCCTCGCTTGAACAGGAATGGGGGATAGAGCTGTTTGCCCGCAGTAATAAGCGAAAGGACACTTATCTGACGCCGGCGGGCAAGGTTATGTACGAAGGAATGAAGAATTTATTGGAGCAATATGAGAGCATTCTTCAGAAGGCAACAAATATCTCCGAAGGAAAAGACGGGACGCTTCGCATAGCTCTTTCCGGCGCTGACAGGATAGATGAACGCATTCTCAATTTATTTGAACACTTTCATGAAAAATACCCGGAAATCGACATTACCCTGCTACGAGGCAGCAGCAATGATTCGCTGAGAGGCTTATTTAACAATACTATAGACATTGCATTTGCCTTGAAGATTGAAGTTGAAGATAAAAAATGGCTGGCTTATAAAGAACTTTTCAGCCTTGAAACAGTTCTTCTTGTGAATGTAAAGCACCCCATGGCAAAGAAAGAAAATCTATCGCTTTCCGATTTCAGGAAAGAAACCTTTGTTAACATATCGTCAAAGGAATCGCCTGCTATTAACGCCCTTTTAAAGGTTGAGTGTGAAAAAGCGGGGTTTACGCCGAGGATGATTGACGCTCCCGATATAATTTCTCAGACGCTTTATATGGAGACGGGGAAGGGAGTTGCAATCTGCAGTTCAAACAACATCGGCGCCTATAAAAACCGCATAGTACCCTTGCGTCTTAGCGATCTAAAACCGCTTACCTTGGTCATGGCCTGGAACCCTGATAATGACAACCCGTGTATAGGGCTTTTCAATTCTACTTATGAGCTCATAAAATAAACGTATTTTACAAAAATGTTATTAAAAGTTAATATAAATATAGTAAAAACTCCTATCATTACTAAGGTTATGATAGGAGTTATTTTTTTGAAAGGAAGGATGATTTTGTGATTTCACGACCGAAGGTGCCGGTTACAGAAGAGGACAAGAAGAAAAGTTACTACAAATACTTTCTGGAGGAAATGGCACAAGCATCTGAGGAGCATTACAGGAAGGTGCTGGCCGGACCGATTGACCCCAAAAAAGCTCTGCCGATTCAGGAACAGAATCGGCTGTTCGAACCGGGATACTTTGAGGAGGAAATTGGCTACTGCGTGATGCCGGACGGCACAGGGTACATATCCAACCTTGTGAAAATGCCGGGCGTTACCGGGGAGATGTTCGACTGGTGGTTTGCCTGGCATGGTCTTGATAACCTCCGCTACTCAATATGGGACAATGAGGACCATTGGAGTGCCGAGTCTATGCAGAAGGAAAAAGGCAGGGACCCCCTGCTGTCCTATAAAGAAAAGTATTGGGACACAACCCACGTCGTCTATGAAAATGTCGGTATGGGGCCTGAGAAAATCTATATTAACTTCAAAAACCCGGGCAATATGGGCTTTGACGTTTCAAAAATCGGCACCAGCGCCTGCTCTACCATTGTCTGCGCAAACGGAAACGGAAATCCGTTTTCACCCTTCGGTTCACCGGGAACTGTCATGTGTCATTTTATTAGGGAAACAGAGGACGGCGTTGAGCTGCGCACACGCTTCTGGATGGGCTATTACTACAGAAACGGAAAGCTAATAAAAGGCCTTCCCGACGGGCAGCGGTTCCCGGAAATGCCGCTTCGAGCACTTAATCTTCACAACATTAAGGAATTTACAAATCTGGCGGCCCTGCTGCCGAGAATCTTCCCCGAAGAGCGGGATAACTTTTAGGAAGGTGATGGCAAGGTGATTGATACAAGACATAAAATTCTTTTCAACCCCGAAAAATGCGTCGGCTGCCAGCTTTGCTACAAGGCCTGCTTCGTAGATGTTATCCGCTGGGACAGTAAGAACAAAAAGCCGATATTCAAATATGTTGAGGACTGTGAGCATTGCTTCTGGTGTGAGGCAATTTGCAAAAAAGGCTGCATTGAGGTCATTCCCGACTTCGAGAGCGAAAGTCTTTTGCAGACCTTCGACTGTTACCGCTAAGGAGGGGATAGTATTGGATATTAATTACGGGCGCAAAGACCTTAGTGCCGACGTTTTGG
>JAAYOL010000018.1 GCA_012520395.1 Clostridiales bacterium
AAAGACAGCTTTCGCAGTCAATACATAGGCAAATCAGGCACGCTGGCCGTAACGAAGGACGGCGGCAGCATTGATTCGCTCACCGGCGCAACGGTAACAGCCCGCGCCGTTACCGACGGCGTTAACGCGGCTCTAAACGCTGCAAAAATATTAGGTTAGGAGGAGACAAACGATGAATATACGCAAACAGTTCAAAGACGGTCTTATTACCCAAAACCCCGTTCTGGTCCAGCTTCTCGGAATGTGCTCCGTCCTTGCCATAACTACAACGCTCTTTAACGGCATAGGCATGGGTGTGTCGGTCACCGCCATACTCATCTGCTCGAACGTGGCCATCTCCCTGCTGCGCAAGGTAATACCGCAGAATATCCGTATAGCGGCATACGTCGTCGTTATTGCGGGCTTCGTCACAATGGTCGACCTGCTTTTGCAGGCCTATGTGTCCGCGCTTTCCAATTCGCTGGGCGTCTTTATCCCGCTGATCGTCGTTAACTGCATTATCCTCGGCCGTGCCGAGGCCTTCGCATCGAAAGACTCTGTCGGCGCTTCGGCCATAGACGGCCTGGCCCAGGGAGTCGGCTATACCGTGGTTCTAATAATCATGTGCATCATCCGCGAGCTGCTGGGAAACGGCACCTTCGGCGGCGGAATACTCAATGGCGGGCTCGGCATCAGGATTATTCCCGAGGGCTATCCCGCTCTGCTCCTCATCCTTCCCTTCGGCGGCTTTCTGACGCTCGGCTGCCTCATCGCTATTGTGCAATGGGCGCTTAAGCGCTCCGAGGCCAAGGGCAAGAAGACAGAGGAGGTGGCAAAATGAGTTTTACATCTATTTTATCGATAGCGCTCGGCGCTATTCTGGTTGAAAACTTTATACTCGTTAAGTTCCTCGGCATCTGCCCCTTTATGGGAGTGTCGAAGAAGATGGACACGGCTCTCGGCATGGGTCTGGCGGTCGTTTTTGTCATGGGACTGGCCTCTGTATTTACCTGGCTGGTTAATGAATACCTGCTTATCCCCCTGGGACTGGCCTATATGCAGACGGTCGCTTATATCCTCGTCATAGCCGCTCTGGTTCAGTTCGTCGAGATGTTCCTGCAGAAGACTGTTCCGGCTCTCTATGAGGCGCTCGGCATCTATCTGCCGCTTATCACAACCAACTGCGCAGTTCTGGGTGTCGCCCTTCTGAACACACAGTATGGCTACAACTTCATTGAAAGCGTTGTGTACGGCATAACCGGAGGCCTGGGCTTTACCGTCGCGATAGTCCTGTTCGCCAGTGTCCGTGAAAGACTCGAGTTTTCAGAGTACCCTGAGGCATTTGAGGGATTTCCCATCGCTCTTGTATCTGCCGGTCTCATATCGCTTGCGTTTATGGGCTTCTCCGGCCTGCGAGTTTGGTAAGGGGGGCTGTGTAAATGAACATTATTAATGCTATTTTAGTACTCGGCATCATGGGTGCCCTGTTTGGCCTTGTGCTTGCAATCGCTTCAAAGGTCTTCCACGTTGAAACCGACCCCAGACAAGATGAAATACTAAGCGTCCTGCCCGGCGCAAACTGCGGCGGCTGTGGCTTTCCCGGCTGCGGCGGCTATGCCGCAGCGATAGTTGAGGGCACTGCCCCAATCAACTCCTGTGCCGCCGGCGGTGCGGAATGTGTAGAAAAAATAGCCGCCATTATGGGCATAGAGGCCGGCGAGGTTGAAAAGTGCGTGGCGCTTGTGCGCTGCTCCGGCGGCCCTAACGCAAGCAAAAAGTATGAGTATCTTGGCATACACGACTGTCTTTCCGCCTCCCGTATGCCGGGTGGCGGCCCCCTCGAGTGTTCCTACGGATGTGTCGGCCTCGGCTCCTGCGTGGCGGCCTGTAAGTTTGATGCCATCAGTGTGACCGACGGGCTTGCGCATGTCGATCACGAAAAATGCGTCGGCTGTCTTGCTTGCATTGACGCCTGCCCGAAAAACGTCATCATAAAGGTACCCTACGCCGCCGATATCACCGTTGCCTGCTCCTCCACGGATAAGGGTGCGGTGCTCCGCAAATACTGCAACATCGGCTGCATAGGCTGCAAAATCTGCGAAAAGGCCTGCCCGCATGACGCTATACATGTAGTCGATAATCTTGCTGTGATCGATTATTCCAAGTGTGTTTCCTGCGGCATCTGCGTGCAGAAGTGTCCGAGAAAGCTTATCGTAGATTCGCGGCTAAACAAGGAGCATGACGTCGAAGTATCGGCATAAAAACAGCAGGGGGAAATCTTTCCCCCTGCTTACTGTTTATACGGAGTGATTTACTCGCCCCGTTTTAGGCTGTCGGCTTTGTCGACAGCCTAAAACGGGGTATCCAATACCCCTTCTAGAAACCCCGGTTTCGCGGCCGAATTGCCGCGGGTCGTGGTATTTTTCCGGCGTACACGCCGCTGAAAAATGATTTAACTGTTTTTTCCTACGCAAAACTCTGCAAGGCTTTGTCTGCGGACAATCTGAAACGGGGCGAAATGTTCGCCCCGTTTTCTATTTACCTACAAGCGCCTCTCCGACCTTATATATGTCTCCGGCCCCGACCGTGAGTATTAAATCGCCCTCCGAAGCTGTCTCGCGGAGCCTTTTTTCCAACTCCTCGAAGCTGGCACAGCTTACCGCGCCCTCTATCCTATCGGCCAGATCCTTTGAGTATATCCCGACCTCGTTGTCCTCGCGCGCGGCGTATATCTCGGCAAGAAAAACCTTATCCGCTGCCTTCAGCTCCCTGACAAAATCGTCAAACAGTGCCTTCGTGCGCGAATATGTGTGAGGCTGAAAGGCCACAATAACGCGCTTAAAGCCCAAGTTTAGCGCCGCTGAGAGCAGCGCTCTGAGCTCTCTAGGGTGGTGGGCGTAGTCGTCATAAACCTTGGCCCCCTTGTATTCGCCCTTATACTCAAAGCGCCTGCCCGCACCTGTGAAGCCAGATAGTCCCCTCTCCACAGAGTGGCTGGGCAACTTGAGAATAATTGCGGCAGCAGCAGCCGCCAGGGCGTTTGATATGTTGTGCCGCCCCGGGACGTGCAGGTGTATGTGCGCGTATATCTCACCCTTATAGAGAATATCGAAGCTACTTCCCATTTCAGCCCTTTCAACATTCACGGCGCGCACATCGGCCTGTTCCGAGAAACCGAAGGTCAGCAGAGGCCTATCAATTCCAGAGACGGCCTCCATTGTATTGTTATCGTCGGCATTGGCTACAATGCAGCCATCCGGGGGCACAAGGGCGGCAAACCTGCTGAAAGACATTTTGATATCGTCAAGGTCCTTAAAGTAGTCAAGGTGGTCGGCGTCTATGTTCAGTATCACCGCAATCGTCGGAAAAAAGCTCAAAAAAGAGTTGTAGTACTCACAGGCTTCCATTACTATTGTGTCCCCGTCGCCCACGCGGTACCCCGAGCCAAGCAGCGGAAGTGTCCCGCCTATCATGACCGTGGGGTCACTCCCCGCGGCTGTGAGAATGTGCGTAGCCATAGAGGTCGTGGTTGTCTTGCCATGCGTGCCGGAAATACACAGGGCGTTTTTATAGTTGCGCATCATTGAGCCCCAGGCCTGCGTGCGCTCAAAAACGGGTATCCCCGCTTCGCACGCCGCCACAATTTCCGGGTTATCATCATGGACGGCGGCGGTTCTTACAATAAAATCGGCGCCCTCTATGTTCTCGGCGCTGTGTCCTATCTTTACGTCTATGCCAAGCGACCTCAGGCGCCTTACAGCATCGCCGTCGTTGATATCAGAGCCGGAGACAACTATGCCCATCCCGTGCAGAATCTCGGCCAGCGGAGACATTGAGATTCCGCCCACACCGATGAGGTGGGCGTGGGCCCCTTCAAGCGCATACTTTTCAAAATCTAAAGCCGTCATAAAAGTCTCCCGATTTATAAAGCAGTTGTTATTATTTCGCTAAAACATTATAATACCTATATACAGATATTACAAGGGCAGCATCATTTATATATATGCCATTTCAAGAATAATATGAGCGCAGGACAGCAAAAACGGGAGATTTATCCGCTAAGTTGCTGTCCGGCCGAAGCCGAGGTAAATCAAATGCAAAGCTTGCAGCCACCGGAATTTGTGAAAACAATAATATCCCGCCTTGAAGCAGCCGGCTTTGAGGCCTATATGGTCGGCGGCTGTGTCCGGGACATTTTGATGGGGCGCGTGCCGAAGGACTGGGACGTCACCACCTCCGCAAGACCTGAGGAAATCCGCAGCATTTTTGAAAGCACCGTGCCGACCGGTGAAAGGCACGGCACAGTGACTGTCATCATAGACGGAAATCAGGCCGAGGTCACCGCCTTTCGCAGTGAATCGGCCTATACAGACCACAGACGTCCGGATGCCGTGACCTTTGTCTCCGACCTTGCCGAAGACCTCGAAAGACGGGACTTCACAATAAACGCAATTGCCATGAGGACCGATGGAACACTAATAGATTACTTCGGCGGTAAGATAGACCTTGAGGCAGGGATTATCCGCTGTGTCGGAAACGCAGGGGAGCGTTTTACAGAGGATGCGCTGCGCATGCTCCGTGCCCTGCGCTTTTGCGCCGAGCTGGGCTTTGAGATTGAACCGCTCACCTTCGCCGCGCTGAAAGACTGCGCCCCGCTCTCCGTGCACCTGTCCCCCGAGCGCGTTCGGGGCGAGCTTTGCAGGATTCTGCTCTCGGACAGGCCCGCGACGATAGAGAAGGCCTTTGCCCTCGGACTAATGGACAATTATGTCCGCCCGGGAGAAATTGTTCTCGTGGGGCTCCCACTCCTTCCCCGCAGGCTTGAGCCGCGCCTTTGCTATCTATGCATTAATCTTCTGAGAAGCGGACAGATTAAGGAGACCACAGCCTTTTTGTCCGCCCTGAGGTTTGATAAACGGACCATCTCGCTGGTCAGCAAGGCGGCAGCGCTTTTATTGGAAGGACTGCCGGATACAAGCGGCGCAATGAAGAGGGCCTTGTTTAAGAGTGGCCACGATGCCGTTTCCCTCGCCCTGCAGACCTCCCTCGACTGCGAATCTCTCAGCCTGCTTGAGAGCGTAGCTTCAAGCGGCGACTGCTTCACCTTAGATTGTCTCGCCATCAAGGGCGACGACCTTCTTTCCCTGGGCTTTCGCGGCAAGGCCGTCGGTGAGGCGCTCCTTTTTCTCTTAGAACATGTGATTGATAATCCAGATGATAATGAGCGCAATATTTTACTAAATATCATAAAATATTAGCCTAAATTACCTTGACTTTTAGTCTGCAAATGATAAAATCAATTCACATAGTCAGAGTAGGAGCCGAGCATCAAGTGCCGGGGGATGGGAAGTTGCCCTCCGGACGAAAAATGGTAAACCATTTGTGATTCGGTTTCGCGTCCGCTGGCACAATCGAATGGGTCAAACCCTCCTTTTGTGTTAGCAAAAGGAGGGTTTATTTTTTGAATTACAAAGAAGCCTTAGATTATATTCTGGGCGCAGAGACAATGGGCTCGATATTGGAGCGCAATATCATAGAATGTCTCCTCAGCGAGCTAGGTTCGCCGCATAAGGGCCTGAAATACGTCCATATAGCGGGCACCAACGGAAAAGGCTCTACCTCGGCGATGTTAAGCTCCATGCTGAGGGCCGCGGGCTATAAAACAGGACTCTATACCTCCCCATATATCCAGCAGTTCAATGAACGCATTCAGGTGGACGGAGTGCAGATTTCTGACGAGGAGCTTGCCGGCATAACGGCCGAAATAGCCGAAGCTGCCGCCCGACTTAAGGCGCGGGGCCTTAGGCATCCGACAGTGTTTGAGTTAATCACCGCCTTGGGCTTTGTCCACTTTAGCCGCCAGGCCTGTGACATTGTGGTGCTTGAGGTTGGCCTCGGCGGGCGGCTGGACGCAACAAATGTCATTGATTCTCCCGAGGTCGCCGTCATAACCAATATCGGCCTTGACCATATGGATTGCCTCGGCGATACGCTTGAGCTCATAGCCCGTGAGAAGGCAGGCATAATAAAGCAGGGCTGCGATGTCGTTTTGTACTCTCAGACAAAGAGCGTGGAGGACGCTATAGCCTCCGTATGTAAGGAAAAGGGCGCCTCTCTCGCCTTTGCCGACAGCTCTCTGGCAAAGGTTAGGTCCGTGGCCCTGGATGGAATTGAGTTTGATTACAACGGATACTCCGGCCTTAAGACCTCCCTGCTGGGCATCTATCAGGTCGGTAACGCCGTAACGGCAATAGTCACAGCCGAGCAGCTACGCAGGAAAGGCTACGCAATCAGCGAGCAAAACATCGCAGACGGTCTTTCTTCCACGCACTGGCCGGGCAGGCTGGAGGTTTTAAGACGAGATCCCGTGGTCATCGTAGACGGGGCGCACAACCCCCAGGGCGCTCTGGCGCTGACAGATAGTCTCCGTGCAATCTTCCCCGGCCGCAAGGTGAACTTCCTTATCGGCGTGCTGGCAGACAAGGACTATTCCTCCACTATTGAATTGACTATGCCCCTGGCAAAGAGCTATCACACCATCACCCCGCCGAACAGCCGGGCTCTGTCCGCACAGGAGCTTGCCGCAGAAATAAAAAGGCATGGGAGTGTACCCGTGTTCGCTTACGATGACATTCCCTCGGCCATTGACGCTGTTCTGGCATCCACACCCGCAGATGAGATTGTCTGTATCTTCGGCTCACTTTATCAGATCGGTGAAGTGAGGTCATACTTTGGGAGGGATACATTTTGAACACGATAATATTACTGGCTGTTTTGTTTGTTATGATTGTTATATTGGCTGTCCTAACCCGCAGAATGGGTATGATACCTGCGAAAAAAATAGTACTCTCCGCCACATTGATTGCCATTAACGTAATTCTTACGCGTTTTCTTGCAATAAACACCCTGTTTTTAAAGGTAAATTTCAGCTTTATAGTGCTGGTGGTTGCAGCTCTCTACCTGGGCCCCGTATATGCAGGAATTATTAATATGATTGAGGACTTTATAGGCCCCTTTGTCATTGCCGTCGGCTCATTTAACCCGGCCTTTACTATCACAGCGTTCCTCAGGGGCCTGTCCTACGGCCTTCTTCTCCACCCCTCCTCCCCGGTAAACAAGGGCCTGAGCAGGCTTGGAAGAGGAGTTGCGCGTGTTCTCCGTGTCCCGGAGGGGCGAAGGAATACGTTTTCCTTGTTTTTTGTCTCCTTTGTTACCGGAGTTGTTGTAAATCTGGTGTTCTCACTGGTGGCAAATTCGCTAATCCTCCACTATTATTGGGGCGTCTCCTATGCCGTCCTCATCCCGCCCAGAGTAATAAATGTTGCGCTGATGATACCGCTGCACACTGTTATGATACCCCTCATCTCCTCAAAGCTCATGCCTCAGCTCAACAGGCTGAAGCTGGCGTAAGTGATTTCCATGACGAGAGAAGATATTCTAAGGAGATGCGACCACACCCTTTTAAAGCGGGATATGTCGTCGGCGGATATGAAGCGCGTCTGCGACGAAGCCATTGAGTACAAGACAGCCTCCGTATGCCTTCCTCCCCATTTCGTTGCACCTGCAAGACGCTACGCGGGCGAGGACTTGGTAATATGTACCGTCATCGGCTTCCCGAACGGCTACTCGACGACCCGGGCAAAGTGCGAGGAGGCAAGAGAGGCAGTCAAAAACGGCGCGAGCGAACTCGACATGGTGGTAAACCTCCCGATGCTGAAGGACCGCTTCTACCAGGGCATTATAGATGACATAAACTCCGTCAAGGCAGTCTGCGGGGAGAAAATTCTAAAGGTCATAATCGAGACCTGTCTTTTGACGGAGGATGAGAAAATTACCCTTTGCAAGCTAGTCTCGGAGTCTGGGGCTGAGTTTGTCAAGACCTCAACCGGCTTTGAAAAGGGCGGGGCCACCCGTGAGGATATTGCTCTGATGCGTCGATACAGTGCCCCGCACATAAGAATAAAGGCCGCGGGCGGTATTGCGACCTTTGAAGATGCCGAGGACTTTATATTGCTGGGCGCGGACCGTCTAGGGACGAGCCGTCTTGTAACTCTTGCGAAAAGAGACGGGTCCTGCTAAAAAAGCGCCTCAAGGCTCCGCAGAGCTCCATGGCGGGGATACACAGCAGAAACCATAAAAGGGTAAAGAGCAGACAGACCTGGCCGAAGAGGTTGAGCGGATGCCCGGAGTAATCCCATACGCCCCAGCGAAGCCAAATATTCACAATAGCGCCCGCGACAAACTCAACCGTTGTTATTACAACCGCGCCAAGTAGCCACTTGCGCCATCTTTTGATGGGCATACCGCTTATCTTATACATTAAGCAAAAGCAAACGCCACCCGCCAGCAGCATGCTCCAATGTGTAAAGCCACGGAACAAAAGCTCAATTGCGCCATAGGTAGAGCCGCCTATGGCATATACGGTCAATCCCCTTAATAACCTAGGCAATTCATTCATCCCCCACGTTTTCTATGAGTCGCCAATTGTCGGCTTAATCGGCGGCTCCACAATGCTATTGTGTCCAAAAACTGGAGGATTATTAAAATTTTATTGACAAATCCGGAACAGGCTGTTATAATGCCATTGTTGGAAAATAAAGAAGGTACGGCATCCCCGTCCTCACCTGGCCATAGACTGTGCGCTCAGGTTAACATTTTTGTAACGCTCTGCCCTCAGGCAGGGTTATGCA
The DNA here is from genome assembly GCA_012520395.1 of Clostridiales bacterium. Classification (GTDB taxonomy): domain Bacteria; phylum Bacillota; class Clostridia; order Oscillospirales; family Oscillospiraceae; genus DUPK01. Next base: position 8,670 of record JAAYOL010000018.1, read on the forward strand.
GTCTTGTTATGCGTGGATGCTCCTTGTATCCACGCTTATTTTTGCGGCTTTTGCCGCCATATTTTACCGGAGGTGTTTTAGTATCAGTAACATGGATCACCAAATCAATAGGGAAATCACCGATAAAGAGGTGCGTCTGGTTGGGCCTGACGGTAACCAGCTCGGCATTGTTTCATCTGCCGAAGCGCTGGATATCGCTGCGGACCATAATCTTGATTTGGTAAAAATCGCGCCCATGGCAAATCCCCCTGTCTGCAAGATAATGGACTACGGCAAGTATTGCTTCGAGCAGTCCAAAAGGGAGAAGGAAGCAAAGAAGAATCAGCGCATCGTGGAGGTTAAAGAGATTCGAATGTCTCCGAGCATTGGCCTCAATGACTTTAATATAAAGCTGAAAAACGGGCAGAAGTTCCTCAAGGAGGGTGACCGCCTTAAGGTTACCATTCGCTTCCGCGGCAGAGAGATGTCTCACACAGACATAGGTGAGAAATTACTTCTGCGCTTTGCTGAGCAGTGCAGCGAAATTGCCACTGTCGATAAAAATCCCAAACTGGATGGCAGACATATGACCATGTTCCTGTCCCCCAAAGTTGCTAAGTAACCAATACTAATTGTTATTTCATTTTACGGAAGGAGACTCCCCCATGCCTAAAATCAAAACTCACAGCGGCGCTAAGAAGAGATTCAGTCTCACCAAAAGCGGCCGCGTAAAACGCTCCCGCGCCTATAAGAGGCACATTCTCACCAAGAAGAACACCAAGCGCAAGAGAGGCCTCCGTCAGGGAACTTACGCGGACGTCACCAATGAGGCTGCTATCAAGCGCATGATTCCCTACAAATAATAATACATCTCATATATAGGAGGCAATCGCCATGGCTAGAGTTAAAGGCGCAATAATGACGCGCAAAAGAAGAAAAAAGGTCTTGGGCCTCGCCAGCGGATACTGGGGAGCTAAGTCCAAGCACTTTAAAATGGCCAATCAGGCCGTTATGAAGTCCCTGACCTACGCCTATGTAGGCCGTAAAAGAAAGAAGAGAGACTTCCGCCAGCTTTGGATAACCAGAATAAACGCAGCTGTTAGGCCGCACGGAATCAACTACTCCCGTTTCATTTATGGCCTCAAGCTGCTTAACATCGACATGAATCGCAAAATGCTCTCTGAGATGGCGATTAACGATTCCGCGGCGTTTGACGCCCTTGTCGAGCAGGTTAAGGCCGCTCTTCCCCAATAAGCAAACTGGAACTTAAACCCTCTGCGGGCCTTCGCAGGGGGTTTGTTGTGCTTATACAAGGTGTATTGCGAGAAATTAATCAGCCGCGGGCAACTGCCTTCGGCTGATTAAAACTTCTTTATAGTATCTAATTTGCATAGGGCCTTTCCGTCTTTAAGCTGCGCTACTGCATAACGGCCGTCTGCAATACTGCCGGGATTTAACAGCTGCAGTCCGGAGGCCATCGTGTATTCGGCACGGTGGGTATGTCCAAAAAGCAGAATATCAGCGGCAGCATTTTTTGCGGCCTCTATTACCGTAGCATAGCCCTGCTTTACGCCATATATATGACCATGAGTCAGAAATATCTTCACGCCCTCCAGGGTTATGGTTTCAGAGGCAGCCTCGTTTGCGCCAAAATCACAGTTTCCCTTTACTCCCAGCGTGGGAATCTCGGGATACTCGCCCTGTAGCCGGCGCAGGTCAAAGGCCCCGTCTCCGAGATGGATTATCAGATCTGGGCGTTCTTTTAAAACTGCGCGCCTCATGCGCTCAAATTTGCCGTGAGAGTCGGAAAATATCAATAATTTCGTTTTGTATTCACCTCTTTCTCAAGGCTGAATATACTGAAACTAGGATGATAGTGGAGGTATAACATGGATAATAATCTTGAAAACATCGCCCTCAGTATGCTCATGAGCATGGGCGGCGGAAAGCTGTCCGAAAAAATGCCGGAGCTTAACAAGCTGGCAGGATCCGAAGACATACAAAACCTCAAGCAAAAGCTCGGCGACGGCTCCGAGATCATGAAGGCGGTTCAGAAAGGAGACAGCCAAGCGCTGCAATGTCTTCTGTCCTCCGTGCTTCAGACTGAAGAAGGCGCGAGAATGGCCAAAACGCTCTCTGATATGCTTAAATAATATTTTTTGGAAAGGTGAGCTGAATGGGAGATTTTGAGAACAAAATGAATGAGTTGCTTAAGTCGCCCGAAAGCATGGAGCAAATTATGAAACTTGCGCGCTCCCTTTCCGGCAACAACAGCGACGAGCAAAAGAGCGAAGCCGAGCAAGGCGGGCACGGCAACACACAGCAAAATCCACAGCCGCCGGATTTTGGCGGCATTGACCCCAGACTCATGGGGCTTTTCGGAGCGGCACTAAAGGAATACGGCTCGCCCAGCGATAAGTACGCCCTTATTTCCGCCTTGAAGCCCTACCTTAAATCGGACAGGCGCGAGAAAATCGATAAGGCCTTGCAGATAGCCAAACTCGCAAAAGTGGCAAAAACGGTAATACCCGAATTCGGAGGCACAAAAAATGTATAACAGATACGCGTGCCGCTGCGATAATTATTGCAGAACAGACCTAAAGCATGGGGCGCACCGGTCCGGCAGCGGCCACGACCCCCCGCGGAAGGGCCCGCAGTCCATCCTCGGTAAGCAAAACCCCCTGTCGTCACTTATGGGCCTTATTCCAAAAGGGATAGACATAGGCGATATACTTCTGTTCGCCATACTGCTTCTCATGTACCTGGAGAGCGGCGACGAGGAGTGTTTAATAATACTCGCGGTGCTGCTCTTTACGAAGTGAGCACACTGCTCCCATCAGGCAGCCTGAACACATCATCCGAGGGTTCGGAAAGGTTGGGGCTGCCTGCTGCTGAGCTGTGGATAAGGGTGTCGCCGTCAAAGGTCTCGGCCAGTACAAGCAAACCCGTGCGGGCAGATACATAGTATTCATAGGTGTAGCCCAAAAGCCCTGTATTGGCTTTCACATATATGCAAGGCTCGCTTTCGTACTCGGCATAGCCCGCCTCCAGTATGTCCTCTTTGTCTAGCAGCAATATCTCCTCGTATGTGGGAATCTTCTGGTATTCGTCCGCTAGCTGCTCCGGGCTCTCCTGCCCCAGCTTTACACGGCGATAATCATACTCGTCGCCATACCAGATATATACATATTCCTCGGTCACAATTGTGTTTGTAACCTGGTTTCCGCCAATGCGCGAAGCGCTTGTCTTACAGACCTTGTTTTTAACCCATGCCGTTATATGATAGGACACCTTGCCCTGATCGAGGTAGGTATCCAGAATTATGGCGCGCGAATAGGAGGAAGGTCTGCTCAGGCTTTCTATGACCGCCTGCACATTATCGATTGTAATCTCAAGCAATTGGAACTCATCTGAATCGGGGCCGGCCGGAGTGCTGCCCGGACTGGATACTACCGCTGTGGGAAGCACGGCGACGGGCGTCTTAGTCTTACCTGAAAAAAACAGGCTGATAGTAATGGCCAGCATCAGGAAAACCGAAACGGTAATCGAAAAGGCCATCATCTTTTTCCGGCTCATGCTCCACCCCCCGCCGTCTTATCCGGGCTGTTCCTTATCCGGGTATGAAATCCCCCGGTCTGTCAGTCGTCAGCTTAAAGCTCCAGAGCAGGGCATAGGCTATTCTCTCGGACGCACGTCCGTCCCCGTAAGGGTTCACAGCCCTCGCCATACGCTCATAGGTTTCCTTATCAGTCAGTAGCTGTGATACCAGCTTATACACCTCATCACGCTCCACCCCCGCAAGCCTGACTGTGCCTGCGGCTACTGCCTCGGGCCGCTCCGTTTCGCGCCTTAGGACAAGCACCGGCTTTCCGAGCGCGGGTGCCTCCTCTTGAAGGCCCCCTGAGTCCGTAAGAACCATATAGCACCTTGACATGAGCGTGTGCATCTCGACAGTATCGAGCGGGTCTGTCAGCAAAACTTGTGGCGTGTTTCCAAGGAGGCGATACGCCGCCCCCCTGACCGCGGGGCTTGGATGAACGGGATAGACAAATCTCGTATCGGGAAAGGCCTGTGCAAGCTCATTTACCGCGGTAAAAATATCTTCCATCGGCTGGCCGTAGTTTTCCCTCCGGTGACAGGTCATAAGTATGACCTTTTCCGACGAAAAGTCCAGTTCTTCGAGCCTTTTATCTGTAAAGTGATTTTCCTTTCTCACAGTATGCTTCATTGCGTCGATAACAGTGTTTCCCGTGATAAAAATGCCGTCGTAAATCCCCTCTTTTTGCAGGTTTTCGGCGTTTTTCGCGGTGGGGCAGAAGTGCAGGTCCGCAATTGACGCCACCAGCTTTCTGTTCATTTCCTCTGGAAAGGGAAAATACTTGTCATATGTACGAAGCCCCGCTTCGACATGACCCACTCTAATTTTTGCGTAATAAGCCGCCAAAGCGGTAGAAAATGCCGTGGAGGTGTCGCCGTGGACCAAAACAAGGTCGGGTTTTGCGTCATTGAATACATCCTCAAGACCCTTTAAAGCCCTGGCGGTTATGTCCGAGAGCGTCTGACCCGGGGCCATTATATCAAGATCATAGTCGGCTTTTAGGCCAAAGGTATCCATAACGGAATCGAGCATCTCACGATGCTGAGCCGTCACACAGCACAGGCTTTCAATCTCGGGGCGGCTTTGTAGTTCCAGAACAAGGGGGGCCATTTTGATCGCCTCCGGCCTCGTGCCGAAGACTGACAAAATCCTAATTTTATTTTTCATCAGTTGTTTTTCCTCCGGCTTTTTTATGGAAATACTGTTTCCGTTTCCGTTTCCATTTCCGTTTTTCTTATATTCCTCGTACGCCTGGTGCGTGGTCCTTGTGACGAAAACGGCGACGATTATCGCTATAATAAATGTAGCAACCAAAAGCGCCGCCTTCATCGCCCCTGTGGTTGTCAATACTACCGCAATAAGGCCCAGAACAGCGCTAATGGAGTAGAGTATCGCCACCGCCTGCTTCTGGCTGAGTCCCAGGTCTATGAGCCTGTGGTGCAAATGTCCCCGGTCAGCGTGCATCGGGCTCTGGCCTTTAAGAATCCTTCTAAAAAACGCGAAGGCGGTGTCAAATAGGGGCAGGGCCACAACAAGGACGGGCGCTGCGAAGGAGACTATCGCGTAGAACTTGAAAAGTCCGATTATAGAGGCGGTTGAAAGCACAAATCCGAGTAATAGCGCGCCGGAATCACCCATGAAAATCTTTGCGGGATTCATGTTATAGGGCATGAATCCTATGCAGGCTCCGGCGAGGGCCGCCATTATAATGGCAACATTGCCATCGGAAACCAGAATCGATATCACAAGCATGACTATCGAGCTTATCGTTGAAACGCCTACCGCGAGACCGTCGAGGCCGTCTATTATGTTAACCGAGTTTGTTATTCCAACTATCCAAATAATTGTAATAGGTATTGCCAGAGCGCCCAGTACGATGTACTCATTTGTTGTCAGGAAAAAGGGGTTAGAGAGAATCTCAATCACAACCCCGTGGTAAACTGCTATACCAGCGGCCAGAACCTGAAAGATCAGCTTCTGCCAAGCCCTCATAGGGACTATATCGTCAATAACGCCGCTTATTACCACGATAACAGCGCCGAGCAGGATGCCCTGCACCGGCCTGTCTATTTCCGCAAACAGCACGACGCTCAAAATAAAGCCGACAAATATGGCAAGTCCCCCGAGTCTTGGAATCGGGTGCGTGTGGACACGCCTTTCGTCCTTAGGTACATCTATCGCCCCGACTTTATTGGCGAACCACTTTGCCGCCGGAGTTGCTGCAAAGCTGATTATAATGCCGACAATCAGAGCGAGTAAAATGTTGATCACAGTTTTTGTGTCAACAGGCATAGCTATCTCCATTCTGCCGCTGCGCGTGCTCATTGGTAACGGAAATCTCACATCAGTAACAGATGGAGATTTTGGCATTTGCTGCGGCTGCCGCTTTACTGGCGAGCGGCACGCCATCTAATGCGGAGCTTAGCGTGATATTCAGCGCTAATTATACTCCTTAATGTTAAAAAGCTTATCTGTCTACAAAGCCGACTTTCTTGCAAACCTTGCGAAGAGTCCTGGTGGCGGCTCGGGAAGCGCGCTCTGCCCCCTCCTTGTAAACGGACACGAGGTAGTTCTTGTCCTTCAGAAGCCGCTCGGCCTCCTCGCGTATCGGGCGCAGAAGCTCTACTACTGCCTCGCCGACAGCGGGCTTGAAGTCACCGTAACCCTTGCCCTCAAACTCTGCCTCGATTTCGTCATAGCTTTTATTCGCCGCTACTGAGTAAATCGTCATCAGGTTCGACACCCCGGGCTTGCTCACAGGGTCATACTTGACCTTTCTGTCGCTATCGGTCACAGCGCGCTTGAATGAGCGCATTATATCCTCCGGTTTCTGCATAAGATAGATGCAGCCGCCGGGATCCTTGTCTGATTTGCTCATCTTATTTTCGGGCGAAGTCAGGCTCATTATTCTGGCTCCGACCTTGGGTATGAAGGGCTCCGGCATTTTGAACACCTCGCCGTAGACGCTGTTGAAGCGCTGGGCAATGTCGCGCGTGAGCTCTACGTGCTGCTTCTGGTCGTCGCCCACCGGAACGAGGTCCGACTGGTACAGGAGGATATCGGCCGCCATAAGCGCGGGATAGGTAAAAAGCCCCGCATTTATGTTCTCGGCGTTTCTGGAGCTCTTGTCCTTAAACTGAGTCATGCGCGAGAGCTCACCGTACATGGTATAACAATTCAAAATCCAAGCGAGCTCGGCGTGCGCGCTCACATGGCTCTGAATAAATATCGTATTCTTCTTTGGGTCCAGACCGCAGGCAATATACTGCGCGAGCTGTTCAAGTGTCCTTTTCCTAAGTTCGGCGGGGTTCTGCCGCACCGTAATGGCGTGCATATCCACAATGCAGTAATAGCAGTTGTATTCCTCGGAGAGCTCCACCCAGTTTTTTATGGCCCCAAGGTAGGAGCCCAGAGTCAGCTCGCCCGAGGGCTGTATTCCGCTGAAAATTGTCCTTTTTCCTTCCATCGCTTCTTAATCCTCTTATTTCAAAAATTCTCTGAGGCACTCGCCGAGAATGCGGCAGCCCTTATCGATTTCCTCCAGACTGGGCAGAGAGAAGTTGAGCCTGAAGCCCCTGTTTTGGGGGTCTGAATTGACATCGAAGGTAGCGCCCGGAACACAGGCTACCTTATGCTCGAGCGCAAAGCGCCACAGGTCGGTGCCCGAGTAGCCCTCCGGCAGGTCGCACCAGATGAAAAGTCCGCCGCCGGGGCTTGTGTGAGTGACCCTCTTGTCAAAATACTTCTCTATACACTCCAGCATGAAGTCCCGCTTTTTGGCATAGGCAGCGCAGCAAATCTTTATATGCTTGTCCAAATCGTAGCGCTCAAGGTATCTCGAGATGGAGACCATGGTAAGCTGGTTGGTGCAGACGTCCTCGCCCTGCTTGGCAACGGTCATCTTCGCAATCAGCTCGGCGGGGGCAACTGCATAACCCAGGCGGAGGCCCGGCGAGATGACCTTTGAAAAGCTGCCGGCGTATATTATGTGCCCGGTTTTGTCCATGGCCTTTATTGGGGGCACAACCTCGCCCGAATAGGCCAGTTCAAAGTAGGGGCTGTCCTCAATAACGGGGACATTATACTGCACCGCCAACT
>JAAYOL010000019.1 GCA_012520395.1 Clostridiales bacterium
CTATATAAGTACGGTCTATCAGATAGGTCAGGGCGCGCCGCATATCGGGGTCGGAGAAAAAGCCCCCGTTCATATTAAAGCCAAGATACTGCATATAGGTCGTGTTGTAGTAACGCGCCTCGCTGTTTCCGCTGAAGGCCAGGGCCGAGGCGTCGTTGGGGTCAGAAATCACAAGGTCGATATAGCCCTCCTCGTAGGCCCCGACAAGGCTGTCGGCACCGTATTCCTGAAGGTATATCCGCTTAAGCGGCAGGCTGCCATAGGAGCGCCAGCCCTCATATGCCTTCAAAAGGCTGGAATCCTGCTCCCTAATCAGCATATACGGGCCGGTCCCCGGCGGATTTTCCTCATCCGCTGTGCCCTCCTTTATGATCGGTACGTCGAGGAGGACCGGGAAAAGCTTGTTCGGGCGCAGAAGGGATACCGCGAGAGTGCCGGAATCCACCGCCGTTACCCCGTAAATATCCGAAAACCGCCCCGCGTACAAGCTGCTGCGCCTGGCCTGGTTCAGTGAATAGGCAATATCATCTGCCGTCAACGGCGTCCCGTCGTGAAAGGTGATTCCGCTTTTAATCTTAAATGTATAATACGTCCCGTCCTCTGTTGAGAAGCTCTCGCAGAGTACAGGGTAATAGTCGAAATTCTCATCGTAGGCAAAGAGGCCCTCATATACAAGAGCCGAGGCCAGTTGATTGACCCTCTTAAGGTCATTTATAGGGTTCAGACCGTATAAAGATGAGTAGTTTATGCTGAAAATCGAATCCCCGCTCAGGCTCCCTTCCGGCGAAACGGAGGAGGGCGAAGGCGTAGGCGTCGGTTCTGCCGCCCCCTCCGGTTCCGGCAGCTTAAAAAGCGAACAGCCGCCGAGAAGCCCTGTAAGTATCGCGGCACAGAAAAGCGCCCCTACTTTTTTTGCCAATTTTATTCTCATCGAAACTGTCCTTTAAATCATAATAAAAGCGCCCGAAACGCCGCGCTCACCACGTGTGACACGGTGTGACCAGTATTTTTCGCTCAGGCAGAAGGTGCATTCGTCCGAGACTTCGATGTTTGAAGGCAGGACTCCCCTACGCTCCAGCAGAAAGCGGTTTATCCCCTTGAGGTTGACCATGGATTTTTGGCCCCGCGGCTTTATAAAAGCCTCTGCATCCTTCCCGAGCAGCTCTCTTACCGCCCGGGGCACCTCCGGCCCCGTCTCAAAGCAGCAAAAATCAATACCCTGACCTATCGCTGCCCTGATGTTCTCCGGCCTTGAACCGTAGTGCCGCTTCATTTCCGCAATGGCCTTGCCTGTAATGTCCAAAACCGTACCCCGCCAGCCGGCGTGGACGGCCCCTATTGCGGGGATAGTGGGATCATATAAGAGTATCGGTATGCAGTCGGCAATAAATATAACAAGGGGGAGGCCCTTTTCGCAGGTGATCAGTCCGTCAGCCTCATAGGGCACCGCGGAAAACAGGACCTTATGACAGTCCGCGCTTGTGACGGCGCGCACGGCGTCCTTGTGCACCTGCCTTGAGAATACGAGTTTCTCCGGCGAAGTGCCCAGCTCTCCGCATATGGTCTCATAGTTGTATCGGACAGCTTCCCGCTCGTCGTCCGAGTTGATGCGTAGATTGAGCGAAGAATAGATGCCCCTGCTCTTACCGCCACGCCTTGTCGTAAAGGCGTGCGGCACTGTAATAATACCGCAGGTCATATATTCAAGCTCTCCGTTTTTAATAAGAGTAAATGACATGCTTGCTCCTAAGCGTTGCGTCCACAGCAGTTTTTGTATTTTACGGGCGTGCCGTCCGGCTTCTTGCTGCCACAGGGACAGGGGGCGTTGCGGCCGACCTTGACGCTCTTTTTTACGGGTTGTTTTTTTACCGGTCCTTCCCCGCCCAGATTCTCCACAGCGGACTTTGTGACCTTTTTGCGCACAAGGGGCTGTTCCTTTCTGACCTTGACGGTGAAGATGCGCTTTACAACTTCTTCCTTAATGCCATTGACCATGGCCTCAAACATGTCAAAGCCCTCGCGCTTATATTCGTCGACCGGGTTTGTCTGACCATAGGAGCGCAGACCTATTCCCCGCCGCAGCTCGTGCATGGAGTCAATGTGCTCCATCCAGTACTCGTCGACAACGCGCAGCAGTATTACGCGCTCAAGCTCGCGCATCAGGGGGATATCGCTGCCGTCCAGATATCCGAGTTCCTTTTCCTTGGCACGATAGACCTCTTCCGCCTTTTTCTCCAGTATTGCTATCAGGTCGTCGGCGCTAATCGTCCCAAGCTCCTCGGAGGACGGTTTTATCTCGCCCTTTTTAAGGAACAGGCTTTCAAACGGCAGGATAACGGAGTTAAACTGCTCTATAGTGGAAAAATTGCCGGTGCCCACTGCTGAGCGCACATTCCCTGCTATGACGTCCGTAACCATGCTTTGCACATATGCGCCTATATCCTCGCCGTCAAGGACCCTTCTTCGCTGTTCGTAGATTATCTCCCTCTGCTTGTTCATCACGTCGTCGTACTCAAGCACGGTCTTTCTCATCTGGAAGTTGCGGCTCTCAACCTTTTTCTGGGCCTGCTCAATTGCGTTTGAGAGCATTTTCTGGTCAATGGGCGTGTCCTCGTCTATTCCGAGGGTGTCCATCATGCTCATTACGCGCTCCGAGCCGAAAAGACGCATGATATCGTCTGTCAGAGCAATGTAGAACCTTGTCTCGCCGGGGTCCCCCTGACGTCCCGCGCGCCCGCGCAGCTGATTGTCGATACGGCGGCTCTCGTGGCGCTCCGTACCTACTATGAAAAGCCCTCCGGCGGCCCTGACCCTGTCGGCCTCCTCAGCAGTCTGCTCCTTGTATTTGTTATATAGCTCGGTATATTGCTTGCGTATCTCCGCTATTTCCTCGCTTGCGGCCTCAGAAAAGCTCGTGGTCTCCGCAATCAACTCCTCCGGCACTCCCGCCTTTCGAAGCTCGCTTTTCGCCATATACTCCGGGTTTCCGCCCAGCATTATATCGGTTCCGCGGCCGGCCATATTGGTCGCAATTGTCACGCTTCCGAAGCGGCCCGCCTGGGCGACTATCTCGGCTTCCTTATCGTGCTGCTTAGCATTTAAAACATTGTGCTTTATGCCGCGCTTTTTAAGAAGCGAGGATAAAAGCTCACTCTTTTCTATGGAAATTGTGCCGACGAGCACGGGCTGCCCCTTCTCGTGGCATTTTTCTATCTGGTCGATTATGGCGCGGTACTTGCCGTTCTCGTTTTTATATACCACGTCGGGGTTGTCTATTCTCACCAACGGTTTGTTCGTGGGTATCTCGAGTATATCGAGATTGTAGATAGCCTCGAATTCTTCCGCCTCGGTCAGCGCCGTACCTGTCATACCCGAGAGCTTTTCATACATCCGGAAGTAGTTCTGGAAGGTAATCGTGGCCAGCGTCTTGCTCTCGCCGGCGACCTTGACCTTTTCCTTCGCCTCGATGGCCTGATGCAAGCCCTCGGAATAGCGGCGGCCATGCATAAGGCGACCGGTGAATTCGTCAACTATTATGATTTCGCCGTCCTTTACAACGTAGTCGACGTCACGCTTCATAACACCATGCGCTCTGATAGCCTGATTAATATGGTGCGAAAGCGTCGAGTTTTCAAGGTCGGCAAGGTTTTCAAGGTTAAACGCCGCCTCGGCCTTTGCAATGCCCCTGGCCGTAAGCGTAGCGCTCCTGGCCTTTTCATCAACAATGTAGTCAGCATCGATTTCGGAATCAATCTCGCTTTTCTCGTCGAGCGATGAGTAGGTTATGCACTTGAGCCTCGACACAAAGCTGTCCACCTGGGCATAAAGCTCGGTGGAGTCATCGCCCTGCCCCGAGATTATGAGGGGGGTTCTTGCCTCGTCTATGAGTATGGAGTCCACCTCATCAATGATTGCAAAGCGGTGACCGCGCTGAACCATGTCATGCTTGTATAGTGCCATGTTGTCGCGCAGGTAGTCAAAGCCCATCTCGTTATTAGTGCCGTAGGTGATGTCTGCTGCATAGGCCTCACGCCGCTGCTCCGGGGTCAGGCCGTGGACAATGACACCGACCTTTAGACCCAGGAACCTGTGCACCTTGCCCATCCAGTCGCTGTCGCGTTGGGCCAGGTAGTCGTTTACCGTAACAATGTGGACGCCCTCGCCCTTAAGGGCATTGAGATATGAAGGGAGCGTAGCCACCAGGGTCTTGCCCTCGCCCGTCTTCATCTCGGCGATACGGCCCTGATGCAGGACTATGCCGCCGATTAGCTGTACGCGGAAGGGGCGCATGCCCAGCACACGCCAAGCGGCCTCGCGTACGGTGGCAAAAGCCTCGGGCAATATGTCGTCAAGCGTTTCTCCGGAAGTGAGCCTTAACTTGAACTCATCGGTTTTTGCCCTAAGCTGAGTGTCTGTGAGTGCCTTGTACTCGGCCTCCATAGCCTCTATCTTATCAACGACAGGCATTATTTTTTTAAGCTCGCGCTCGTTGTGAGAGCCGAATATTTTCTGAAGAAGTCCCATGATTCTCTGCCTTTCCCGACGCCGATGCGCCGAACACTGATTGGGCCTCGGCCGCGCCGCCGCCCGACAAACGATATTAAAACCGGCGTTGCGGAGGGATAATATGATTAAAAGCCCCGGCTCGGGCAATTGCCCGCTGGGCACTTTGGATACAATAAGATATTATAGCACATACGCTGCTTTTAATAAAGAAAAAAGTGTTAATAAAGCACTATGCGGACATTTTTTATCTCAATTTTACAGGCCCCCTTAATTGTCTTGCAATTGTATTTTTTTCATGTTATATTTACTCGGTAAATATATTAAAGGAAGGGATTTTATGACAGTCCGTTCTCTGGAGGAGTCCGACCGATCAACGTTCATGAGACTATGTGAGGATTTTTATAACACCGGAGCCACCTCCAGAGCCTATATCGAGGAAATCGCCGTCAAGACCTTTGATTACCTCATGTGCAAGCATGAAAACCTGTGGGGCTATATCATGGAGGACAAGGACACCTCCGAAGCGGTGGGCTACGCCCTAATCACCTCCTACTGGTGCAATGAGGACGGCGGCAACGTCATAATTCTTGACGAGCTCTATATAAACCCGGAGCTTAGGCACAAGGGCTATGGCAGGCAGTTCATGGACTGGATCGAGGCCGAGTTCAGGGACAGGGCTGTATCGATTACACTTGAGGTCCTCACTACAAACACGGCGGCAAAACAGCTGTATGCTAAACTCGGCTATGCCGAGGACGGTTTTCAGGTGCTGACCAAACGCCTTTAGTACAGGAGCTTATGATGAATACTCTATTAAAAAACAGTCATCACACCGTAAGGATTGAGGGCTATTCAGCCGACGGCAGCGGCGTTGCGCGTATCGGCGGGCAAGTTGTTTTTGTCAAGGGCGCCTTAAACGGCGAGCTTTGCGAGATTAAAATAATTAAGACGCTAAAAAACCTCGCTTACGCAAAGCTTAAGCGCGTAATTGAACATTCGGAAAGCAGAACAGCCCCCGTTTGCCCGAA
>JAAYOL010000126.1 GCA_012520395.1 Clostridiales bacterium
CCTTTCTGATTGGGTTTGGTCGCTTTTATCTTAAAGGATTTCCTCTTTATGCTCTACCTTTTTTTATGAAAATGTTGGGGCTTGGTTTTCACCACTACCCCAACATTTATTATAGAACCGGGATTTTTCGCTTTTATCTCTCGGTGCCGAGGAAGAATAGGGCCACCGTTCCGGGGCCGCAGTGGGCACCTATCACAGGTCCGACACTGTTTATAAGAATATCCTTGACTTTCATTCGAGAACGGATAATCTCGGCAGTTAATTCAGCGTCCTCGATACAGTCTGCGTGACTGATAAAAACCGTCTGGCTTTTTGAATCGATAACGGTTTTCTGCATACGGTCTACCAGTCCCTCAAGTGCCTTTTTGCGTCCCCGTGTCTTAGAAACGCCGGTCAGCTTTCCCTCGGCGTCGCAGTGCAGAATCGGCTTTATGTTCAGCATAACACCAAGCACCGCGGTAGCTCTGGATATCCTGCCGCCTCGCCGGAGATGGTTTAGGTCGTCCACAGTAAACCAGTGGCAGAGCTGGTGCTTTTTCTCCTCTACAAATGCGTGGACCTCCTCCAGGCTCTTGCCCTGCCGCTTATAGTCCACCGCCAGCTTGAGCAGGAGACCCTGACCCAGTGATGCGCAGAGGGAATCGACTGTTATTATTTTTCGTTCCGGATACTTTTCAGCGAGCTCAGATGCCGCTACGGTCGAAAAGTGGTAAGTCGAGCTCAGTGCTGAGGAAAAGGATATGCTGAGTATATCTTTACCTTGAATTAATACTGACTCAAAGACATTCATAAAGGCATCGGCGTTGACGGCTGAGGTGGTCGCCTGATGTCCTGCACGAATCTCCGCATAAAAGTCGGAAAATGTAATCTCCCGCTCATCAAGATAGTTTCTGTATTCCTTTCCCTTGAGAAGCACGGACAGCGGCATTACAGTCAGCTCAAGCTCCTCGGCAAGCTTTGCGGGAAGGTCACAGCAGGAGTCCGTGATAATTACAAAGTCGTTCATTTTATATCTCCTTTTGAAGGCGCTTTTTTAGCGTTTTTTTTCTTTTCCTCACTGTCACGGAGAATGTCTATGAGCCTTAGACAGGCGAGCTTATGAGCATAACTTTCCACGGCAAGGCGCATGATGAGTCCGGGAAGCTCAGAGGCATCGAGGTCGCTGTCAAGCTGGTTCGCGACTGAGGTGAGGGCCTTGTCCAAATCATCGATATAGTCCTCGTAGATTGAGCGCACTTCCTTGTCGGGAAACTTTGAAAAAAGCAGCGCGGCATCCTTAACGGAAACGATTTGCTTTAAGAGGCATATTATGGTCAGCTCGGCCAGGTGCTCCCTTGAATACCTTTTTCCATTCGCCCTGTCAAGCAGACCCGCCTTAATGTAGTTGTTGACCATTGCGGGTGTAAGCCTGTCCTCATTGGTGCTTGCAATCTGTTGTCTGGGCATATAGTTAATAAGCTGGTCCATATAGAGGTCTATGTCAGGGAAGTCGTCCCAGGGTACAGGGCGTTCTCTTAGGAGCTGCTCCTTTAAATTTATTAGCTGTTCCAAAAATATCACTCCAGAATTTATTGTAAAAATTATACACTAATAATACAAAGATGTCAATTAAAGCATGAAATAATTGAGACTTTATTATGTCATATCGGGCATCATATTTTGAAAAACAATTGTATTAATAAAGCAATACAGCTATAATAATGCTGTCTGGACTATTTTCGCCGTCGTATCTGAAATGGCAGCAGAATTTTATGCCCAAGATTACCAGTCCGGGCCGTAGGGCAACCGCTTCTGCTGCGGTACGTACACCTGATTTTATTGAAGGTCAAGAGGAGGAAAAATGACCGAGGCGCTTAGAGAAAAGGCCCTTAGGCTCCCGATGAAGCCCGGGGTGTATATTATGATGGACGAAAACCGCGAGGTTATCTACGTCGGAAAGGCAAAGAAGCTGAGAAACCGGGTCAGCAGCTACTTCAGGGGCAGTCACGACTTCAAGACGACGGCGATGGTATCCAAGGTTACGGACTTTGACGTCATTATAGCAAATTCGGAATTTGAGGCGCTGCTGCTCGAAAACTCTCTTATTAAGCGCCACATGCCCTATTACAATATCCTGCTTAAGGACGGGAAGGGTTACCCGTTTGTGCGCCTCTCCCTGGCTGAACAGTACCCCGTGTTTTCGATAGTCTCTAAGGCAGAAAACGACGGTGCAAAGTATCTCGGCCCCTTCGGCGGGAGGAACCTGACGCGGGAAATCATAAGGGCGGTATGCAAAACCTTCAAGCTGCCTACCTGCTCCAGAAAGTTCCCAAGGGATATAGGGAAGGACAGGCCCTGCCTGAATCACCATATGGGCAGCTGTGACGCTTACTGCAGGGGAGTCCCCGGAGCAGAGGAATACAGGCGGACGATTGCTGAGGCGGAAATGGTTCTCGACGGCAAGACCGCCGAGCTCTGTGCAAGACTTGAGCGCGAGATGCTCGAGGCCGCGGAGGACCTTAAGTTTGAGATCGCCGCCGAAAAACGCGACAAGCTCAAGGCCATACAAAAGCTTGAAACAAAGCAAAGGGTGGTCTCAGGGCGCTCTGCCGACAGCGATGTTGTCGGCTTCGTCAGAGGCGAGACCAAAAGCTGCTTTGTTGTTTTGCACTACATCGGCGGAAGCCTTTTGGATAAGGATTTCGAGCTGCTTGATAACCCGCTGGAGGATGACGGCGAGGCTGTTTCAGCTCTCCTGCGACAGTACTATACTCTGCGCGGCGTCTATCCGAAAAACATTTATCTGCCCTGCGAAACGGAGGACAACTCTCTACTTGAGCGGCTTTTCACCGAGCAGGCGGGCAGCAATGTATATGTGACAACCCCGCAGAAGGGTGAAAAAAAGCGCCTTGTAGAGACGGCAAACCTCAACGCTGCCGAGGAAATCAACCGCGTGGTCAGCAGGGAGGAAAAGGTTCTCAAAACCTTGCAATGGCTACAAGATTCGCTGGGGCTTGAAAAGTACCCTGAGCGAATTGAGGCCTATGACATCTCAAATACGGGCGCATCCGACATTGTTGCCTCAATGACGGTGTTTGAGCGTCTAAAGCCGATAAAAAGGGAGTATAGAAAGTTTAAAATCAAGGGCATTGATACGCCGGACGATTATTACAGCATGTACGAGACCGTTTCAAGGCGTTTTGAGCGCTATCTGGCTGGCGATGAAAAATTTGACACCCTTCCGGACATAATGCTCATAGACGGAGGCTCCGCCCACGCGGAAAGGGTGATGAAGGCGCTTTCGGAAAAAGGGATTTCCATTCCCGTCTTCGGAATGGTTAAGGACGAGCGGCACAAAACGAGGGCACTTGTCACACCCGAGGGGGAGGAAATCGGAATTTCCGCAAATCCGGCTGTGTTTTCCTTTATCGGCCGGATTCAGGAGGAGACTCACCGCTTTGCGATAACCTATCACCGTGAGCTGCGCTCAAAACCTCTGCGCGGCTCGGAGCTTGATAAAATAGCCGGGGTCGGTGAAAAGCGCAAGGCACAGCTCTTAAAGCATTTCAAGAGCATAAAGGCGATACGCGCAGCCTCTCTTGAGGAGCTGAATAAAGTCGTTCCACGGAACACCGCTGCGTCAGTATATAATTACTATCACAAGAACGAGGATTAGACAGATGAGAGTTATCACAGGACTTGCAAGAGGCAGGCGGCTTAAGGAGCCGGAAGGGATGGCGATCCGCCCGACAACGGACCAGGTAAAAGAATCCATATTTAACATAATACAGTACGATATTGAGGGGAGAAATGTGCTTGCCTCTTTGCCGGAACCGGACAGCTGGGGATAGAGGCGCTCAGCCGCGGGGCGGCCTCGGTTGTCTTTGTAGACGAAAGCAGTGCGGCTATGAAGCTTGTCAGAGAAAACATCAAGCGCACAGGGCTCGGCAACGCCAGAACCGTGCAGGCCGACGCGCTTTCGTATCTGAGAGGTCCTGAAAAGTTTGATCTGATATTCGTCGATCCGCCCTATGACAGGCCTGTTCTCGATAAGACGCTTTCAAAAATAATCGAGTTTGACAAATTGAATGAAAATGGTATAATAATCTGTGAAAGTAAAACGGAAACAGAAATGCCGGAGCTTTCAGATCCATATAAAAAGCTGCGTGAATATAGATATGGCAGGGTAAAAATTACCGTCTATACAAAATCGTCCAATAGACAGAATGAGGCAGACGACTAACCTGGCTTTATTTAATAAATTGCGCTTTGCTCGCCCTGGGGGGCAAGCCGAAAGACAGCACGCTGTGGCCATCCCTTTTGTGGTCGTTCTGTCCCCTCGGCATTGCGAAAGGAATGGTTTTTTATGAATGGCTTGGCTGTTTACCCTGGCACCTTCGACCCGATTACTCTGGGTCATCTTAATCTGATAAAGAGAGCAGCGCTGGTTTTTGATCATGTTATCGTCTGTGTAGGCAACAACTCGAACAAAAAAGCCGCATTTACGATGGAAGAGCGGGTTGCTCAGGTGAAAAAAGTCTGTTCACGTTTTCCGAATGTCGAGGTCGATTATTCGGAAAAGCTTGTTGCGGATTATTGCAGGAGCAAGGGAGCAAAAATATTGGTAAGAGGGCTTCGTGCTCTCTCCGATTTTGAGTACGAGTGTCAGATGGCGAACTTCAACAGGAAGATGAATCCCGAGCTTGATACCTTTTTTCTTGTTGCCGACAGTAAATACACATATTTAAGCTCAACGGCGGTAAAGGAAATGGCCCGCTATGGAGCTGATTTGAGCGAATTTGTACCTCGCGAGATTATACATGAGATAGAAGAAAAGATTGGCAATGGAGGTAAATCGTATGCCAGATAGCGTTCTTGAATTGGTAGATATGCTATACAACATGATTTCTGATGCGTGGGGAGTTCCGCTCGGTGCTGAAAAGTGTGTAATTAAAAGGGATCAGGTTCTCGACCTGCTCGATGAGATAAAGGCTCAGCTGCCTATTGAAATAGGGGAGGCCAAGCGCCTTGTCAGCGCCAGGGCAGACTATATTTCAAATGCAAAGCAGGAGGCCGAGACTATCAGACGCGCCGCTGAGGAGCAGGCTAAACGCTTGGTAGACGAGCAGATAATAGTGCGCACCGCCAGAACAAAGGGCAACGAAATAATGATGAAGGCCGAGGAACGCGCCAAGGAACTGCGAAAGATGGCAAATGAATATGCAGACGACGCGCTAAGACGCACTGAGGAGGCTATCAACGAGGCCCTTTCCGAGGTCCGCCAATCGCGTATAAGCTTCCGTAACGCAGTTGCCGCAAGATCAGCACCCCCTGCTCCCGAGCAGGAGGAAAATACGGCAGAGGAATAATCGAATCACTGTTTTTCGCCCCAGGGGAATATCCTCTGGGGCGTTCTTATATGTATCCAAAGTTTATTTGCTCAGAGAGCGTATGCAATAATAACAAGAGGCTGTCCCGACAGGAACAGCCTCTTGTTATACTATTTGACAAGTATCTTTTTTAAACGTGCAAAGCGGGGAAGTGAGTTTACAAGCTTCCTGTCCGGTTCGCCCTGAATAAGGGGTAGGGCGTAGTCTATAAACTCATGGGTAATATCGTTGCCCTCGGTGGTTATCCATTCCAGAGGGAATTTATTTTCGTAGTTTGCCACATCCTTTAAGGGGACGAGCTTGGTCTTGCACGTGTACCTTCCATCTATGTATTCACGCTCAAAGCCGACCATCATTCCACTCTCACCCTGTATGGCCGCTTCCACGGCGCCTTTTCCGGCCATAAAAGCCTCGTCAATATCGGTCTGAGAAGCGCAGTGAGCGGCGCAGCGCTGAAGCAGGCTCAGCTCGATTCCGCGAACCTTAGCGCCGGTTCTCGCCTTTACAAAGGATGCAAGTATGGCGGCCAGGCCCCCAAGCTGCACATGGCCGAAGGCGTCTATTTCGCCGGCATTTGCGGAAGAATACTGTGAGATGAGCTTTCCGGTCTTATCGCGTATGCCCTCAGAAACCGCTATCAGAACGTTTTTGTTTTCAATGTATTTACGATGGACATCATCAAGGAATTTATCAAAATCAAAGACCACCTCGGGCGGATAAATGAGGTCGGGTCCGCAGCCGGAGCACTTATCCCGGGCAAGGGCGGCGGAGGCAGTCAGCCAGCCGGCGTTGCGCCCCATTATTTCGACAATAGTAATTGCGCCGATGTCATACACGGCGGTGTCCCTTGAAATCTCCATGAGTGAGGTTGCAATATATTTAGCCGCGCTTCCGAAGCCCGGGCAGTGATCGGTGCCAAAAAGATCGTTGTCAATGGTCTTCGGAATACCAATAATTCTGCACTCATAACCGACCTTGTTCATATAGCGGCTTATTTTTTCGCAGGTATCCATCGAGTCGTTGCCGCCGTTATAGAAGAAATATCGCACATCATAGCGCTTAAATATCTCGAGAATCCTCTTATAATCGGTATCATCTTTGTCCGGATCTGCGATTTTATAGCGGCATGAGCCCAAGGCGGAGGCTGGAGTGTTGGGCAGAAGGGCAAGCTCCTCCGGATCCTCAAGGTCAAGGTCGTACAATTCCCCGGCAATAACGCCGACGATACCGTGGGCCGCGCCAAAGACCCTTGTTATATCTTCGCTCTCAATCGCAGTTTTGATAGCGCCGTAAATGCTTGAATTTATTACCGCACTGGGGCCGCCGGATTGTCCTATGATACAAGCGCCCCTGAGTTTTTCAGCCATATAATTAACCCCCTAGGAATATTATCTTAATAATTGTAGCATATTTTTATGATTAAATCAAAGAAAACAGCAGTGAGCACGAGCAAATTCCTTTGAGTTTTTTTACCGATTATGTTATTATAGATTATAATTAATACTATGTAAATTATTACTAATAAGGAGACATGAAATATGTCAATTGTGACAAGTAAGGAAATGTTCAAAAAGGCCTATGAGGGTGGCTATGCCATCGGCGCTTTCAACGTTAACAATATGGAGATTATCCAGGGAATAACCGAGGCGGCGAAGGAGACAAACGCACCGCTGATTCTTCAGGTTTCGGCCGGCGCACGGAAATACGCCAACCACACATATCTTATGAAGCTCATTGAGGCTGCAGTTATAGAAACCGGCCTTCCCATCTGCGTGCACCTCGATCACGGTGACAGCTTTGAGCTCTGCAAGTCCTGTATAGACGGGGGCTTTTCATCCGTCATGATAGACGGCAGCCACCTCAGCTTTGAGGAAAATATTAAACTGACAAAGCAGGTAGTAGAGTACGCTCACGACCACGGTGTCGTTGTAGAAGGTGAGCTCGGGCGGCTTGCCGGCATTGAGGACGATGTTAATGTCTCGGCCGAGGACGCCTCCTATACAAGACCCGAGGAGGTGGAGGAGTTCGTAAAAATTACGGGTGTTGACTCGCTCGCCATTGCAATAGGAACGAGCCATGGTGCGTATAAATTCAAGCCCGGACAGAAGCCGCAGCTCCGCTTTGACATCCTTGCCGAGATTGAAAAGCGCCTTCCGAACTTCCCGATAGTCCTTCACGGTGCCTCGTCCGTGGTGCCTGAGTATGTCAAAATGATAAATGAAAACGGCGGCGCCCTGCCTGACGCCATTGGCATTCCGGAGGATATGCTGCGTAAGGCCGCTAAAATGGCGGTCTGCAAAATCAATATAGATTCTGACCTCCGCCTGGCAATGACAGCAACGGTGAGAAAGTATCTTGCCGAGCACCCCGACCACTTTGACCCGAGGCAGTACCTGAGGCCGGCCAGGGAGAACATTACGGAGCTTGTTAAGCACAAGATAATAAACGTACTCGGCTGCGCGGGCAAGGCATAATGGCCGTATCGCTGAGGGGGCGTGGCGCGCCCGAGGAAATTGCGGAGCTGCTGACGCATAGCCTCAGAAAAAGCGCCGTAAGCTGCGAGCTAATCGGCAGAAGAGACAGAAGAATAGGAAACGAGAGCATCATACTCCTCGTTTTTGAAAAATACTATATGCGCTCCTCAAACAGGGCGAGCCTTTCTATAATGCTTACGGGCTCGGACGGCGAGGTATTTGTGGATATTGTCGGCGCCGGTGGCGGTACCGGAGTTTTCCTGAGCTTTTCCTGGGGAGCGGAGGAAAGCTTTGAGAAGTCTGCTTGCAGCGTACTTGAGGGCATTGGCTATGTGCGCCTGTAAAAATCTTTACCGTCACACTCGAAAAACAATTAGATAAATTGCAATACTGATTTCATAAAAAACAATCTGCCCCGCTGGAGTTATCCGGCGGGGCAGAATTCTTTACTCATCTTCCGAGCAAAAATATATTGGCGTCCGAGACAAAGTTGCTGATTCCGTAGCTTATTACAACCTGGTCAATGCCGTGCTCGGTGATATAATCCTTTACGCTTGTCTTGTAGTACCGCAGGTCGATTGCATGTATCTCCGAAAAATGCTCGAACAGATAGGGAATCTCGCTGTCGGCGTACGAGTCGCGGATTAAAAGCAGCTTCGGACCCGGGCTTCCCGTCTCAATCTGGAGCAGCGGCGTGTTGCCCCCGAAAAACAGGGAGTACTTGTCCTTTGTGTCAAGGCGGCTGTAATCATACAGTACCCCCTCCTCTGCCGAGCCCTTTGTGTAATTCACGACGGACAGCCCTTCGTAGTCCTCCACAAAGGTAGTTATCGTATCCGGCTTAACGCTTCGTATTCCGGAGTTTGAATAGGTGGTGCCATAGAAATCCTCGCTGACAACAGTCTGAGAAAAGCTGTCCAGGGGTCTCGGCTCAAAACCCATGGCCTCCGCCAGCGCCGTGTAGCCATAGTAAGCGCCGAGCGGTGTCCAGTGATGATCGGTTCTGAAGAATATATAATCATCCCTGTGATTATATAAGGCGGAATAGGTGTCAATATTGTCTGCCCCGCTCCGCGCATACAGAGCTTCAATAAGCTCAAGCTGGCTGAAGTTCGGCGCGTTTTTGGGGAGCCTCTCTGCCCAGATTTCCGTTGAATTGGGTATAAGCGAGAAGTATACGGGGATGTCGGTTTCGTCTGCAAAATTCTTAACGGCACTTATATTTGTCTCCGTACGCTTCTCATCGGGCTTGTCAAAGCGAGTGAGCAGCGTGCCGTCTTTACCGAGGTAGACGCCGTTATTTTCCTTCTTCTGCAAAGCCAGCTCAGTGTAGGACTTAAGCCCTATCCACTTATCTCTGCCCACGAACTGGTCGGTAATATAGGTTTCAAAGGTTGTGGTGAACTTACCGGCAAAAAGACTGTCAAACGTAAATTTGGGAGCCTGTTCCAGCATTCTGTTCTCCACCTCTGAGAAGACCTTATCCGGCGTAATCAGATTGATGATAAAGAAACCGCCGATAAAGGCCAGAAACAAAATTACCTGTATTAAATTTGAGACTTTTAGTTTATTCATATTCCTTGCCCCCTAAAACCTGAAATAGAGGAACGGATTATAGGTCGCGTCCACAAGATATGCTGTTGAAACAAGCAGGACCAATGCAATCAGCACCGGAATGGCAACTCGTCTGCCCTTTACCGGCAGACGGCTCATGAGCCTTACCCCCAGGGGAGTGGAGGCCAGCGCCATCACTATGAGCGATGGCAGATAGCTCATGAAGTAGTAGCTTACAGAGGGGGAGGAGAAGCCGGCCCCGCCGCCGAACATGGCAGAAATATAAGCAAGGCAGCTCGTCAGGTCCTCTATTGCGAATAGCGCCCAGCCGATTACTACAATTATCAGAGTATAGACGTGTGAAATAAAGGTTGGGGCCTTTTCAAGCCAGTCAAGCAGGAAGGCCTTTTCAAGCATCAGAAGAATCGCATAGTAGAGGCCCCAAAGCAGGTAATTCCAGCTTGCACCATGCCAAAATCCTGTGATGGCCCATACGAGAAAGATATTGATGAAGGTGCGCAGCGTACCTTTGCGGTTACCGCCGAGCGGGATATACACGTATTCGCGAAACCAGGTGCCGAGCGAAATATGCCAGCGCCGCCAGAATTCCGTGATGCTTTTTGAAATATAGGGGTAGTTGAAGTTTTCCAGAAACTCAAAGCCAATCATACGCCCCAGCCCGATTGCCATATCGGAATAACCCGAGAAGTCAAAGTAAATCTGGAAGGAAAAGGCGATGATGCCGAGCCAGGCTCCGAGAGTTGTAAGCTCCGCTGTCGGCGTTGCCTTGTAAATGTCCCAGAGCATACCGATATTGTTTGCCAGGAGAACCTTTTTAGCCAGTCCGACAATAAAGCGCTGAACGCCCGAGGCAAACTTGCCCACGCTGTGCTCACGCTCGTTTAACTGATCGGCCACGTCCTTATAGCGCACAATCGGACCTGCGATAAGCTGTGGGAAAAGTGCGACATAGTCGCCAAATTTTATGATGTTCTTCTGAACCGGGGCGTCATTGCGGTACACGTCTATGGTGTAAGACATTGTCTGAAAGGTATAAAACGATATGCCTATCGGAAGCGCGATTCCGAGCGGCTTCAACGAACTGAAGGCCGGAATAAGTGCGAGATTTGTAATAAAGAAGTCAATGTACTTGAAGAAAAAGAGGAGCCCGAGATTGACTATAACCGAGCAAAGGACAAATCTCCGCGCCAGCTTATCGTTGGAACGGTATTTATCGACCAGCATACCGAAAATGTAGTCGGCCAGAGTTGAAAACAGCATCAGGGAAACATATATGGGCTCACCCCAACCGTAGAAGATGAGGTTAACGATAAATAGTACTATACAGCGCCATCTGAGGGGCGAAAAGTAATAGAGCGCCAACATGACGGGCAGGTAGATGAACATGAATAGAATACTGGAAAAGACCAAAAAAATACACCCTCTTTAGTTTTGTGAAAGTTAGCTGTCGCTCGTTTTACTCTTTTTCTCCGCCTTGAAGCTACCCAGAGGGTTGGCGCTGGCGGCAATTCTCAGCTCCGTATTGTCGATATGTGTATAAATCTCGGTTGTATTGAGGTGCTCGTGCCCCAAAACCTCCTGCAAGGTCCTTATGTCCACGCCGTTTTTGAGCATCA
>JAAYOL010000127.1 GCA_012520395.1 Clostridiales bacterium
GCTGTAATCTATGTCCATGACCCGGGACCTGTCAGCGCCGGTGGCATAGCGCCATATGGCAAGACCGTTGATGCCCAGAAGCTGTTTCAGAAAGTCTGGCGATGTCCTTGCTATATCGCCTATGGTG
Organism: Clostridiales bacterium; assembly: GCA_012520395.1. GTDB lineage: Bacteria > Bacillota > Clostridia > Oscillospirales > Oscillospiraceae > DUPK01. The sequence continues at coordinate 128 of JAAYOL010000127.1, forward strand.
TGGATTCCGTAACTAGCAAGCTTGCTTGAAGTAGCAGGGCCAACATACAGAAGCTCCGATGCCGGGAGGGGCCAGACCTTCTCCTTGTAGTCGACCTCGCCTATGACAGTGATGGCGTCGGGCTTTTTCATATCTGAGCCGAGCTTTGCAAATATCTTATTAAACGAAACGCCTATGCTCACAGTCATGCCAAGCTCATTTCGGATGCTGGAGCGTATTTCCTCGGCTATTCTAACACCGTCGCCATAGACAGCTCTACTCGCCGACACATCGAGCCAGCACTCGTCCATGCCAAACTGCTCTACCTGATTTGTGTAGCGTAGGTATATATCCCGTGCCATCTTCGAGTACTTGAGGTACTGCTCGTATTGCGGAGGCAGCATGATGAGACCCGGACAAAGTTTCCGGGCCTCAAAATTCACCATGCCTGTTTTTACCCCAGCCTTCTTTGCCAGCTCGGACTTGGCCAGCACTATTCCGTGCCGGTCCTCGGTGGAGCCGCACACGGCCACGGGTTTTCCGCGCAGGGAGGGGTCCAGCATTATCTCGACAGATGCATAGAAGCTGTTTAAGTCGCTATGCAGAATTTGGCGTTCCATTTCCATTCCTTCCATATTGACAAGGGCGCTTATTCTATGATAAATAGAATATACCGAACATATGTTCTGTTATTATTATACGCCGGAGCGCAAATATGTCAATGGAATTCTGTGGAGGTTCTGGAATGGAAAACAGCAAAAAGGTCTATGTGTCGGTTGACGCAACCTTCAGGGATGACGGCACCATGTTGCCTAGAGAAATCACATGGGAGGACGGGCGGAAATACCAAATCGACCGGGTGCTGGACATCCGGCAGGCCGCGGCGATGAAAGTCGGCGGTCAGGGCGACAGGTACACGATAAGAGTAAAAGGGAAGGAGACCTGCTTATTTTTCGAGCGCAGCACAAAGCTGTCGGGAAATGTTATTGGCCGATGGTTCGTAGAGAAAAGAGGTTGAGAATCATATATTATTTAGGATATGTTCCCTAAAACCTCAAAATCGTTGAGCTGTTTATTAAATGTATCATTAAGTAACCGCCTCGGGAGGAATACCCGTATAAGTCAATAATGCAAAAAAGAACCCTCGATGATTAGCATAATCCTCAGAAGCCCTTATTATAAGGTTTTTTCGGCACTTTGATGCTGAAAGGGCCTTTTTCTGTTTGTATCAAAGACTGTAAGAACATAGACCCTTCGTGTTAATGAGCAACAATTATCAAAGTTTTTTCCAATTATTATGGAAAATTCGACCATTATAACCTATAATGTATTTTAAGAAGGTAGAAAACGAGGTGAATTATCGTGGCAATTATAGCTTGTCCAGAATGCGGAAACAAGATATCAGACCGTGCGGAGATCTGCCCGTACTGGGGATTGCCACGACGCTTTTTCAGATATCAAATGCATATACGATTGTCGAGCCTCCTCAAGATCAATTCTCAGGCACCAACTTTACCGAGATGGATAAGGTGCTAGAGCAGTTTGGGCAGGATATGGCAAGCAAAGAAATTCCTAAGTTTGTGGGAGCGTAGTAAAGTATCTATTCGCAAAAACATCCATTATTAGCACGTCTTCTTGCAGTCATGCAGCAAAAAAGCCGTTAAGGCAAATAATCAAATGAAGGGTGAAGAAAGCATTGAAAGTAAAGCTGTTTTTTCTAACAATATTACTGGCATTCACCTTGATCGGCTGCTCAAGTGTAAAATCTTACCTTGGTAAGCAAATGATGAAGCAATCCAGTGTTCTTGAAGATGCCAATTATAAGTCCTTTGAACAGTATAGAATTGAAGGAAAGCTAGATCCAGACGGATATTACCAGTATGAAGACGAAACAACCGGAGCTTCATTGGGAACTGTTCACATCACATTTGCGTCCAACAACAATCTTAAAGTACATTATTATGCAGATCCCGCACATAGAACTGCAATAGACATTTCTAATTGCTACATGGAACCAGGCGATTCCGTATATGCCGAATGTACCTGACTTGACTGTTGAGGTTGAATTCTATTAAGTACCGGCAGTTCAAGCCATGTTAAGATTGTTATCGGGTAGGGAGGGTCCAAGATGATAGAGAAAGTGTTCAATACCAAAAAGGGAGTAATTCACTATTGGACCAGTATTGTTTCAGGAGAGAGGACATGGCTTGTATTTCTTCCGGGGCTGACAGCAGATCATCGACTGTTCGAAAAACAGATTGAAGAATTCAAAGATGATTACAATCTGTTTGTATGGGATGCGCCGGGACACGGTTCTTCAAGACCGTTTGAACTCAGTTTCTCGCTTGCGGACAAAGCAGAATGGCTACATAGCATCATGATTCAAAATGGAATATTCAAGCCTGTAATCATAGGACAGTCTATGGGCGGTTATGTCGCTCAGACATTGATGGAGAGATATCCGGATTGTCCTGCGGGTTTCATTTCTATTGATTCGGCACCGCTTAAAAGGAAATACATGAAAAAGTGGGAAATACTTGTACTCAAAAATACAAAATTCATATATAGTGCATATCCATGGTTCCTTTTGAAGAGAGCTGGTGCAAAAGGATGTGCGGAAACCGAATATGGACGTCAGCTTATGTATGCGATGATGGACAGCTATACTAGAAAGGAATATTGTGAGCTGGTGTCTCATGGATACATAATTCTGGCAGAAGCAATTGAGACAGATCTGGCATATGAAATCTCCTGCCCTGCATTGTTGCTATGCGGTGAAAAAGATAAAGCCGGAAATACAAAACGCTATAATACAGCATGGGCAAATCAGTCCGGCCTGCCGATTCAATGGATTCCTGGGGCTGGACACAATTCCAATACTGACAAACCTGAACTGGTGAACAGCACGATCCGTGAATTTCTCAGGACCATACTGTAGCTAAATTTGAACCGACGACAGACAATCAATTGCATTAACTTGAGCCACGTGGAGACTGTCATATTGCTGCTTTCCTCAGCTTTCACGGTAGCAGTAGAGAAGTCTCGCTTGGATGTCGGGAACATGTCCACGGAATCCTATTCGGCGCATATCAATACTGAGACTATGAAGGCATTTTTCAAATCACTGAAGCTGCGGAACCGGTGTCATGAAAGTCGTATGCAGGAAGATATTCATTATTATGCAACTACTGATATATGGAGATGAATGGCTTGAAGATTGAGGAATGTATTGATGAATGCCGTCAAACAGGACTTACTGGTTGGTTGGGAACTTGTTACCTACGCTCAGCATCTGGTTATGAAACAGATGACCTATTCATATGACAACCCCCTCGTTTTGCCTAAAAGAGCTTTCGAACAAGGGAGAGGCTACTGTGTTCAGCAGGCATATTGCACAAGGAGGATTTTGCGTGCACTTGGTTTTACCTGCAATCTCGTATATAGTCCAAGGGTAAGAGTGGTAGGAAAAATCAAGGATGGCAAGATTGTGGCTCCATTTACTTCTGGACATGTTTGAAATAGGGTCACTATAGGCGACGAGACGAAGGATGTTTGTACTACAAGTGAAGGCGATAAACCAGGAACTGTAGCCTTTATTTCACTCACCTCGGTTCGGTCTTATAATTGTGTCATTGCAGTTTTTGGCTGGTTAGGCTCGATTCCAGTTTGCATAAAACGCAAAAAATCATTCATATAGACATAAATAAATCCGAACCCTCTCCAAATGGAAAACGGTTCGGATTTTATTAGTTTATATTTGTCCTGGTCAAGGGGAATTGTAACACCTGTGTCCAAAGTCATTAAGCAACTTGCTTTTTAGCTGGGGGCAGTCCGCCGTTGAAGGAATGAGGGCGGATGAGGTTGTACCACAGGTATGCAAA
>JAAYOL010000128.1 GCA_012520395.1 Clostridiales bacterium
CTATCCAACGCTGCGCCGCCGACCATGTGGCTGAGGCCGCCGTCTCTGTGGTTCCCCTGCCAAATGATGAGATGAAGGGCCGCGTCATAGGGCGCGAGGGCAGAAATATACGTGCGATTGAGACCCTAACCGGTGTTGATCTCATAATCGATGACACCCCCGAGGCAATTACCCTTTCAAGCTTTGACCCGGTACGCCGTGAGGTAGCGAGGATAGCGCTTGAAAAGCTCATAGTCGACGGACGAATCCACCCGGCGCGCATTGAGGAAATGGTCGAGAAGGCAAAGCGCGAGGTCGACGCCACAATAAAGGCCGAGGGCGAGCGCGCCACGTTTGAAACAGGCGTGCACGGTCTGCATCCGGATCTTGTAAAGATTCTCGGACGGCAGAAATTCCGTACAAGCTATGGTCAGAACGTATTGAACCATTCCATGGAGGTCTCTCATGTCTCGGGACTTCTGGCTGCAGAGCTTGGGGTTGACATAACGCTTGCCAAGCGCGCGGGTCTCCTGCATGACATAGGCAAGGCCATCGACCATGAGGTGGAGGGCTCGCACGTTACAATTGGCGTTGAGCTTGCGAAGAAATACAACGAGAGCGAAGCCGTCATACACGCCATCCATGCCCACCATGGCGACATTGAGCCTCAGACCATTATAGCCTGCATAGTTCAGGCTGCCGATACGATATCGGCGGCGAGGCCCGGAGCCAGACGCGAGAATATCGAGAACTATATCAAAAGGCTGGAAAAGCTTGAGGAGCTTACCTGCTCCTTCAACGGGGTTTCAGGCGCTTATGCCATACAGGCCGGGCGTGAGGTGCGCATAATGATTAAGCCCGAGGAAATAACCGAGGACGAGATGATTCTGCTTGCCAGAGACATTGCAAAGAAGATTGAAAGCGACCTTGAATACCCCGGACAAATCAAGGTTCACCTCATCCGCGAGAGCCGCGCAATAGAATACGCAAAGTAAATAAGTTTAAAGGGGCTTATCCTTAAGGATAAGCCCCTTTATTTAGTGCATGGGGTATTCTTTTACTGCGTTAAGCAGTGCATGGGATATTCCTTTACTACGTTGAGCGCCTTTATCACTTCGACCTGAACGGTTGTCTGATACTCCAGATTATTTGCGGCCAGCAGAGCCAGAAGGGCGCCCTTGGTAGTTGTAACATACCTTGCGGGCAAAGCGTTGAGAGCTATCGCGTATGCGTTAAGACGGCATCTTTCGCAGCCGCACATATTGAGCGCTTTTATGGCTGAGTCAACCTTGTCCCTGACAAGCTCCTCAACGATGTTGACGAGTATCATACTCTCGTCAGTTTGGGTAATTTTTTCGCAATTCATGTTTACCCCTCCGTTCTACACAGGCTTACATATTATACACCCATATTCTGCGGATATCAACGGGTCACCACCTTAAATCAAACGATTTCTTCTAAACTTGACATAGAGCAGGCTCAGCAGGAACACCGCTCCCCCATAGCCTACAAGGGGATAGAGGTACCTGACCAGATTTGAAAATCCGAGCTGGCTGGCGAGCAGTGCGGCAGATGTGGAAACAAGTATAATTGATTTTTCCCCGACACGGACCTTTTTGATGCCCTCTACTCTTGATACGAAGCCGTAAAGAGAACCTACGGCAGTCGTATATATTTCACAAATGAGTATAACGGCATATATAAGCCTGACCACAGGCGATATGCGGCCGGCTATGTATATCATTGGCACCTCCAGGTGTGTGACTTCCGAATAATTTACAGCCAGTGCTAAGTGTATCATCAAAGACGCAAGCCCGAGCCCCAGACCGCCCAGAAGAGCGCCGTATTTTATCGCCCTCCTGTTCTTTGCATTCATGCCGAGAGGGCCCAATATTGAGACTGATATAAGCGTGTTATACGAGACATACAGGAAGGAGGAGAGAAACCAGCCTGTTATGAGCCCGTCGCCCCCACTGCTGGTATGGTCCAGTATTAAGCTTAGCGGGGAAGTGAACACGCTATACAGGCTGATACCGATAACGGATATAAGAAGCAGAGGCACTACAAGGCTGATTGAGTTTACAACACCCCTTAGCCCGTTCATTACAGTAACAGCCGTGAGGATGCACATCAGCAGATTACCCGCAAGACTCGGCAGATTGAGCTGCTCCTTAAACAGTGCTCCCGTACCGGCTATCATTGCGGTGAGCGATCCGAACAGGAAGAAGGAGATAAGCAGGTCCATAAAAAACCCCAGAAAGCTCCCGCCTGTATATCGAATTATTTCCAGGTGTGACCTCGCATTCAGTTTCCGGCCTAAATCCATGATGATGAATCCGAACAGCGTAAACAATACTGTGGAAACCGCAATGCCCAGAATCCCCAGCGGGCCGAACCGGGTAAAAAACTGCAGCATCTCCTGACCTGTGGCGAAGCCCGCGCCGACCACGACTCCTATATATGTAGCCGCAGCCTTTGCGGCAGGGATGCGCTTATCCTTCATTTCATCACTGGCCCCTTCCGTTTCGCTCGAATAAACTGGCCGTTAAAGCAAGCGATTTAACTTTTTTGTCCGCCGGCGGAGTGGCCGTGCTGCCTACTCCGACATGCGCATCGGGACTACCCCCCACTCAAGAATATTCAGATTAAAAGTATTTATGTTCTAAGGCGATATATTTAAAAAGTCCAGTCCGCACTAAGCCGGACTGGACTTTGATAAAAGCGGGCAAATCAGACAGCATCTGCCCTATATACAATCTTCCCGTCGATTATAGTGTATAGACAGTTCGTAAACACCTCCATGGGATTGCCGTCATAAATAGCGATATCGGCATCCTTGCCGACCTCCAGGCTGCCTACCCGGGAGGCGACATTACAAATCTCCGCGGCATTTATGGTAATGGATTTCAGGCCCTCTTCCATGCCGAGGCCCTCCTTGGCCGCTATACCGGCACATAGCGGCAGGCACTGAATCAGTGTTACGGGGTGGTCGGTTGTTATCGCGACCTTGACCCCGGCCCTGGAGAGAATTCCCGCTGTTTTAAAGTCCAGGTACTGCGTTTCGGTCTTATTTCTGGAGGCGAGGCTGGGGCCGACAATTGCCGGAAAACCGGAATTTTTAATCTCGTCGACTATCAGATGGCCCTCCGTACAGTGGTCCAAGGTCAGATTTAAGTCAAAGAGCTTTGCGATTCTGATAGCCGTCTGTATGTCATCTGCCCTGTGAACATGGGCCTTTAAGGGGATGTGTCTGTTTAAAACAGGCAGCCAGCACTCACATCTGAAGTCCTCCTCAAAGCTCTCCCCATTGTCCAATGCCGCTTTTTTGCTATCGGCGTATTGCCGCGCCTCAAACAGCTCCTCCCGGAGCATTGCGGCGATAGTCATTCTGGAGGAGGGCATCTGGTTGTTGTTGCCGTAATTCGTCTTTGGATTTTCGCCAAAGGCGACTTTCATTGCCGCCGGCTCCAAAAGCACCATGCTGTCAATGCATCTGCCGTTGGTTTTTATAAAGACAAACTGGCCGCCCACAACATTGGAGCTGCCGGGTCCTACCATGACTGAGGTTATGCCGGCCTTTATCGCGTTGTGAAAGGCTGAATCCATGGGATTAATTGCATCAAGTGCTTTTATATAAG
>JAAYOL010000129.1 GCA_012520395.1 Clostridiales bacterium
TCAACGCCTACGATGCCACTGAAATAAGGATAGATGTAGGAGCGCATTTCAGGCGTAGCATCGGTCGCGGGCATTACGTCAATTGCGGGCTCCGCCCCGCCGCGCATTATATGGTAATTATAGTAATTCGTCAGTACAATAAGGCGGTTATCCCTGACATACATCTCGAAAGCATAGCTGTCCTGTAATTTGTCCCCGTCGGAGCTGCTGCGGGCAATTTGAGAGAGTTTAGTCAGCTCGCCATCAACTGCCGAGACAATATGGAGGTATTCGTTTGAGAGGGCATAGATATACTTTCCGTCACTCTTGACGATGTCCGCCTCCTGCACTCCCGCTACCTGAAGGTTGGTGTCGGAAAAATCGGGTGTGTCTGCCTTGCTGCTTGTTTCTATCGATGCCCCCCTATCCGGAGCTGCGGCGGGGGCGGCGGCGTCGGTGGTGGTTTCAAACGCACCGTAGCTCGTGTAATACTGTCTGACGTTGAGCTTGGAGAGCAGGGAATATAGGTCTGAATAGCTCTCGGCCACCTTTGAAAGCGGTGGAGCTGTCTGCGGATTAAAAATGTCCATAATCGGGCCTGAGAAGGCTACGAGCAGAGCCAGGCAGGCGGCGATTGCTATAAGAGAGCGAGTTCTTAAAGCCATTGTTTTGCGTGAGCGCTTATCCATAGCGGCCTCCAGATTTTTTAGCGACTCATCCGAAGGGAACTGCCTGTTCATTTCTTCATTGTACCTTTTCTTAAACTCATCACTCGGCATGATAATCTCCTTTCAATTTTTGCTCCAGAGCGGCCCTTGCCCTGAACAGGTGAGACTTCACCGTCGATTCCGGGATACCGGTCGACCTCGATATCTCTTTAATGGGCAGCTGCTCATAGTAATACAGATGTATACAAAGGCGCTGCCTCGGCGGGAGGGCCATTACTGCCTCGTAGACCGAGACGTTGGAAGAGTCCGATATTTCGGGTGCAGGCAGGTGACTGAAGTCCTCAAGGGGGACAATTTTGCGCTTCCAGGCGGAGGTAGAAAAGGATTTGCAGCAATTGATTGCAACACGAATAAACCACGCCTTCTCATGTTCCTCAGAGAAAAACGAGCGGGGTTTTCTGAGATATCGCAGGAAGACCTCCTGCATTATATCCTCAGCGTCGTGGCGGTTGCCGAGGTATGATAGTCCCAGTCGGAACACTGTGGATGAATACTTTTCTATAAGCCTCCTGTGCGGGCTTTCCCCCTGCCGGGCAGCAGTCAAATTTTTTTCGTCCATAAAACCTACCTCACTGTTAATACTTTTCAAGTTGACAAAAAGTTGCATAACTATGTAGAGAATATATAAATCAGTTCTCCATGCTTTTGAAAGAACGAAACAAATTATATTTTTTACCTGATAACTTGTATTTTCTTAAGGATAATATATACTTATGGTAAAATTGTTTCAAAGCAAACTCTCTGACGATTGCGCTGTACGTTCTTACAGAAAAAATTCTTACGAGCTCTCGGGCAAAAACGGTGGAGGAAATATCAGAGTTGTCTGGGGCGGATAAGCTCGCTCTGTATGACGGACAGTGAGCCAGGTTTGTTCCATATCCAGACAAAGCCAGACCCAGTCATAGACGGGGCGGCGCAGGAATCTATGAGCATGAAAGTCATGTTTTGATTATATCAGCAAAAGAGGTTTTAACAAACTGTGAGTGATTTCTACATCTATATCTTTCACGCTGATAATCTGATGACGGAAGAGGAGAGGCTGTATAAATCAGCCTCCCACTACTCCGGTCTGGCTTCATCCGCCTTTATTAAAGCGCAGACAGAGGCGGGAAAGCCCTTTTTCCCCAGCACGCCGCATATTAAATTCTCAATATCACACAGCGGAGATTACTGGGCCTGCGCCTTTGGCGCTTCTGAAGTCGGGCTGGATATACAGCAGCATACCGCATGCCGTTCCCGGGATATTTCAAAGCGTTTTTTCCACCCTGAGGAGATAGGGCATCTGGAGGCTTGCGAATATGCGCCGGAAACATTTTTTGAAATCTGGACGGCGAAGGAGAGCTATGTGAAGTTTACCGGCAAAGGCTTGCCACAGGGCCTCGATACTTTCTCCGTTATGGCCCCGATAGAAAGGGCTGAATTCAGACATATTCCATTTGAGGATGGCTACAGCATGTGTATCTGTGCGGAAAAGATCGGGAAAGTTTTAGTTTATGAAGAAGAATAAAATCCCGCAGACATATAGGCCTGCGGGATTTCTATGAGAATAAATTTTAAATATATCAATAGCCTAACAAAAAAGAGCCGCGTTAGCAGCTCCGAAACTATTTTGCCTTTTGGAAGTTATTTGTCAAATTGTAAATCAGTCTCCAGTATGTACGAACAGTTACATTGCTGTCATATGACCTGACTATAAATGACACGTTGCATAAGCCCGTTTCCCTTTCTGTCACACTTATGTAAAGGGAGGCAGAGTTGCATGTGAAGGATCGCTTGGACTTAAAGATGATGAAGCCGTACATAGTTTTTTCCTGCTGTATGCCGCCCGTTTTTCTGACCGCTGAAACACAAGCGCGAAAAACGCTGCTGAAACTACCCGGAACATCAATGGTAATGTGCTTCCCGCCAACCAATTCAGACATGAGTCAAACCTCCTTCGAACTGATAGCATTATAATATTACCATTTATTGGAAATGTCAAGAGGATATGACATTATAACTATTTTTATGAACAGGAAATCACGAAAAGAGCATTAAATTAATTCGACGGATGTGAAAGCTATGAAGAAATATTTAAAGCCGGCTATTCTGACAGTCTTTTGCGTTTATTTAATAATACTGCTTAGAATAACTGTTTTTCGGGCCGGCTTTTCCATAACGAATCTTTTTCAAAACGGCCGCATAACCTTTGATTTCTTCGCTGGCTATCTTGAAATGCTCAGGAGTAATATGTTCTATGAATTTATCTACTTATTTATCGGGAATATAATATGGTTTGTACCTTTTGGTTTCCTGCTGCCTTGTCTTAACAGCAGGTTCTCATCAATTAGGAAGGTGCTTTTGTTTGGATTTCTGCTGTCTTTGTTAATAGAATTTTGTCAATTTGCCCTCGGCACAGGCTTAAGCGAAGCCGACGACCTGATACTCAATACCCTGGGAGCTTTAATAGGCTATGGGGGATACAGCGCTGTGTTAAGATTAAAAAGTAAGTAATTTAGGAGTTTTCATATGAGCAAAGATGACCATCTTCTCGAAAACAGGCTCTCAGAGCTTGCACAGAGGGCGCGCAGCCGCGGATGTTATGTATATTCGGAGTTTTTGACCCTTGCCGAGCAGGATGTGCTTTGTACTTTGCAAGGCAAGTACGCGCCATTTTGCCTGAAGGGGGGCTATGACACGGCAGAGCGCAGGCTTGCCTGCTTTGGCAATGAGGAAGTTTGCGGTTATACCGAGGAAGCTCCGATTGCCTGCATGTTGATTTCGCCGCTCTCCCGGAAATTTGCTGGCGAACTCAGGAACCGGGATATTCTTGGCGCGCTAATGGCACTGGGCATTCGCAGGAGTCTATTGGGTGATATTATTATTTGCCAAAATTACGCATATCTTTTCTGCCTGGAATCAGTTTCAGGCTTTATAGCCCTACAGCTTGAAAAGGTCGGAAATACGGCGGTGAGCTGTGTGCTGACCAAGGCGCCGGATATAATAAATGAGCCGCCAGAGTGCAGCACTGTAAATGTCAGTTCAGAGCGTCTGGACGCAATTATCGCCGCCGTCTACAAGCTCTCTCGAGGAGAGAGCCAGTTGCTGATTACACAGCGCAGGGTTTTTGTAAACAGCCGCCTCACCGAGAGCGCGAGTTTTTTGCCCGGGGAGGGGTGCATTATTTCGGTGCGCGGTATTGGGAGATTTATCTATGAGGGCGTAGAAGGGCAGACGAGAAGGGGGAGGCTTAGAGTGTCTGTAAGGGTGTTCTGACAATGAAGGCAAGCTCAGCATATTGAAGGGCTGCTGCAAGTAACACAATCTTGTTATAAATAGAGATGACAGGCCACATCGAACCTGTCATCTAAGTCATAGCTGTCTTTTAGCCTTCATTTCGTTAATTTTATGGTTTTAGTTGCGATATTTTCGCAGAACGCCCGATCATGCTCCACGAATAACAGTGTGGGCTTATACTCTAAAATCAATTCCTCAATCTGCATCCGTGAGAGCGCGTCAATGTAGTTGAGAGGTTCATCCCAAACATACAAATGTGCTTGTTGACTGAGACTGCGGGCAAGGAGCACCTTTTTCTTTTGACCGGCGCTGTAATCCTGCATGTTCTTTTCAAACTGTACTCGCGAAAAGTCTAATTTGCGAAGTATTGTTTTAAACAGCGTTTCATCAATTTGTTGTTCTTTGCAGTACTCGCTTAAATCACCCGTGAGAAAGGAAGCATCCTGCGGAACATAAGAAATGATTAACTGGCTTCCAATATTAATTTGACCGGTGTGCGGAACCTCCTCTCCGCAAATCAGCTTCAAAATGCTGCTTTTACCCGAGCCGTTGCCGCCAATCAAGGCCAAGCGCTCTCCCTGTTCTAGTGTAAAACTTAAGTCACGGAAAATCTCCCTGTCACCATAAGACACCGTTACCTTCTCAAGCGACAGCAAGCGGGAAGAGTGATAGAGTTGAGGATGAATTTTCAATGTTTCTGAAATTTCAATGTTTTTGAGCAATCCCGATTTCTCTTTGAGAGCTTTCTGTCGCCGGCCTTCGGCGGTTTTAGAACGCTTCATCACCTTAGCGGCTCTATGGCCGATATATCCCCTGTCGGCGCTAAGTCCGGATTTGAGCGGCCTTTTTTTGCTCTTCTCTGCCTTGTATGACCAGCTTGCCGTCCGAGCGGCGGTTTTCTGTAAGCGGTCTATTTCCCGCTCCAAACGCTCATTTTGCGCCAATTCAAAAGCGTCCTGCCGCTTTTTTTGCTCCCACCATACCGAGAAGCTACCGTTTACGATCTCGATGTTGTTTTTGTTAATTGACAGTGTATGATCTGTGCACTCATCTAAAAATGCCCGGTCATGAGATACGAGAATGAACCCTGTTTTGCTGCTTAGATACCTGGCTACCGTTTCACGACCAGACATATCTAAGTGGTTGGTTGGCTCATCGATTAATAAAAAACTATGCTCCCTTAAAAACAGTCCCGCAAGTAGCACTTTTGTCTGTTCCCCGTTGGAGAGAGTAGAAAAGGGGCGATATAGTACGCTCTCATCCACCTCCAGCAGAGATAGTTCGTACTGTATTTGCCACAACAGCGCATCTGGCGCGATTTCTTCTAAAACATTCAAGGTTTTCTGAGTGAAATCCTCAACAGGAAATGGGAAATACTCAAAATCCACACTTGCAGTAATACTGCCGCTGTATTCATATTTTCCCATAAGCAGGTTAAGGAAAGTGGTTTTACCTCTACCGTTGCGTCCGCAAAATCCAAGCTTCCAATCTGTATCGATTTGAAAAGAAACATCCTCAAAGATGTTGTCATAGCTACCGTCATAAGCAAAAGTTAAATTTGATATGTTAATTAGAGACATAAAAAAATCCTCCTCCGTCGTCGGAAAAGGATTATAGATAGGCTCAAAATGCACAGAACAAACAGCATGCCCATAGGCATAGACTGATCCTGCAATTATATAAGCATCGATAACCCAATCCCAACGAAACTAAGCCCGTACCTGCCGAGCCTATCAAATCTGTTCATTTGGTGAAAATGGTTATCGAATGAACATTCTTCTGCCTCACTTTGTTTTATACTTTTATAGAAAGACAATTTGAGAGTTCATAAACTGGTGTGGAAACTATCAAATTGTAATCAGATATATTTGGTCGGGGCGACAGGATTCGAACCTGCGGCCCCCTGCTCCCAAAGCAGGTGCGCTACCAAACTGCGCCACGCCCCGACAGACTGAGAACTATTATACATGAATTTTTATAAAGGTGCAATACATTTTTGTTTTGCTTTTCGGGTCTTTTATGCTAAAATAAAATCATGCCCGAAAGGGAAATAATTGTTACTTTGGTGTACTTATGAGAATGAGGAAAAAGAAAAACCTTATGCCGCGTCTTGAACGCTGCGCGGCCCTGCATATTAAGGACCCGGAAAACCACAGAGGGAACTGGCTTAATCTCGCACCCGGCTGCCTTGAACTGCATCTGGAGCTCGGCTGTGGAAAGGGGAGCTTCACCGTCCAGACTGCGGAAGATAATCCCGGCGCGCTTTTAGTTGCAGTTGAAAAAGTGCTTAACGCGCTTGTAACTGCGATGGAACGGGCAATCTCAACCGAACTGAAAAATATATATTTTCTCTCTTGCGACGCGGCCCTGCTCCCTGAGTTTTTTGCCGAGGGCGAGGTTAGGCGCATATATATAAACTTCTGCGACCCCTGGCCCTCAAAACGCCATGCCAAACGCCGCCTGACCTCGCCCGGCTTTCTGGCCACCTATAAAAGCATTCTGGCTAAAGGCGGGGAAATACACTTCAAAACCGATAACCTTCCGCTGTTTGAGTATTCCCTTGAGCAGTTTGCCGACAATGGCTTTGAGCTGTCGGAAGTGACGCGAAACTTGCATGAAAACGGAATATGCGGTGTTATGACTGATTACGAGGAGAAGTTCCACAGAGATGGGATACCCATAAACCGCTGCGTCGCGAAATTAATACATAAATAACAGGAGAATAAGATGAGGCTAATATCATGGAACGTAAACGGACTGCGTGCTTGCATTAAAAAGGGTTTTCTGGAGTTTTTTGAGTCGATAGATGCCGATTTCTTCTGCATACAGGAGACAAAGCTTCAGGAGGGACATATAGAGCTGGACATCTCGGGCTATGAAGACTACTGGTGCTATGCTGAAAAAAAGGGCTACTCGGGTACCGCAGTGTTTGCCAAGAAAACTCCGCTGTCCGTTGTCCGAAACATTGGAATTGAGGAGCACAGCAGGGAGGGGCGGGCACTTACGCTCGAATACGAGGATTTCTATTTAGTCTGTGTATATACCCCTAACGCCCAGGACGGACTAAAGCGCATTGACTACCGCATGGACTGGGATGATGCCTTCCGCGCCTATGTTTCAAGCTTAGATAAGCTTAAACCGGTTATAATATGCGGAGACCTGAACGTTGCGCACCAGGAAATAGACCTTAAGCGTCCCCAGGCCAACAGAGGTAACGCGGGGTTTTCGGATGAGGAGCGCGAGAAGTTTACAGACCTTCTTGTGGCGGGCTTTACCGATACATTCAGATACCTGCACCCGGATGCGCGGGACGCCTACACCTGGTGGTCTTTCCGCTCAAACGCGAGGGCGAACAACACCGGCTGGCGTATAGATTACTTCCTGTGCTCGGACAGGATACGCGATAAAATAGACAAGGCCTTCATCTGCCCCGAGATTATGGGTTCGGATCACTGCCCTGTCGGATTGGATATTACACTGTGAAAATCAGAGAGGTTGAAATAAAGGGACATACCGCCCTTGCACCGATGGCGGGAGTAACCGATTTGGCCTTCCGCACGGTTTGCCGCGAGCTGGGGGCTTCCTATACCTATACTGAGATGGTAAGCGCAAAAGCCCTGATGTATCAGGACAAAAAAAGCCGCGCCCTTTTGAAGCTTGGGGAGGGAGAGCGGCCTGCGGCGGCCCAGATATTCGGAAGCGAGCCCTCCGTCATGGCCGAAGGGGCGGCAAAGGCAATAGATATCTCCGGCGCTGATGTTCTTGATATCAACATGGGTTGTCCAACGGGTAAGATAGTCAGAAACGGCGAAGGGGCGGCCCTGATGCAGGAGCCGGAGCTTGCCATGAGAATTATTGAGTCCGTTGTATCGGCTGTGACCGTACCCGTGACCGTAAAAATTCGCAAGGGCTGGGACAAGGGGAGCATAAACGCCGTAGAGTTTGCTAAAATGGCCGAGGCCGCCGGGGCCTGTGCAATTGCTGTGCACGGACGCACGAGGTCACAGCTCTATTCGGGTATCGCCGACTGGGACATAATTGCCGAGGTCAAAAGGGCTGTCAACATACCCGTCATAGCTAACGGAGACGTATTCACTCCGGAGGACGCCGTTAAGATACTCAAAAGAACCGGAGCCGATTTGGTCATGATAGGCCGCGGCTCTCTCGGAAACCCCTGGCTTTTTTCGGGCGCCGAGGCGGCCGTCAGGGGCGAGGAGATTCCGGCGGTTCCTCCCCTCGCCAGGCGCTGTGATACCGCGGTCAGGCAGTTTGAGCTTGCCAAGGAGGATAGGGGTGAGAAAATTGCCTGTCTTGAGGCGAGGAAGCATTATTCATGGTATCTCCACGGAGTCCCGTATTCCGGCTATTTCAAGGAACAAATATCAAAGATTGAGACAATGGACGATATATACAGGATTACGGAAGGAATAAAGAGGGAGCTGAGGTGATTGCGTGACGCGGGAAAGAGAGCAGGAGATAATAGCGCAGGTTTTAAGCGGAGATACAAATGCCTTTGAGCTTCTGGTTCTGGAAAACCAGAAAAATGTATATAATCTGGCCCTTCGCATAACTAGGGATGAGCAGCAGGCCTTTGATGTCTCGCAGGAAACCTTCCTCAAGGCTTTTACGTCTTTGAAAAGCTTCAGGGGTGACAGCCGCTTCTCCGCATGGCTCTACCGTCTGACCTCAAACATATGCATAGATTTTCTACGCAAGGAAAAGAGACAGAAAACGGTCTCGATTACATACGACAATGGGGAAGGCGCGGAGCTTGAGATTGCCGACCTGCGCAATATCCCTGAAACGGAGCTTGAGCGATGTGAGCTTCGTGAGGTTATTGAGAATGGCCTGCTCCAGCTTTCAGAAGACCACAGGAGAATTGTGGTGCTCAGGGACATAAACGGACTGAGCTATGCCGAGATTTCTGAGGTGCTGGGGCTTGAGATAGGAACCGTTAAATCCCGGCTGGCCAGAGCGCGTATGAGCCTTGCAAAACTAATTGATAACACCGGGAACTTTTCAGTAGGTGTATCGTCAAATAGGCGAAAGGGAGGTGGGTGAAGGATGGATTGTAATGAGTATATTGAGCAGATTAGCGCACTGGTCGATAACGAGCTTTCTGATGAGGAAGAAGCGGCAGTGTTGTCGCATATCGGGGAGTGTCCGGTCTGCTCGTCGGCGTATAGAACATTTTGCGAAATCGCACGCTGCTTACCTAAAATGTCAGTTGCCCCTCCGGATAATTTAAAGGACTCCATAATGCAGAAAATAAGTGATGAAGCAAAAGCGGCCCGAAAGCCTAAGCTCTCCTTTTTTAGATATGCGGGATTTGCCGCAGTATTTGCCCTTGTGATTTTCGCGGCAGTGAACGGCAGTAAGGTGACCAATCCCGGACAAACCGCCGAGCCGGAAGACAGCTCCTATTATGAAGCCTTGAGCGGGAGCGTCCCGGCTACGGCCCAGGTCAAAGTTCCTGAGGAGTCCGGCGGCGAGCCCCGGGGCTCCGGCAACGATTCTTTGCCTCAATCTATTTACGATATGCGCTACTTCAGTAATTACCTCGAGACAATACCCTCTGAGGAATACAAGAATGCAGCGGATGAATATGAGGGTGAGCTGTACGCCATACTTGTGCTTGAAGGTGATGTGCCCGCAGCGCTGCAGGAAACCGATACGCTGCATGAAAATAATAGAGAGGTCTATCTGGAGGTTTCGAAGGATGAGATAGAGACACTGTGTAAAAACTCAGGCGACAGCCTATTAATTATGAATGACGCAAGCGCCAAAAAGGGTATCGTAATAATAAAAAAAGATGAGGATTAACCCCACCCCGGCACCAATAGATAGATGTTCGCTTGATACGGGCAAATTAATATACCCGGCCTGTTTTACGTTTCTCGTGGAAAGGAACAACGCGGTATGAACAGAACTAAGAAAAGCCCTGTTATTATTTTAGCTATATGCGCGCTGGTTGTAACTCTCATGCTTACCTCCTGCTCAAAGGCTGAACAAAAGACTGACAGAGTCGATTATTCAATTGATTTTCCCGCCAACGAGGTAGGAAGAGCGGAGTACAACGAGCATATCTTTTCCACCGAGTTTACGCTGACGCTCACTTTGCCTCGGGGAATAACGATAGATACCGGGAAGCCGGCGGGGGAGGGCATCGTCGTCACTTTTTCCAATATTCCAATCCTGAACGACAAGGGCGACACTGTCGGCTGTATCGGCTACAACGTATATGACGCTGAGCTTATCCGTGGCCTTCCCGAGGATGAAATAGACCCGATGATGATTTATAACCAGATTAGTCTTGGAAACCATTACCAGTTCGCGGTTAAAAACAAGTATGATGTCGTTAATAATACCGAAGATTTACAGACTGCGATAAGCGAAGTGCATAACGATGTAAACTTGAGCCAAGAGGAGAGAGGCAATTATTCCGCGGAGGATTACAATTATGGAATAGTATCGTACTGCAAAACTCTCCCGGTTTACGTGGCGCTTGACCTTGACAGGGAAGCGTTTACGCAGGAGCAAATTGTGGATATTGCGGGCAGTATTTCATTCGATGTGTCTAAGGGGCTTGAAAAATGCAGCTAAACTGCCATATCCAAGTTATTATTTAGATTTCCAAAGCCTAAACAGTTAAGGAGCAAACTTGAACGTTTGCTCCTTTATATTATTTATCCAAGTCCTATCAGCCTGCCGAGCTGATAGACCAGCATGGAGCAGGTATAGGCGGTAAATATCTGCCAGCCCACGGATAATAATGTCCACTTAAGACTCGCCATCTCCCTGCGGATAGCCGCCACCGCAGCCACGCAGGGGACATACATCAGGATAAAAACGAGGAAGGAGAAGGCGGACAGGGGGTTAAAAGTCCCGCTCAGCGCGGCGGCTACGGCCGCGCTGCCGGCCGTCAGCGAAAAACCGTAGAACATTGAAAGCGAGGCTACCACAGCTTCCTTGGCGATCAATCCAGTGAGTAACGCGACGGCCGCCTGCCAGGTGCCGAAGCCCAGTGGTCTGAATATGGGAGCTATAAACCCGCCAATAGCGCCCAGAATGCTGTCAGCGGCCGAATTCGTCAGATTTAGGCTGGTGTCAAAGCTCTGCAGCACCCATAGAACCACGCTCATCAGCAGAATCAGAGTGCCCGCCTTGACAAGAAAGTCCTTTATTCGCTCCCACACATGGAGAAGCGTGTTTCTAAGGCTTGGAATTCGATAGGGGGGCAGCTCCAGCACGAAGGCTGGGGCCTCGCCCTTGAATAGCGTGTCCTTGAATATAAGGCCCGATATTATAGCCATTGCCATACCCATTACATAGAGCGAGAAAATGACAAGTCCGGCATACCTTCCGAAGAAGGCGGAGCATATGAGTCCGTAGACCGGAAGCTTTGCCGAGCAGCTCATAAAGGGAATGAGCATTATGGTCAGCCGCCTGTCCTTTTCATTTTCCATGGTGCGCGCGCCCATTACGGCGGGCACAGTACAGCCAAAGCCCATCAGCATCGGAATAAATGCCTTGCCGGAAAGACCGAAGCGGTGCAACAGTCTGTCCATAATGAAGGCCGCGCGTGCCATATAGCCAGTATCCTCAAGCAGGGAGAGGAAGAAGAATAGTAGCGCTATCTGAGGAAGGAAGGTGAGCACACCACCGACACCGGCTATAATTCCGTCCACCACAAGGCTCCTGAGCCAAAGTGCGGTGCCCGAGGAGGCCAGCAGA
>JAAYOL010000130.1 GCA_012520395.1 Clostridiales bacterium
AGAATAAACGGTTTGCTCTCGCTTGAGGCCGATCTTGAGGAATTAAGCGACCCGTTTCTAAAAAAGGGTCTGCAGATGCTTGTTGACGGCGTTGACCCCGAGGAGGTAAAAAACCAACTGGAAGCAGCGCTCGACAGTCTTGACGAGAGACATTCACAGGATCGCTCAATTTACGATAAGGGAGCGGCCCTCGGCCCAGCCTTCGGTATGATAGGTACCCTGATAGGTCTTATCAACATGCTCAAGACCCTGCAGGACGTCGAATCCCTGGGGCCGAACATGTCGGTTGCTCTGGTTACTACCTTTTACGGAACGGTTCTTGCAAATATGATTTTTATGCCGATATCGAACAAGCTCAGGGTGCGCCATGAGGAGGAATTCCTGTGTATGCACATAATTTGCGAGGGTATCAAGGCAATTCAATCCGGGATTAACCCGAATCTTTTGTATGAAAAGCTCACCAACATTCTTCCGGAGTATCAGAGGAAGAAGATTATGGCAAAAGGAGAGACTGCCACGGCCGAGCCTCAGGAAAGGCGCTCAAGGGGCAGGGGCGGAAGAGGAGAAAAGAGAGGTAGGGCATGAAAAGAAAGCGCAGAGAAGAGGACGGAGGCGGGGATTCCTGGCTCAACACATATGCGGACATGGTCACGCTGCTTTTGACCTTCTTTGTACTGCTTCTCAGCATGTCAACGGTAAACCAGGAGAAGTTCAATGCGTTCATACGCTCATTTGCAGGATTTATAAAAATAGAAGACTTCGAGTCCGGGGCTGTTGGCGACCCGACAGAGGAAGACGCCTTGACCGAGCTTTTTCTGAAGCTGTCGCAGTATGTCAGCGATAACAATCAGACGGATGCAGTCTACCTGATGCAGGTCGATGATATAATCTATATCCGCTTTAATAGTTACGCCTTTTTCGAACCCGACCAATATGTCTTCCGGGAGGGCGGCCGTGCGACAGTAGAGTTTATTGGAAAGGCCCTTAAGGAGTATGAGGACGACATTGAGCTGGTCACTGTTTTCGGACATACGGCGGAGGCGGATACCCCCGTGTCTGATTGGATGCTCTCCGGTGAGCGGGCCGCAATGGTCGCTATGCACCTGGAGCATGAACAGCAGTTTGATGAGAAAAAGATTGTAATACTCGGATACGGGAAAAATTTCCCCGTGGGAGATAACTCCACGGAGGAAGGGCGAAGAGCAAACAGAAGAATTGAGCTTGCAGTTATTGGAAAGAAAAGCACGAATCCATTTGATCCATACGGGGTGTTGGCAGGCCTGTATGAAACACCGGATTATCCGAAAAGCGGGGGTGCCGAGGATATACTTGTCCCTCCGACTGCTCCATAAACAAAAAACGGTCCGCGGGCTATCCTTAATGAGCGGCTTCATATCAGGACCGATAATATCCAGTTTGCCATGAAAGGTGGCCGGCAAAAATGTCAGAGGCATTATCGCAAAACCAAATAGATGAGCTGCTCAGGCGGATGCGGACCGGAGAATTGGAAGAGCCGAGGGCGGAGGATAAGAACAAGGAAAAGATTTACGACTTTTCCTCGCCCAAGAAGTTTACAAAGGATCAGCTCAATTCTTTAAGCAACCTTTACGAAAACCTCTCCCGGGTTCTCTCATCTTATTTCACAAGCGTTCTCAGATCCGCCTGTGAGATAAACATAAGTCAGATAGAGGAACAGAGATACTACGAATTTAACAATGCGCTGCCGGATAATACGCTGGTGGGGATGATGGCTTTTCAGCAAAACGAGGATTCCTATAGCGAATCTACGATTATGCTTGAACTTCCCACCTCCTTTGGGTATCTTATAATAGACAGGCTGATGGGAGGGGTGGGTGACCCTTACTCGCCCGACAGGGACTATACCGACATTGAAATTGCTCTGCTCAGCCTTTTTTTCAACAACATCACAGACTACATACAGGAAGCGTGGAGCAGCTTTTTCCCCTTGACAACGACGTTGAGGAGTATAGAGACAAACGGGCGTCTTTTGCAGGCCTTTTCGCCCCAGGATATTGTCGTTATCGTGAGCATTGAAATCAAGAACGAAAGCTTTACAGGCACGGCGAATATGTGCATGTCAGCTGAGAACCTTGAGAACATCATCCGCAGCTTCAGCGTGAAATACATGCATTCGAACAAGCATCATGATCCGGAAAAGGAGAAGCAGAAGCAGGAGCTTATTATCGATTACCTTAAGCATTCGGACCTGGAAGTAACGGCCTTCCTTGATACCTGTCCGATGAGCCTGGCGGATATTATGCATTTGCAGATTAACGATGTAGTCATCTTAAACCGCCGCATTGACGAAGACATAATTGTTGAAGTGGAGGGCATCCCATGGTTTACCGCAAGGATTGGAGAGGCCCATTCAAAAAAGGCAATAAAGCTTGTAAAGGCAATAGAAAAAGAAGCTATGAAAAGAGAGGCATGAATAGTGGATAAGGATAAAATCTTACTTTTAACCCCTGAGGAGCTTGATACGATAGGCGAGGTTATGAATATCAGCATCGGCGCATCTGCCACAGCCTTGTCCACAATGCTGGAAAAGCAGGTGACAATTACCGCGCCGGAGCTTGAGCAAGAGCAGTTTAAGGAGATAGACTGCAGCGACCTTGAGCCTGCGGTAATTGTAAAGATTCGCTATGTGCAGGGCGTGGAAGGCATCAATGTAACCATGTTCAAGCGCCGTGATATGCAGATTATCCTTGACTTGCTGATGGGGAACGACGATCCCGTTGAGTCCGAAGACTTTGTTTTCGACGACATGACCATGAGCGCCGCCAGCGAGGTGATGAACCAGATGATGGGCTCCTCGGCAACCGCCCTGTCTGAGATTTTGAACATACCCATCAATATCTCAGCGCCCGAGACACAGCTTGTGGAAACCAAGGACCAGACAGAGGAAGTGTTCAGCGAAATAAGGGGCGAAGAGCAGGTCGTATCAATAAACTTCAAGCTCATGATAAAGGGAGTGCTGGACACCACCTTCCGCTGTTTCTTACCGATAGCCCTTGCTAAAGAGGTTGTAAACACTGTCAGCGGCCAGATTGATCAGCCTGAGGATAATACGGCTGGCGAACAAAGCGTGGCACAGCCGGCTGCACCGCAGGCATCGGCGCCTCAGCAGGAGGCGGTCCCGCAGTTTGTCAATCCCCCGATTCAGCAGCCAGTGCAACCGCCGGTTCAACCACCGATGCAGCAACCGCTGGTTCAGCCACCGATTCAACCGCAAATGCAACCTCCGATACAACCGGTGCAACCGCCGCTCCAGCAGGCGGTCGGCTATCATCAGTTGCCGCAGATGGATAATTACCCGCCTATCCAGCAGCAGTCTATGAACGAGCAGGCGCAGTTTACGCCCCCGACGCAGAATTTTGCACCCTATGACCCTGTGCAAATGCAGCAGATGAGGGGGACGGACCCGCGGGTGAACGTCAGAAGCGCCGCCTTCCCCGACTTTGCACCCAGGCAAATAACCGAGCAGGTGCCGTATAGCTCAAACATGAAGCTGCTGCTGGGGGTACAGCTGGAGGTATCTGTCATAATAGGCAGGACTAAGAGGAAAATCAAGGACATCATGGACTTTGGTCAGGGCACGGTCGTTTTGCTCGACACACAGACGGGAGCTCCGGCAGAGATTTTTGTAAACGGTCAGCTCCTTGCCTACGGCGACGTAGTTGTTGTCGGAGATAATTTCGGAGTGCGCATAACCGAAATCGTGGGGACAAAGGAATTGATGGAATCCCTAGGCTCCGATTACTGATGCGATATAATAATCTCAAAGCGATTATTATACCGCGTATGTCGCCCGCCCCGGGGCGACGCGCTAAAGTAGTTTAAGGCCGTGGTGCTAGACGTGTCACATGGCCATATATCATAAATTCTGTTTGGATTTGATATATAAATATTTATATTAAGAGGGATAAACATGTACAAAATACTAGTTGTTGACGACGCCGGATTTATGAGGAAAATGATACAAAGCCACCTGAGTAAAGCTGGATACAGTACATTTATAGAAGCTGAGGACGGGCAGCGTGCGGTTGATATGTACCTGGAGCATAATCCGGACCTTGTAATCATGGACATTACCATGCCCAATGTGGACGGAATTGAATCCCTGCGCATGATAAAGCAGAAAAATCCGAACGCCAAGGTCGTGATGTGCTCCGCCATGGGCCAGGAGAGCATGGTTATGGAGGCCATCAAACTCGGTGCGCTGGACTTCATCGTAAAGCCTTTTAAGCCGGAACGTATTATACAGACTGTCAGCAAGATTCTGCCCATGCAATAGCTCATTCCGCTTTTCCGGAAAGGAGGCGACTTAAATGGAGGAGCTAAAGACTATTTTGACAGCCGTGGGTATGCTGCTGATGATGGTGGCTATATTTGCAGGCGCATATTGGGCGCCCAAGTTGATAGCAAAGAATTACAGAGGGAGCGGTACCCTTCCGGATAAGCTCAGCATAGTTTCAAAAGTCCCGCTGGGAAAGGACCAGTCCCTGATTATCGTCAAGGCAGCGGACAGGTTGTTTTTACTTGGGGCGACATCCCACGACATTTCGCTCATTACCGAGCTTGACCCCGCGGATTTCCCCCCTGCCTCTCCGGAGGCGCCGTTGGTAGCAGGGATGGATTTTTCATCCGTGCTGAAGAACGTATTTAAATACCCGAAATCCGGAGGGAAGGGATAAGGTGATGAAATCAGTGCTCTCTTTAGCCGGGCGTATGGACGGCGGCCCGAAAGGTAGGCGTAACAGAATCCTGATAACGGCGGTCCTGACAATAGTCTTACTTACACTTATTCTGCCGGTCTCGGCCCGGGCGGCAGGCATCAGCCTCGATTTGAACACCGACGGCGCGGACGGAACTTTGGGAAGCCTTCAGCTGCTGTTGATTTTCTCGCTGCTTGCGCTGGCGCCCTCGCTGCTCATTATGATGACCTGCTTTACCCGAATCATAATTGTCTTTTCGCTTTTAAGAAACGCCATAGGTCTGCAGCAGACTCCCCCAAATCAGGTGCTTATAGGTCTTGCGCTTTTCCTGTCGCTCTTCATCATGAGCCCCGTTCTAGGTCAAATAAACGAGCAGGGTCTGCAGCCTTACATAAACGGAGAAATTACACAGGACGCAGCCCTTGACAATATGCAAAGGCCGCTGAAGCAGTTCATGCTTAAACAGATAAAGAAGGACGACCTGAGCCTGTTTCTCTCTATGTCGGGCGACAAATACGACGTGGACCCCTCCGATACCGAGTCATTAATGCAGCTTGGACTGGATGTTGTGGTTCCATCTTTCATTACGAGCGAATTAAAGCGGGCCTTCACTATGGGCTTTCTGCTTTTTCTCCCGTTTCTCATAATAGATATGATAGTCTCCAGCACTCTCATGTCTATGGGAATGGTTATGCTCCCGCCGTCGATGATATCGCTTCCCTTCAAACTGATGCTGTTTGTGGTGGTCAACGGCTGGAGTCTTATTATAGAGATGCTGGTAAAAAGCTTTTACTGACCAGCCGCACATGAAAGGAGATGAGACCATATGTCACAGGGCGATATACTGCTTGTATTTAAAGAGAGTATCTGGATGATTTTGAAGCTGGCCACGCCGCTGTTACTTACAAGCATGCTTATCGGTCTCGTCATTTCCATTTTTCAGGCGGCCACGCAGATACATGAGCAGACCATAACCTTTGTGCCGAAGATAATTGCGATAGCGCTATTACTTATACTCTTAGGCTCGTGGATTCTTGCCAATCTATCGGAATTCTATCAGCACCTGATGGGGCTGATGACTGCGCTGTGATGCCATGGCACTTCAACTTTTGGTCGATAACCTAAACGCCTATATGCTGGTCTTCTGCCGCATGGGAGGAATAATATTCTTCAACCCCCTGCTCTCCAGAAAGAATATCCCGACCCAGTTCAGGATAGCGCTTGTACTGGGAATAACGATATTGCTTACGCCCGGGCTTGACGATTCCTACGCTACGCAGCTGACGCAGATGCTGCCAATGCTTTTTGCGATGATGAAGGAGCTGGTGATAGGCATGGCCTTTGGCCTTGTCTTCCAGATATTCTACTATCTTCTTTTCACCGCCGGTGAAGTGATCGATATGGGCTTCGGCCTTGCTATGGCAAAGGCCTTTGACCCCGGAACTAACCTGCAGCTATCCGCGTCGGGGAACATATTGCAGCTTGTTTTCGTGCTTTACTTTTTTTCGGTCAACGGTCATTTGCTGCTGATAAAAATAATGGCATCCTCTTACGGCATTATAGGTATGGGAGCCGTATCCTTCGGGCCCGAAATCGGGACATACATTGTCTCCGTATTTGTAGAGGTGTTTTCTCTGGCCATGCGCCTTGCGCTGCCCTTTATCGCGGCCTCCTTTGTGCTGGAAATTGCCATGGGTATACTGATGAAGCTGATTCCGCAGATTAATGTGTTCTCACTACACTTCCAGATTAAGATTTTGTTTGGTTTTACGCTGCTTTTCCTTTTTGCCGTACCGATTACGGAATTTCTTGATTCCTACATATACAACATGTTCGCAAGTCTGCGAAAACTGCTGGAAGTTTTTTAAGGAGTATATATGCCGGGCGAAAAGACAGAAAAAGCAACACCGAAGCGAAAACGGGATGAACGAAAAAAGGGTAATGTATTTTTAAGCCGCGACGTTGTGCTCGCCTTATCCCTGTTCACCTCCTTTTACGCTATGAAGTTTCTTTTCCCCCTGATGCTTTCAACGATTACGGAGTCAATGCATGACTTCTTCTCCCTGATACCGGTTCAGCATCAGGTTACCGACGGGGATGTCCGGATATTCTTTATAAAAGGCGTTCTTGTTTTTGCCAAAACCGCGCTTCCCCTCCTGCTGATTACGGCTGCTGCGGCCATCTTTTCCACAATGCTACAGACAAGAATGCACTTTTCCGCAAAGGCTTTTTCCTTCAAGGGCGAGCGCATCAATCCCTTGAGCGGCTTTAAAAAAATGTTCTCCATCCGGGGTATGGTGGAACTTCTCAAATCCCTCTTGAAAATAGCTATTTTAACCTATGTAGTCTATACGGGGATGAAGGAAGAAATACTCCTGTTTCCGCGCCTGTCCGGGCTATCCTTCCTTCAGGCCATGAGCTACACCGGAGAAATAATATTGGGCATAGTACTGAAGGCCGGAATAATTTTTATTTTCCTGGCCGGCGCCGACTACCTGTATCAGTGGTGGGAATATGAAAAAAACCTGCGCATGAGCAAACAGGAAATTAAGGACGAGTACAAGCAGATGGAGGGCGACCCGCAGGTAAAGGGCAGGCAGAGGTCCATAGGACAGCAGCAGGCGCGCCGCCGAATGATGCAAAGCGTGCCGGGCGCGGATGTCGTAATCAGGAACCCTACACACTTTGCAGTGGCTCTGAAGTATGACCAGAGCAAGAACAACGCCCCAATAGTCATTGCCAAGGGGGCGGACCAACTGGCCTTCAGGATTATTAAGATTGCCGAGGAAAACGGAGTCTATGTCACCGAGGACAAGGCACTTGCCAGGGCGCTCTTCGAAGCGGTTGAGGTCGACAGTGAGATTCCGGAAAAATTCTTCAAGCCTGTCGCCCAGGTGTTGGCTTTCGTCTACACCCTGAAGAAAAAGGATTTGAATTAGTATGAATCTGAAATTTCTGAATAACGGAGTGGCCATATTCGTTCTTGTCATTTTGGCTCTCCTCATAGTACCGCTCTCGCCTGCGGTGCTGGATTTCATGTTAATTTTGAACTTGATGATTTCCCTCGTCATTCTCCTTATGACGATGTACATAAAAGAGTCCCTGGAAATGTCAATATATCCCTCGCTGCTCCTTGTCACTACGCTTTTCAGACTGAGCTTAAACGTATCGTCAACGCGCTCCATCCTCATAAACGACGGCTACGCCGGAGAGGTCATAGAAACATTCGGCAATTTTGTTGTCCGGGGCAACGTAGTTGTCGGCCTTGTTATTTTTCTCATCATCGTCCTTGTGCAGTTCATAGTCATAACCAAGGGCGCGGAGAGAGTCGCAGAGGTATCGGCCCGCTTTACGCTCGATGCGATGCCAGGAAAGCAGATGGCAATCGACGCCGACCTCAGCTCCGGATTAATCGACGAGAAGCAGGCACAGGAGAGAAGGCTGAAAATCCAGAGGGAGGCCGATTTCTTCGGCGCCATGGACGGTGCGTCCAAATTTGTAAAGGGCGATGCCATAATCTCAATAATAGTCACCCTGATAAACCTTATCGGCGGTTTTATTGTCGGCATTATAAAGGGCGGGGATTTTGCCGCTGTCGTCAATACATACTCAATAGCTACGGTCGGCGACGGACTGATGAGCCAGCTGCCTGCCCTTCTGATTTCGGTTGCAACGGGTATGGTAGTTACCCGCTCAGCCTCCGAGTCCAATCTGAACACCGACGTAATCCAGCAGTTTACATCGCAGCCGACGGTACTGATTATTGCCGGCGCCGCCTTACCCTCGCTTATATTAATTGGCTTTCCTATCCCGCAGGTACTGCTGCTCTCGGCCATGCTGCTCGCCCTCGGCCTGCTCCTTCTCAGGAAGAACAGGGCGGTGCTTGCAACCGCGCTGGAGGGTACCCAGGTAGTGGAAGAGGTCACAAGCGAGGTCAGCTACTATAGGAACCTCGACAATGTTTACGGTCTGTTGAACGTCGATGCGATAGGAGTTGAGGTTGGTTACAGCCTTCTGCCCCTGGTTGATGAAAAGAGCGGCGGCAACTTCCTCGACAGGATAGTCATGCTGCGCAAGCAGTTTGCCGATGAAATGGGCATGGTTCTCCCGCCCATACGCCTGAAGGACAGCGCCACACTCAATCCCAATCAATACGAGGTTCTGCTGCGCGGAGAATCGATTGCCGTTGGTGAAATCCTCGTAGATCATTATCTTGGACTGGCCCCCGAGGAGCTTGACGAGGCGGACGATGTTGACGGAATAGAAACAACGGAGCCTGCCTTCGGACTGCCCGCCAAATGGATTAGCGAGGACAAGAAGATCAAGGCTGAGATAGCGGGATATACTCTGATAGACGCAACCTCCGTGATTATAACGCATATCTCTGAGCTTATGCGGCGGCATGCCTACGAGCTTTTAAGCCGTCAGGAGGTAAAGAGGATGCTTGATAACCTCAAGCAAAACAACGACAGCATTGTGGACGATACTATCCCCGCTGTTGTCTCTCTCGGTGAGCTTCAGAGAGTGCTGCAAAACCTCCTCAGAGAGGGAATTCCCATACGCGATATGGAGATTATTCTTGAAACGCTTTCAGATTATGCGCAGACAATCAAGGACCCGGACATGCTCACGGAATATGTGCGCCAGGCGCTCAAGCGTA
Organism: Clostridiales bacterium; assembly: GCA_012520395.1. GTDB lineage: Bacteria > Bacillota > Clostridia > Oscillospirales > Oscillospiraceae > DUPK01. Next base: position 9,397 of record JAAYOL010000130.1, read on the forward strand.
CGATAACGCGCAGGTTCTCGTCGGCGGGACAGCTTAAGGTCATAAACCTCGACAGCGCCATTGAGGAGCTGATAGTAAAAGGTCTGAAAAAGCACGACACCGGCTCATATCTTTCCCTTGACGCTGCTGTTATCCAGAAGATAATCACAAGCTCAACCGAGCAGATTGATAAGATGAAGAGACTTGTTCAGGAGCCCATTATTCTCACCTCTCCGGTGGTACGGGTTTACTTCAAAAAGCTTATGGACCAGTTTTTTCCCGACATCACAGTGCTCTCTTTCAACGACCTTGATTCAAATATACAGATACAGTCCCTCGGCATAATTAAAATTTGAGTTGCGTCGGTAACCGGGGCTTATCTGAGATTACTGGCGTGACCAATTTCTCAGGCAAGGAGGGATGTAATGGCAAGTCAGATATATAAGCACACGGAAGTACAGAGAGATATCCGAGTGTCCGACCCGGAAGGCCTTATGCGGCAGTATAAGAAGACCGGAGACATAGAGCTTAGAAACAAGCTTGTCATGCACTACCTCAGGCATGTCAACGCCGCAATCTTCGGAATGCGCAACATTCTACTGTCTAATATCCCTTACGAGGACTTCTTTAACCAGGGTGTAATTACCCTTATCGAATGTATTGAGCGCTACGACCCCGACCGGGGTGCCAGCTTCGATACCTTTAGCTATCTGGCTATCCGCGGCTCAGTGCTCAAGTATCTCAGAAAGCAGAACTGGCTGCCCAACAGGCTGTGGGAGGCCAGAAAGAACATTTCGCAAGCTAAGAGGAAGCTGGAGTTTGAGCTCATGCGCGAGCCGACAAACCTTGAGCTTGCGGAATATCTCGGCATCAGCGAGGAGCAGCTGAGCAGAGATTTGCTTGAGATGTCGGTGGTGGATACGGTATCATTTGAGGGGCTTATCGAGAACTCCTACATAAATAAAATAGAAGAGGCAAAGGCCTCCGGCAATGAAACGGACGAGGAGGTCGTCTCAAGAGTAATCAGGAAGGAGCTTAGCGGCGCACTCGCTGAAGCTATAGACATGCTCCCCCCAAAGCAAAAGCAGATAATCACCCTCTACTATTACGAGAATCTGACCCTGCGAGAGATTGGGAAGATATTTGACCTCTCCCCGCAGCGCATAACCCAAATCCGGAAAAAGGCTCTGGAGAAGATTGAGAATATTATGCGGCAGAGCGGCTATGATTCCAGCTACCAGGAATAGGCACCGTCGGCAATACAGACAGAAAATGGAGGCAGACTTATGCTATCTGGATACTATACAATTGCCTCGGGTATTCTTACCCGGCAGAGAGAAATCGACACAATAGGGAACAACCTTGTCAACGCCCAGACGCCCGGTTACCGGAGCAACCGGCTGGTCATATCTTCCTTTGAGCAGGAGCTGATTACCCGGAAGAACGCCGGTGCTAAAACTGTTGTAGGCGGCAGCGGTGCGACAGCGACCATTGTCGACGATGTCGTGACCAACTTTGACTCCGGCATGCTAACGCAGACGGGACGCGTCTTAGACGTGGCGATTTCCGGCGAGGGCTTCTTCAATATCGAAGGGGCAGACGGGGCGGTGTTCCTGACCCGAAACGGGCACTTTGACCTGGATGATGATGGCTATCTTGTTCTCCCCTCGGCAGGCCGGGTTATGGGAATAAACGGCCCGATACGGACAGATGGCGCGGACCTTGTTATCGAGGAATCGGGGCAAATTTACAACTCAGACGGCTATTATATAGACACTCTTAGAGTTTCCACACTCCCGGAGGGAGCAGTACCCGCAGAGCTTGAAAACGGGCTCTTTGGCTATCCGGAAGGCACCCAGCCTCAGGCGGCCGGGAATTACTCCGTAATCCACAAGAGTCTTGAACTGTCGAATATTGACTACAACAGGGAGATGACCCTGCTTCTGGAGTCTCAGAGGGCCTTCCAGGCCTGTAGCAGCGCTCTGGAGGTAATAGACGGCCTGAACAGGAAAGCCCATCAGATAGCTCAGGTCTAGGCCTGAGAAAACTATAAAAAGGAGAGATATAAATGAAAGCCGCATTTTACAGCGGAGCCTCCGGACTCATAGCCTATCAGAAAGCACTCGACACGATAGGAAACAATATCGCAAATGTGAACACCAACGGATACAAGGCGCAAACTACGTCCTTTCAGGATCTTTTATATACAGATATGTATGTGAACACTCCGGCCAACCCCTTGTCGGGCAATGGTGTCAGGGCGGTTACAACAGGGATTTCGGCGGATCAGGCCGCCCTTGTGCGCACCGACCGGGAGCTTGATTTTGCAATAACGGGAGACGGCTGGTTTGCCGTAGAAAGGGATGGACAGGTCCGCTATACCCGTAACGGCAGCTTTTCGATCGGGGTTGAAGGGGGCTGGGCAGCCTTAGTAACTAACGACGGGGCCTATGTTCTGGACCATCAGGGCCAGAGGGTTTACTGCGACAGCGATGCCATAAAAGAGGAGTTCGCCCCCTCCGTGCTCTGTGAGAACCTGGGCATATATACATTTGCAAATCCAGAGGGGCTTGAACCTGCTTCGGCTACGACTTATGCGCCGACGGGGGCCTCCGGTGCGGCTTCTGTCACATGGGGTAGCGAGGTCATTTCCGGCTTCCTTGAGCAATCCGGCGTCGAGCTTACCGATGAGATAAGCAAAATGATTTCCGTGCAAAGGGCCTATCAGGTCAGCGCGCGCCTTGTTCAGGTGGCCGATGAAAATGAACAGACAATAAACGGACTCAGGAAGTAGTGCTTCCGGCCCGGAAGCTACTCGGAGATTTTCGGGCCGCTGTGCCAGCTTTGCCGGCAAGACTACCGGACCGTTTTCCTCCATAATTATTGAGCCTTAATTAGCGAAAGGTAGGGTCAAATAATGACACTTAATGATTACGGTGATTTAAATGAGATGCAATTGGATGCCCTGAGGGAAATAGGGAATATCGGTTCCGGAAATGCGGCCACCGCCCTTTCTCAGATGCTTGAAAGGCCTGTAAATATCGCCGTGCCTCAAATTACCGTTCTCGACTATCAGACGGTTACCGAAAAGCTCGGGGGGCCCGAGGAGCTTATGATAGGCCTGCTTTTGACTATCAGCGGCGATTTGACCGGGATGATTATGTTCCTTCTCCAGAAGGAATTTGCCAATATGATTTTATCCGACCTTGTGGGCGATATCGGCAGCTTCGACGAAGATGACGAAATGGGTTGCTCGGCTGTCATGGAGGTTGGAAATATCATGGCAGCCTCCTACATAAACGCAATAGCCTCCCTGACAGGGCTGAGAATAGAGCTGTCACCACCCTCCTTTTGCATGGATATGGTGGGGGCGATTTTGAGCGTTCCGACAATTTATTATGCCGACATCAGCGATAAAATTTTATTTATTGAGGATGAGTTTAACAACACCGTCGATCACGCAGCGAGCCATGTTCTACTTATACCTGAGGTTGATGCCTTGCAGAAGATGATGACAAGCTTGGGGTTAGCTTAATGAACAAGATGATTAAAGTGGGAATATCAGAATTTAATATAGCCAAAAACGGTGAAGTTCTTGTAACATATGCCCTCGGTTCCTGCGTGGGCATATGCTTGTATGATGCCAGAACAAAGGTAGCTGGGCTTGCGCATATTATGCTTCCCTCCAGTGAGGGCTTTAGTGTTTTGGGTGATCAGGAGGGGAAGTTCGCCGACACTGCCATAAGGGGGCTTTTGCGGCTTATGGCAAGGGAGGGCGCGCTTCAGTCACGGCTGACCGCCAAAATTGCGGGCGGGGCTCAGATGTTTGCGGGGGTCAGTAACTCCTCACTGTCAAACATAGGCTTAAGAAACGTAACGGCCGTAAAGGCGGAGCTCATGAAGCACAGGATTCCTATTGTCGCGGAGGATACCGGGAAAAACTACGGCAGGACACAGTATTTTTATTCCCTGGACGGGAAGATGACGATAAAATCCGCGATTAAGGGAGAATGGCATTATTGAGTAAGCAGCAGTTTTAATGACCTGTTCCACGGAATATTTTCATGAAGTCATGTATAGGGGTTCGTAGCAGGATTTTCCACACTTACTTGCATGTGGGGATGTGGATGAGTCAAAGGGTGGCGTTTTGATGAAGAATATTTCTCTAATACTGTGTGTAATATCCTTCTTTCTGACCACAGCCTGTTTTCTCACAGTGTTGCCGAAGCGGGGCGCGCTGGAAAACACCATGAAAAACATTTTAGTTTTCGCCTCTCTAATAACCCTGTCCTATACCTTTGTACTTTTTACTCAGGACGCAGAAAAGGCACGGATAGCCTATTCGTTTAAGAGTTTATTTACCTCCTGGCTGCTTGCACTGCTCCTCCTGTACTCAGCAAGATTTATTCACAAATATGATGGCAAGTATAAAAGCAACAGGCTTGTTCAATATGTGGTAATATCCGCCTTAGCAGTAAACTCGCTTATTATGATTTTAAATCTATTCAGGCCCTATGCTACGGAAGTGCTGCAACATTCCTTCGGCGGTGAAGTGTTCTATATGGTGAAGCCCCTGCCGCTCTATTACTTTCACATTTTTTTCGTTTGCGCACTGATATTGCTCAATTGCCTGTTGTTTTACCGCTCATATTTGATAGTTTCGAGGGTTTATTGGCAGAGGTATGGCGTGTTGATTACCTCCTTCTTCGCTCTTCTCGCAATAAAGCTTTTTATGATTGTTACGGGAATGTACGTGGATGTTTCAGTGCTGGCTTATGGGATTTCTGCCTTCCATATATTCTCCGTCCACTTTCACCCCTCGAGGTTTCCATCAGAGATAAATTCGCTCCTTATTGAGTCATACTCCAACGGTATTGTTGTCTTTGACAGCAAATATCAACTGGTGCTCTACAACAAAAAAAGCAGCGAGCTTTTTTCACTGAGCAGAGACATGCTGAAAACACTCAGCTTTGAGGAGTTTGCAGAGCGCCACTCCCTTCATTCAGTTCTGCAAACTGAGGACGACGGCTTTTTCTACAACATGGAGAAAGATGGGATCCGGCTGTACTTTTTTGTAAGGTGCTCACGGATATTCGACAGAAAAGGCCTTTTTGTAGGCAGTTATTTAATCTTTGAGGATGAAACAGTGCAGAGGACACTGCTTGGTCAAAAGCGGTTTCTCACGCAGCATGACCATCTGACAGGCATTTTAAACAGAAGCGCCTTTGCCGCAGAGACCGAGGCTCTTCTCCGAAACAACCCCGAAACAGCTTATGTGTTTATTCAGTTTGATATAGATAATTTCAGAATTATTAACCAGCTTTTCGGAAGCCGGGCGGGCAATGCGCTGCTGCAGGCCATTGCGGAATACCTGAAGGGATATGTCAAGAGCGGCACATATGCAAGGCTCGAGGCGGATCACTTTGCAATTTGTGTGCCTGAAAGCAACCTGTGCCTTGAGGAACTCTCGGACGGAATCAGCAAGTGTGTTAACAGGATAGGTATAAACCTCCAATTGAGGGCTAGCTTCGGCATATACAGGATAGAGGACAAGACGATTCCGGTTGAGCAGATGTACGACATGGCAGTAATGGCATCTAAAGCTGTCAAGGGAAACTACTGGGAGTACTACGCCTATTACGACGATAAAATGAGCGATATTATTCTTCATGAGCAGGAAATCATCGGAGAAATGGAATATGCTCTTAGAAACAACCAGTTTGAGGTACTTTTGCAACCCCAGTATAATTACACTACGGGGAATATAGTGGGTGCGGAAACCCTTGTGCGCTGGAACCATCCGGAAAAAGGGATCATTATGCCCAAGAGCTTCATCCCCATTTTTGAGAAAAACGGCTTTATTGTCCAGCTGGATCAATATATCTGGGAATACGCCTGCAAGCTATTGCACAAATGGTCTGAGGAGGACAGCCGCCTAAACAGTTTGCCCTTGTCAGTTAACATTTCAAGGATTGACTTTTACAGGATGGATTTGTGCGCTACGATGAAGCAGTTGGCTGAGAAATATGATCTGGACCCCAAGCTGCTGAGGCTTGAGGTTACCGAATCGGCCTGCATGGGAAATCCCGAGCATATGATAAACATTATTAAAGAGCTGCAAAGCTATGGGTTTATCGTAGAGATGGACGACTTCGGAAGCGGGTATTCCTCGCTTAATATACTAAAGAGCATGCCGGTAAATGTTTTGAAGCTGGATATGAAATTTTTATCGGGTGATGGAGATTATAACAAGGGCTGCAGTATCCTTCGCTCTATTGTCCATATGGCCAAGGCAATAGATCTATCCATCATAGCCGAGGGTGTGGAAACCCGTGAGCAGGCCGATTTCCTAAACAACATTGGCTGCGAGATAATGCAGGGATACTATTACTCCTATCCACTCAGGGTCCACGAATATGAAAGGGAGGTCAAGGAAAACCACTTGAAAAAAGATATCGATAGTGACCGGGTCATTAAATAAACCTCCAAGCCAGAATATTGAACTGCTCTCCGTCAAGAGTACAATGAAATAATATAAAATTTTTCTCGGTCAGCGCTTCGGCGCTGGCCGCTTTTTATGCAGCCAAATAGAACAGCTTGTGCTTTTCCATTGGCGTGAGGATACC
>JAAYOL010000020.1 GCA_012520395.1 Clostridiales bacterium
AAGGAATATAAGACTGGGGTTAAGTTCCTGCAGGTGTCAACTGATGAAGTGTACGGGGCACTGGGTGAAACAGGAATGTTTGTGGAGACCATGCCCTTAATGCCTAATAGCCCCTATTCCGCCTCTAAAGCCAGCGCTGATCTAATCGTAAGATCTTACCATGAAACCTTCGGCATGCCGGTGAATATTACCCGCTGTAGTAACAACTATGGACCCTACCAGTTCCCGGAGAAGCTCATTCCCTTGATGATTAATAACTGTTTAAATGGTAAAGATCTACCTGTCTATGGCGATGGCATGCAGATAAGAGATTGGCTGCATGTAGCGGATCATTGTTCTGCAATTGATACGGTATTACATAAGGGATTAAATGGCGAGGTCTATAATATTGGTGGTAATAATGAGAAAGCCAATATTGAAATCGTTAAGCTTATTATAGAAACACTGGGTAAGTCGGAAAAACTGATTAAATTCGTCAAAGACAGACCGGGACATGATAGGAGATATGCCATTGATAATACTAAGATTACAACTCTTTTAGGCTGGGAACCTACTTATACTTTTGAACAGGGAATGAAAGAAACTATTGAATGGTATTTAAATAATACGGAGTGGATAGAGAATATCGTATCCGGCGAATATACAAATTACTATGATAAGATGTATTCGGGTATTGATCAGGTTGCCGCAACAAAAGAGAAATGATTTTTATGAACATATAAGTTGGAAAGGAAACACTATAATGTTTAAAGATAAAATTTTATTAATAACTGGCGGCACCGGTTCATTCGGACATGCTGTCCTGGACCGGTTTCTCACAACTGACATCGGTGAAATCCGCATCTTTTCCCGTGATGAGAAGAAACAGGATGATATGCGTAAACAATATAAAGACGATAAGATAAAGTTTTACATAGGCGATGTACGCGATATACAGAGTGTGAAGAATGCTATGCATGGAGTGGATTACATATTTCATGCCGCTGCCTTGAAGCAGGTACCCTCATGCGAGTTCTTTCCTTTGGAAGCGGTTAAAACTAATGTGCTTGGGACAGATAATGTTCTGACTGCTGCTATAAACAAAGGGGTTAAAAAAGTAATTTGCTTGTCTACCGATAAGGCAGCTTATCCCATTAATGCTATGGGAATTTCCAAAGCGATGATGGAAAAGGTCCTGGTAGCTAAATCGAAGACCGTGTCACCGGATAGGACAACCATTTGCGGCACTCGTTATGGTAATGTTATGGCTTCTCGTGGCTCAGTAATACCTCTTTTTGTCGAGCAGATAAAAAGTGGACAGGCTCTAACTATTACCGATCCTGATATGACCAGGTTTTTGATGAGTCTAGAGGAAGCGGTGGAGTTGGTGGTTTTTGCTTTTGCTAATGCCCAGGCGGGTGACATAATGGTGCAAAAATCCCCGGCCAGTACGATAGGAGATTTAGCTCAGGCTCTTTTAGAGTTGTTTGACGCAGATAATGAAATAAGAATTATTGGAACCCGCCACGGTGAAAAGCTATATGAAACCTTGCTTACCAAAGAGGAATACATAAAAGCCGAAGATATGGGAGGATTTTTCCGTGTCCCTGCTGATAAACGGGATCTTAATTATGATAAGTACTTTGTGGAGGGTAATGTTTGCCTTTCCACTTCAGAAGAATATAACTCCCACAATACCTATCGCTTAAATGTTGAAGAGATAAAGGACAAGTTACTACAGCTCGACTACATAAATGACGAGCTCAGCAACTGGAAA
>JAAYOL010000131.1 GCA_012520395.1 Clostridiales bacterium
GAAAGTTAGTTGGTGTCGATAACGGTGAGGGTCCACCCGTTCCCATTCCGAACACGGAAGTTAAGCTCACTTGTGCCGAAAATACTTGGCTGGAGACGGCCCGGGAAGATAGGTAGTCGCCAACACTGGAGAATAGAGCGGACATGAAAATGTCTGCTCTATTTTATTTTATTTAAAGATAAATTCTGTTTGTTGAAATAACAGGTCAACTGTTGTATAATGCAATTTGTTACTGTTTACATTAAAGTAATACATATATAGAATTATTACTGAGCAAATGCTTAGGTTAAAACTGCGGAGGACCGCATTGAGGAGCTTTTTATGCGCGAGACTATACTAGTAAAAGGCGCGAAGGAAAACAACCTGCAAAACATAGACGTTGAGATACCAAGAGATAAGATTGTCGTACTCACGGGGATATCCGGCAGCGGAAAATCATCTTTGGCTTTTGATACGATATACGCTGAGGGCCAGCGCAGGTATGTGGAATCCCTCTCATCCTATGCGCGCCAATTTCTTGGCCAAATGGAAAAGCCAAATGTTGATTATATTGAGGGACTTTCTCCTGCCATTTCCATCGACCAAAAGACCACGTCTAAGAATCCCCGCTCAACAGTGGGCACTGTGACAGAAATTTACGATTACCTTCGCCTTCTGTGGGCGAGGATAGGCATACCTCATTGTCCGGAATGTGGCAAGGAAATTCGACAGCAGACTATCGATCAGATTGTAGATCTTGTGATGCAGCTTCCGGAAGGCACGAGAGTTCAGATTCTTGCTCCGGTGGTTAGAGCGCGCAAGGGCGAACATCAGAAGGTCTTTGACGACGCGCGCAAAAGTGGTTATGTGCGGGTAAGAGTTGACGGCAATATGTATGACTTGTCTGAGGCTATTAAGCTGGACAAGAATTACAAGCATAATATTGAGGTTGTCGTTGACCGGCTTGTTATAAAGGCCGATATTACAAGGAGACTTGCCGATTCGCTTGAAACTGCCAGCGCCCTTGCCGGCGGAATCGTTATTATTGATTTGGTAGGCGAGGACAGGGAGCTTATGTTCTCCCAGAACTACGCCTGTGAAGATTGCGGCATCAGTATTGAGGAGCTCACGCCCCGTATGTTCTCCTTCAATAATCCCTATGGTGCCTGCCCCTCCTGTACGGGACTCGGGGCACAGATGAGAGTTGACCCCGATGTTATAATACCCAATAAAGCGCTGTCTATCTCCGAGGGGGCGATTAGCGCCAGCGGCTGGGGCGGTGTCAACGGTGACAGTATAGCCAGAATGTACTACGAGGCGCTGGGAAAGCGCTTTAAATTTAAGCTTTCAACTCCCATCAGGGACATGAGCCCTGAGGCGCTTGATGCCATACTCTATGGCACCAGGGGCGAGAAGCTTACGCTTCGTTACGAACGTGGCCAAGGTGTGGGTACACTCACACAGCCTTTCGAGGGCATAGTAAACAATCTTGAGCGCCGATATCGTGAAACGCAGAGCGCCGCCATGCGCTATGAGCTTGAACAGTGTATGTCCGAGCACCCCTGCCCCGAATGTCAGGGCCGCAGGCTCAAAAAGGAAGCGCTGGCAGTCACCGTCGGCGGGATAAACATAGCTGATTTTACCGAAAAGTCGGTCACCGCAGCGCTCAAATTCATAAACGAGCTGGAGCTTCAAGGCAAGGATGCGATGATAGCAGACAGGATACTGAAGGAAATCCGGGAAAGACTCGGTTTTCTTCAGAGCGTCGGGCTTGAGTATCTCACGCTTTCGCGAAAGGCGGGCACGCTCTCGGGCGGAGAGAGCCAGAGAATCAGGCTGGCCACCCAGATAGGCTCTTATCTTATGGGTGTAATGTATATCCTGGACGAGCCAAGCATTGGCCTGCACCAGCGCGACAACGCAAAGCTGCTTGCGACGCTCAAGCGTCTTAGAGATATAGGGAACACGCTGATAGTCGTCGAGCACGACGAGGACACGATGCTTGAAGCCGATTATATTGTGGACATCGGGCCGGGCGCGGGCGTGCACGGCGGAAAAGTCGTCTTCGCCGGTACGGTCGAGGATATAAGGAACTGCGAAGAATCCATAACGGGTCAATACCTCAGCGGAAAAAAGCAGATACCCGTGCCGGAAACGCGGCGCAAGGGGAGCGGAAACAGCCTCATAATCCGCGGCGCGGAGGAAAACAATCTGAAGAATATAGACGCCGAGTTCAGGCTGGGCGTATTTAACTGCGTGACGGGTGTGTCCGGCAGCGGAAAATCCTCGCTTGTTAACGCCATACTGTACGGGGCACTGGCGGCCGAGCTCAATCGGGTCAAAATAAAGCCCGGCAAGCACAGGGAAATTGAGGGCAAGGAATACCTTGACAAGATAATCTCTATCGACCAGAGCCCGATAGGGCGCACACCGCGTTCAAATCCGGCAACCTATACGGGTGTTTTCAGCGACATCCGCGAGCTTTTTGCCTCCACACAGGACGCGAAGGCAAGGGGCTACGGTCCGGGGCGCTTTTCGTTCAATGTGCGCGGCGGAAGATGCGAGGCCTGTGCGGGTGACGGTCTGATAAAGATTGAAATGCACTTTTTGCCAGACATCTATGTGCCCTGCGAGGTCTGCAAGGGTAGACGTTACAACCGAGAAACCCTTGAGGTGAAATATAAGGGCAAGGATATTTACGAGGTTCTCAGCATGACCGTTGAGGAGGCTCTCGGATTCTTTGAGAATTTCCCGAAAATAAATGCAAAGCTCCAGACGCTTTACGATGTAGGGCTCGGATATGTTAAGCTCGGTCAGTCCTCAACCACGCTGTCGGGCGGAGAGGCCCAGAGGGTTAAGCTGGCCACCGAGCTGTCCAAGCGTTCTACGGGCAGCACAATCTACGTTCTTGACGAGCCAACGACGGGGCTTCATGTTGCAGATGTGCACAGGCTTATTGAGGTGCTAAACAGGCTGGTCGATGCCGGGAACACAATTGTTGTGATTGAGCACAATCTCGACGTTATCAAGACCGCCGACTATATAATAGACCTCGGCCCCGAGGGCGGCGACAAGGGCGGGGAAATCATCTGCTGCGGTACGCCTGAGGAAGTTGCACAGTGCGATAAGAGCTATACTGGTCAGTATCTGAAGAAGATACTGAATCGGACTAGATAAGGGAGGGCATTAATTTGTGGTTTGCTAAATGGGCGGGGGAGGCTGCCGTATCAAAGATACTGGTTACTTTATTTGTCTCCATGCTCCCAATCTTTGAGCTGCGCGGGGCCATTCCGCTCGGCGTATCACTGGGGCTTGACATATGGCTGACCACAATTACTTCAGTTATCGGAAACATTTTGCCCGTACCGTTTTTAATACTGTTTATTCGTCGCGTACTGGACTGGCTGTGCGCAAAAAGCAACTGGCTGAAAAGGCTGATAGAGCACAAGATTAGAAGTACCCTAAAACACTCGAACTCCCTCTATCGCTCGGAGCTTCTGGGGCTTATGATATTGGTTGCCATCCCCCTGCCCGGAACCGGCGCCTGGACGGGCGCACTGCTCGCAGCCCTTCTCAACATACGGTTAAGGGTAGCATTTCCCGCCATAGCAATCGGAGTGCTGATTGCGGGCATCCTCGTATCGGGCATAACTTTCGGATTTAAGGCCCTAATCAGTTGACTTAAGCGCCTCTGCGCATATTATGTGGTGTGGAGGTGCGAAAATGGCTGAATATCTTGAAATCGTTATTACTCTGATAATTTCAGCGGCGGTTATCGCGGCTGTATGGCTGATTTACGGGAGAATGGTTATTCCCGTTAGGGCCGGCAAAGGCCAAAAGCTCTACGCGATAATACACGCGCAGGGGGCTGCTCCCGACCTCGGGTCAACCGTCGAGGGATTTTTGTGGCTTATCAGTAGCGGCAGAGTACATATGCAACTGATAATCGCAGACGGAGGGCTGGACGGCGAGAGCCGGAAAATGGCTGAGATACTTGCCCGCGAGCACAGCGAGATAAGCCTGTGTGCACTGGCAGATTTAACCGAGCTCATAGGCTCGGGAACGGAGGAAGGATGTTGCAGGAAGGAAGCATTGGAATAAGCGGTACGGTTTCCTCGGTCATCTATCAGAACGAGGAAACCGGCTACACTGTGCTCCGCCTTGACACGGGCGCCGAAGGCCTTGTTACCGTGGTCGGCTGCCTCCCCTACGCTTCACCGGGCGAGACCCTGGAGCTGGAGGGGGGCTGGACAAGCCATCCGACGCACGGCCAGCAGTTTAAGGTCGAGCAGGCAGTCAGAAGGTTGCCCGAGACCACGGCGGCCATATACGAATATCTTGCTTTTGGCGGAATTAAGGGCATAGGACCCGTTACGGCCAGGCTCATAGTCGAAAGATTTGGTGTTGAGACGTTGGATGTGATAGAGCAGACCCCTGAGCGGCTTTCAGAGCTGCGCGGAATAAGCGCAAAGAAGGCCCAGGAGATAGGCAGAGCCTTCCAGCGCCGGGCGGGACTGCGGCGGCTTGTCGAGTTTCTGGTGCGGGCAGGGCTTTCCGCCCGTCTCGCCATACGGCTTTTCAAGGTCTATGGTGACGACGCGCTCGCGGCTTTGAAGGATAATCCGTACATTCTTGCGGGAGAATATATAGGCGGTGATTTCCATGAAGCGGACAAGCTAGCACTAAGCCTCGGCTTTGAGGCCGGCAGTGCCGAGCGAGTACAGGCTGCGGCACTTTTTGAACTGTCTTACAATTTGAATAACGGGCACACCTTTATTCCGAGAAACAAGCTCATAGATGTCACTTCAAGGCTCATAGATGTGGATACTTACACGACCGCTGACGCCCTTGATTCACTGATAGAGCAGGGCATGATAGTCGAGTGCGAGATTGCGGGGCTCAGGGCCTGCTACCTTACCTCACTCTACATTGCTGAGAGCGAGGTGGCTGAGCGCATACTCCTGATGTCGGGCTTCAAGCTCTTCGAGAGCGGCGAGCTTAGGCACCTCATTGATGAGGCCCAAAGCGAAATGGGGGTAATACTTGCCGAGGGGCAAAAGCGCGCCGTGGAAATTGCAGCGGAGCGCAGGATAATGGCGCTGACCGGCGGCCCGGGTACTGGCAAGACGACGACTGTCAGGGCCATTTTGGCGCTGTTTAACAAAATGGGTCTGAAAACCGTGCTGACTGCGCCGACGGGCAGAGCTGCCAAGCGCATGGGTGAGCTGTGCCTTGAGGAGGCTCAGACCGTGCACAGGCTGCTCGGGGCCGGCTTTAACGAGGAAATGGGGCTGCCCCTATTCCAAAAGTGCGCCGACGATCCCTTGGACGCCGACGCGGTGATACTTGACGAGAGTTCTATGGTTGACATAACGCTTATGCATGCCCTTTTGGACGCTATGAAGCCCGAGTGCCGACTAGTGCTTGTCGGGGACTCAGACCAGCTGCCCTCTGTCGGGCCGGGGAACGTGTTTGCGGATATAATAGGCAGCGGCATAGTGGAAACAGTGTGCCTGACCGAGATATTTCGTCAGGCTGCCGAGAGCAAAATAGTGAGCAACGCCCACCGTATAAACAGGGGTGAAATGCCCGAAGCTGACAATACCGGCGACTTCTTTTTCCTGCAGCGCAGGACGCCCGAAAAGACGGTCGATACGATTTTGGAGCTGTGCGCACAGAGGCTTCCGCAAAATATGGGAATACCCCCCACGCAGATACAGGTGCTTTCACCTACGAGGATGTACGAGACGGGCACGGTAAGGCTCAACAGCGCACTTCAGGCGGCGCTCAACCCCCCGGCTGAGGGAAGGAACGAAAAAAGATTCGGTGATTTTTTGTTCCGCGAGGGCGATAGGGTGATGCAAATCAGAAATAACTATGATATAATATGGAAAAAGGGTGAAACAATAGGTTCCGGGGTGTTTAATGGCGATATAGGTCAGTTAATAGCCATAGATAACAAGCAGCAGACCCTGACAGTAGATTTTGAAGATAAAATAGCCAATTATTCCTTCGATATGCTCAATGAGCTTGAGCCGGCCTATGCCATGACCGTTCACAAATCGCAGGGCAGCGAATACAGGGCCGTTATTCTATCCCTGTCGAGGGGTGCCCCCGGACTAATGACAAGATCGGTGCTCTATACCGCTGCAACAAGGGCGAGGGAGCTTCTCATCATTGTCGGTGATAGCGAAGTACTCAAGGCGATGACTCAGGACAACAGAAAACAGAGGAGATACAGCGGACTGAAAGCCAGGCTTAAATCAGGAAATCGATGATATGCCCTTTTGATGGCATAAAGGTGCGGGAGGTGTCTTATGGCAAGAGGATTCTTTTCCGGGCTCCTGGATATCATATTTCCACCGCGCTGTACGTTTTGCCGTAAATTTCTGAAAAACAGCGAAAGGCATATTTGCGGCAATTGTGAAAAATCCCTCCCCTATGCAGACAAGGAGGAGATAAAGGGGGATTTTTTCACCCTGTGCGTAGCTCCGCTTTATTATAAGGGCAACGTACGCGACTCCATCCTGCGCTTTAAGTTTAAAAACGCAACAAATTACGCAACATGTTACGGCAGAATGCTGTCGGAATGTATTGCAAAAAGTCTTTCAGGGCAGTATGATTATATTACTTGGGTACCCCTGAGCAAAAAGAGACTTAAAAAGCGCGGATACGACCAGGCCATGCTGCTGGCCATGGCAACGGCTCTTGAGCTTGGAGAAGTGGCTCTGGAGCTTTTGAAAAAAACAATAGACATACCCGCGCAATCGGGACTTGGGGCCCGGGAAAAGCGCAAGGCAAACGTCAGCGGGGCATATGAGGTCATAGATCCCGAGCTGATTCGGGATAAACGCATACTGCTTATTGACGATATTGTCACTACCGGCTCTACCCTGTCCGAATGTGCGAGAATGTTACTTATGGCGGGCGCCGAAAGTGTCGTTTGTGCGGCCTTGGCCGCCGCCGAAAGGGATAAAATAAACAAAGGCGTGCCGCTCGCCGATTAGCGGTAGCCGCGACACACAAATATCTCCGTTTCCGCGGAGTTCTTTTGTGGATGCTTTGAGCGCGGAGCGTAGGAGGTTTGCATGTTAATAGGGAAAGATATTGGAATCGATCTTGGAACGGCGACTGTGCTGGTATATATAAAGGGCAAGGGCGTCGTTCTCAGAGAACCTGCGGTTGTTGCCATGGATAAGAACACCGGCCGCCTTTTAAAGGTCGGCTCAGAAGCCGAGAAGATGCTCGGCAGGACACCGGGTAATATAGTCGCGATAAAGCCTCTGCGCGAGGGCGTTATATCCGACTACGATATGACCGAGCGTATGCTCAAGGAGATGATAAGCAAGGTCACCGCCTTCAGCCTTATTAAACCCAGGCTCGTCATCTGCGTGCCGAGCGGCATAACCGAGGTTGAGGAGAGGGCGGTCATTGATGCGGGCATACAGGCCGGCGCGAGAAAGGTGTATCTGATAGAGGAGCCCGTGGCGGCCGCTATCGGTGCCGGAATTGACATCACAAGGCCGGACGGCCATATGGTCATCGACATAGGCGGAGGTACGACTGATGTAGCCGTAATATCGCTCTCTGGCGTTGTGGCCTCCCAGTCAATCAAAATTGCCGGCGACTCCTTTGACGAGGCCATAATCAAATATATACGCCGCAAGCATAATGTCCTGATAGGCGAGCGCACTGCTGAGGAGATGAAAATGACCATCGGCTGCGTGTTCCCGAAGCCGGAGACTACCTATATGGAAGTCAAGGGCCGCTGCCTTATGACCGGACTTCCCAGAGTTTTCACTGTCAGCTCCAACGAGATGATAGAGGCGTTCGAGGAAGTCTCCGAGCGCATACTCGAAACAATACACGCCGTGCTTGAGAGCACGCCGCCCGAACTTGTGGCGGACATATCCACAAACGGCATAGTAATGACCGGAGGCGGCAGCCTCATCTGGGGCTTTGACAAGCTGGTCGAATCCCGGACAAGCATTGAGACTCACATTGCCGACGATGCGGTGTCCTGCGTTGCCTTCGGCACCGGCAAGGCGCTTGACTGGGTAAACGATATGCAGGAGGGCACCATTAACCTCTCACGCAGACGCCAGATGAATTGACGGCCGTAATTCCGGGAAGAGTAGCAAGACGACGACCAGCCGATTCTGCCGCTTAAGGCAGAGGCTGGCGATGTGTAAGACCGTACATAACCGCAGCTAAAACGATTTTGGGCAGGTGATTTTACCTTGGACCAGGGCCCGTTTGCGGTTATAAAAATACGGATGCGCCGTGATGCTACCGATAAACTGACATAATAAATACAAAGCACCCGATTCTGCTATCGGGTGCTTTTTTATTAAATCATGGCCCGGAAGCAGACCGAGCCGGGGTGGAGGCGGTGTTTGAGTTTCTGGCTGGAAATGCCGCCTGCTTGACGAGCAGCTGCAAAGCACAAATGGACCGGTTGCGCGTTCATGTTCACGGCCATCTGCTCTCATAAATGCCGGGTAGGCGGCATTTTTATAGAAAATAACACGCTATTCGCCCATACGCGCGAGCACGGTGTTATAGCCGTCCGCGCCGTATTTAAGGCAGCGGTTGACCCTCGATATCGTGGCTGTGGAGGCCCCCGTTTCCTCGGCTATTGTGTTGAAGGTCTCGCCTTTTTTCAGCATCCTCGCGACCTCCAGCCTTTGCGCCATGGACTTGATTTCGTTTATGGTGCATATATCATCAAAGAAACGGTAACAGTCTTCAAGGTTTTCCAGTGTTAGAATGGCGCGGAAAAGACTGTCTGTGTCAGGACCTTTTACCTTGCTTTCGTACATAATGCCCCTCCGAAAATATAATTATTGTCTTTCATTTAGAGTAGACACCCTTGCGGACGCTTTTACGTGCTGAGGGTGTTTCTGCTGTCCGGCGGCAGTCGCCTCTTGGACAGAGTTTCGCCGGAAACCCATCTCTCCTCTGATGACAGCACAAGTTTATGTTAACGCTTTACTGCAATGTAGTCAAGTGTTTTCTGGATTACGGACAATATGAGTAAAGCAATATAGGGTAAAGGGGTCTGCCGGCACTGATTGTACTTAGCCACCGCTTTTATCTGAGAACAGTACCTGACTATTAGTGAAAAGGGAAGCTTATTGGCGTGCCGCTCGTATCCTGTGCCAACAGGTGCAAATATGGGGATTACTTCCGGTTGACGATTCGCAAAAAACATCGCAAGCATTACGAATGCTGGCGATGTTTTTACTTTCCGCATGCGCTCTGGGCGCTTTCCGACCTTGCCCGGTAAGCGTGATGCCAGAGCTCCAGATTCTTCGGCTTATTTGTTTTCCGCATTGGTACAGCCTACCTGCTCCATCATTTGAATATAAACCATGAGCTCCTTGCGGGAGGTAACATTAAGTTTCATATAGATGCGCCGGTTATGGGTTTTGATGGTATTGATGGAAAGACAAAGAATCTCGGCGATTTCCTTTGCGGTATGTCCTTGAACATATAAATCAAAAACGGATTTCTCGGCGGCAGAAAGCGTTTTAATATTCTTTACAAACTCGTGGTACATGTCGAAATGCCCCGGGGCCGGGTACTCTTTTGCTTCTCTCGTCGTAGGCAAATCGTCCTGCGCCGCGAGAAATTCAATCAGGTCGTCAATTTCAGGAATTCTGGTTTTGGTAGCCGGGTCGGGTTTCTTCAGGTGCTCCAAGGCTGCAGCTACCGGCTGGATATACCTGTGGCTGATAAATGATGCAAGACCGATATTTAGAAACATTAGGAGCATAAGCCCCAGGATAAGCTGCCGGCTTCTGGCCGAAATTAGCGTATGCAGTCCTTCGTCGGGCATCATCAGCGCCACCGCCCAGCGCTCGTCCCCATATGCGGAATCAACAGGATAGAGAGATACAGTTTCGTGCAGGCCCGCATAGCCCTCCTTTTCGGATTGCCGATAGCTGTAAAAACCGCCCGGGCCGGAGGATATCTCAATTTGTGTGAGTTCCGGGGCGGAAGGGCCTGCGGCAAAGTTGCCGGCAAAGAGCGCACCGTTAAGACGAAGCGTATTTTTATCAAGTGGTGAGAGCAGGCAAAGCAAATGGTCATAGCCCTCTGACTCCGGTGTGTAGGAGAGCTTAAACAGCATCCCGCTCACTTCAAAGCCACATGCGCCAAACACCGTGCCGTCCGAGGCAATGAGCGGTACGGTGCAGAGCATAATCCGCTCGCTACTGCCCGGCAGAACCATTGCCTCGCTCCAACGGTAAAGGCGGGAAAGAGGAAGCTTTCGCTCCCTTGCCGTGGCCATAACCTCCGTAAAGACCGGGGCCTTTCCCACGTCCATCTCCATCTGCCACTGTGGGAGAGCATGGATGCCATAGTTCCTCGCAATCGTCATAGGGCCGAATCCGAAGAGCAAATTCGCCGCCATTCCGTTTACGATATTCGGCTCCATGTTTTTCAGGTAAAGGCAGGCCCGGGAATCCGCCCCATCAGGCAGTGTGGGATTGACCGTCGCATCCAGCAGGAGAAATATGCCGCTGGCGCTGGATTTTTCCAATGCTCCGGTGAGCCTGCCCAGTTCATCCTCCAGCAAATACTCCAGCAAATCGGGATGTTTCTGCAAAGAAGCGGCCGAACCGCCGCGTTCTATTAGATTGCGTTCCAGCGCTGTCGAGAGTTCTTTGGCAAGGTCTGCCGCCTGCACCGAAACAGCGCCAAAGAACTTATAAATATCCTGCGCGATGTGTGTCAGCTCATTTCCGAGAACCGGCCTGTGTTCCTGTAGTCCCGCCCTAAAAACGCCGGCGGAAAACAGAATGAGCAGAACACCCAGCATGATGGTGTTGAGGAACAAAATTAGAAAAAGAAGCAGCCTCAGACGCATGGGCAGACCGTTTCGGCCGCTTTGACGTATCGCCTTGCGGTACAGTCCCAATGTCTTGACAAGTCCCTGCTTCGGCATCTGCAACCCCTCCTTTTTCTATGATTGTGCCCTGATAAACTCGCCCAGAGCGCCCATTGCCGCCTCATCATAGGCCGCCTCAGGTTCCATTATGCTGTAATGCTCCAGATACCGCTCTCGCCGCTCCTTTGCAATCGCGAAAAAGTCGGATTCAAAGCCGCTGCTGACCGCATTGAAATCAGCAAATACCGGCGGTATGTAAAAATCATATTCACCATGAACGGTGATGGCGGTGCGCAATAGCTTTTGAATATTTGGGTTATTGTTTTGGGCTATCTCCCGCCCCATGTGGTGGGTAAAAGCCTGGTCGGTCACAGGGAGATAGCCGGTAGATGCGACGAAGCGCATGTTCTGTTCCGGAGAGGTAAACCATTTGAGGAACAAAATGGCCGCTTCTTCCTTTTCCGGTGTTGATTTTGCTACTGCCAGGCCGCCCCCACGCTGGATGGCAATTTTTTTACCGCCTTCAAAGGTTGGATAGGGTAAAACAGCATACTCCACGGCCTCTTTAACATTGTCAGGGTATGTAATCTCTTCGCCGTAAAAGAGAATACCAGCCGTTGAACCGGTGGAGCAGAGAATATCTCCTGTTTTGGACAGGTCGGAAGAATAACCGCTATAAATGGCGTAGCCGCCCTTCACCGCCGCTTCAAAAACAGTATTCCAAAGCCGCTCAAATTCCGGCGTATCCAGATGAAGCTTCTCCCCGTGAAAGAGGGGTGCTCCCATCTGCTCCATAGCGACCTGAGCCAGATTGAAAAAGGAATCCGCGGTATAGAAGGCTTTCCCGTCGTTGGGTATATCTGGCGTTTGCTCGTCAGTCCAGCGGTAATATTCC
>JAAYOL010000021.1 GCA_012520395.1 Clostridiales bacterium
ATACATCTCACGTCGCCTAGTGAACGTGCTATTTATACTACCACAATCTTTTGACCTGTGTCAAGACTTTTAACTCTGTTTTGAGCACCGGCTCAGCGCTTAAGGAGAGATGATTTTTTATATATATCAAAAATCTGAGCATATTTTACAATAAATTGTGGATATTGTATTTTTTCTTTGCTATAATGCTCCATAAATAGGTTAAGCATTTTAGGAGGGATTAATTTCTATGAGCAAAGAACTGAGTATTCTGGCAGTCGGCGACCTGATTCTGGATGAACCCGGTCCTATTGAGCGATATTTTGATGCAAGCCGTGAGGTGCTCTATGGCGCGGATGTGCTTATAGGGCACGTAGAAACTCCGCACACAAATCGCAGCCTCCCATCATCCATCGATATTCAGGCGCCCCCCTCCAATCCCGAGCATCTGAAGGCCTTGGCCGGGGTCGGTTTTGACATCGCCTCGGTAGCCGGCAACCATTTATACGACTGCGGCCCTTACGGCGTTATTGACACCGTAAACAAGCTGCGCGAGTTAGGGATTGCTCCCTGCGGCGGCGGGGCAAATATTATAGAGGCTAAGGCCCCCGCCATAGTTGAGAAAGACGGCATAAAAATCGGTGTTTTGTCCTGCAACGCAACAGGCCCGAAGATGGGTTGGGCGACATCGCAAAAGGCGGGCTGCTATTATATCGATGTCGCAACGCATTACTACTCCCCCGTGGAAATGCCCGGCGCTCCACCCAAAACCTACACCTTCATCTGGCCGGAGGCGCTTGAAAAGCTTCAGGCAGATGTAAAGGAACTGCGAAGCCGGGTCGATATAGCCATCGTTTCCTTCCACAAGGGCAACGGTGGGGCCACACCGAAGCTGGACACCTATGAGCGTCCACTCTGCTATGCCGCAATCGACGCCGGCGCCGAGATTGTTCTTGGCCATCACCACCACCGTCTTAAGGGTGTAGAGGTCTATAAGGGCAAGCCCATTTTCCACGGCCTTGGCAACTTCGTGACGGTTACATACGCCATGACCGCGGGCTACAACACGAGCCCCGAGATGCTGAGTTACCTGAAGATTCGCGAGGCTGAGGGCCGCGGCGGCGGTCATTACGACACGGATTATTACCCCTGGGACAAGGATTCCCTGAATACCATGATTGCCAAGATAATGGTCGACGAGAAAGGCGCGACGGACTTCGGTTTTATCCCTGCACTCATCGACTCCGAGGCCGTTCCACGCATCAAAAACCGCGAGAACGGCGGCAAGGAAGTCCTGGACTACATTATAAAGCAGACCGGAGGCGCGGGCCTGAACACTGAATTTGAGTGGTCCGAGGACGGTAGCTGGGTTCGTTTCAGATAACACTTGTCTAATTAATTACAAATATGGAGATTGAATATGAGTAATAAACAACTTACCCTTCTCTTCGGCGGGGATCTGAGCGTCGGTGAAAACTCAGCCTTCTATTTTGAGGGCGTAAATGAGCTTTTGGACAGCGCGGATATCCGCATGGCACAGCTTGAGGAGCCCTTTGTAAGCGAGGTCACGGACTTCGCCGGGGTTAACAGAACCACATCAGTCCTCGCTCCCCTGATAGGGAAATTCGACCTGCTGACCTTGCCGGGGAACCATTTTTATGACTTCGGTGACAGGGGCGTTCGTGACACCATCGACTGGTGCCGGAAAAACGACATAGTATGCTGCGGCGGCGGCATGAACATTGAGGAGGCGTCAAAACCGGGCTTTATCGAAAAGGACGGCGTTAAAATCGGCGTGCTGGCCTATAATGCACAGGGTCCCAAGACCTCCTTTGCAGATACGGACAAGGCAGGTACCGCGTTTGTAAACTTTAAGCGGGCCTATATCCCCCTAACTCAGCTTGACCAAAGGCGCACCCGCCTTGAAAACGACGTATGGGAGCTAAAGAAGCCGATCCAAATGGACGAGGAGTTCATGGCCTTCAACTTTATTGACGAGGAGAGCTACATAGCGGCTTCCGACCAGATAGCTCGGGCTAAGGAACAGTGCGACATCCTGCTCGTCTACTTCCACAAGGGTTATGTGCACAAGCCGGTAACTGTTGCCCCATATGAGAGACTCCTGTGCCGCATGGCGATAGACAGCGGCGCCGACGCGGTCATGTCCTCCCATTCACATGTCCTGCACGGCATAGAGATGTATAAGGGAAAGGCAATCTACCACGGCCTGAACAACTTCGTCATGTGGGTTCCGCACCTTTCACCCAACTTCAAGGGCAGGGTATTTGATACCAAGGACAGTCACAATGCAGAGTGGATAAAAAAGAGGGTCGAGCGCTTTGGCTTCATCCCGGACCCCGATTACCCCACCTACCCCTTCCACCCTGAGTCAATTTACTGCATAACAGCAAAGCTGATTATCCAGGACAAAAAAATAGTCTCTTACCGCTATGTTCCGATGAAGGTTGAAAAGGACGGCAGACCCTTTGTGCACGGCCGGACGAAAACGGGGCAGGAGGTATTCGATTATGTAGATAGGATTACCCGAGAGGCCGGGCTGAACGCGAGGTACAGCTGGAACGGCGACGACGTGGTTATAAATTGATAAGCAAGTGGCAGACCGTCAACCGGCCTGCCACTTTTGTTAATTATTTTTTTCTGTCGTCAAAGTATCTCTTGAGAGCAAGCAAATCCTCATTGATATACTTCTCCTGATACTCAATAACATGGTAGGAGAACAGAAGCCTCTCCTTTAATGTGCCGTTATCGAGTGTCTGGCCTATAAGCTCCTCTACTTTGTTTATTTTGTAGTACAGGGTGTTTCTGTGGACATACATCATCTTGGCCGTCTTTACGGTATTACAGTCGTTTGTAAGGTAGGTGTAAAGCGTTTCCTTGAGATTGGTACCGTACTTCTTGTCGTACCGCTCAATTGTTATGAGAGCCGGATGGCACAGATACACAAGATTTCCGTTGTGATAGCTGTTGTGGGCAACATCGGCCAGAAGATCGATTGTATGGTAAATGCTATATTCCTCATAGTAGAAAATCCGGTTGTCCGGATCAGCTCTAAAAACTTTTCCCAAACGTATCGTAGCCTTTGTCTGCATGTATATCGGACGCAAGGATGTGAGGAACTTGGAGTAATTCCCTATGGCTATGTAAGCGTCATAATACTTCAGAATTTCCATCAGCTTGTCCCGGTCGAAGCTCAGATTAGCGTTATGCCTGTCCTTTTTCGCTAAAATAATTATATCGTTATTATACACCGTAATACAGCTGTTCGGAAAAACCTGCTCTATCTGGCTTATAACATAGTTCCAGGGAATTGACTTCGTGCGCTCTTCAAAAGACATTACCAGGGTGTGGTAATACTTGTAAACCGTCATAGACGGCACAAGCTTCAGCCTGTGTTCGAGCTCCTCAGGATCTGCAAGCCGGCGTTCTATAAGGTCGGCAATTAGGGTCCCTGTTTCGGTGCTTGCCATATACAGGCTAGATTTGGTGCTCAAAAAATAACTCTGCACATACTCTGAGAGCTCCGAGGTCAATTCCGAGCAGTATTCGTTCTTCTCGTCGCCGTTGAGCGTCACAATAACGCGGGCCACAAGGTTACCATTGTAATATATCCGTCTTATTATGGTCCTGTTTCCGGTACGCGGGGAGACAAATTCAATCCTGGGGGCAAAGGGGTTGGTGAGCTTCGCCTCCTCGTCTAAGAGTGAGCACACGCTCTCATAGGACAAAAATCCGTTTTTGACAATCTCCTGCAAAATCGGGTCGTTAAAGCCCTCGGGCACGCAGCCGCCGAGCAATTTGAAGCCCATGTTCAGGATGACCACAGGGTACTTGATCATTTCGTAGCCCTTCTCCGCCAGGCCCTGTATCCCGTACTCAGAGCGTGTGGTTTCCTTCAATTCCTTTGTCCACCTGAGATAGTTGCTGATTAGCTGCTGTATTTTATTCTGGAGAGTCACAAGCGGCATAGAAAAAACAAACAGGTTTATTCCATCCAGCTCAAGGGATGAATCCAGAACCTCAGAATCGCCCGCGCTGATAAAGGTTATCGGCCTTCTTTGCGGAAGGCGGAGCAACGCATTTGCAACATCTTCGGGACTTCCCAGATAAATGTACTCCGGAGTGAGCAAGGTGTCGTCACCAAGCAGCAGCATTCCCTCGATGGATTCTATCCTCGTGCTGACAGCAGCCTTGCGTAACAGCTTATCCCTTAGCGGATAAAGCAAAATGGGCAGTGCAATCATAATAGACCTCCTCTTATCCCAGAAACAGCTGATTAAACAAGCCAGGGGTGCTGTTCCCGCAGTTTAATCAAAATTAATAAACCATTATTGTGCACTATTCACAGGCATATCCCTTCTTCCATAAAAAGTATATTCTTTTGATTCATGGATATCGATTATTTGTAAAAAACGTTGAGTTGTATGCGATAGATTTTGTATCTTTTATTATAATTATAACTGATTCTGCTCAGATTTCAATATTTGACAGCAGGAATTTTATTAATTATGTCGAGCTGAGTTTTTAGGCAGTGTGCACATTTGCGCCTTGTTCAAATATGGTCACACTACACGGTTGTGTTTTTTGGGCATTACTGATATACTTTAGGCATGAATATAGGTTTTTCGGTCAAATTTACCAAAGCAAAGTGTCAATCCACCTGAAGATTTACACTTTGTAATAATTAAAAGGAAGTGAGCCTTTGGGTATTAGAGAATGCGCCAAAAACAGTAAAGCGTTTGAGCGCCTGCTTTATCACTATAATAACAGAGAAGAAGCAGCACGCCTTTTCAGGCAAAAGGGTGGAAAGGTTGTCGGACAGCTGGGAGCCGATGTCCCTGACGAGCTTGTGATGGCCGCTGGGATGTTCCCCGTACGCATATACGCAGACAGGGACAGCAAGCTTATCGAGGCGGACAAATACCTCGAGTTCTCATTTGACCCTGTAATAAGAGCTCAATTTGAAAAGCTGGTTGACGGTACATATTACAATGAAATAGATTTTCTGGCCATCTCCAACTCGACGGATGTCATCATCCGCACCTATCTTTATCTGAAGGAGATACAGCGTCAGGAGCCTCAGAAGCCCGTGCCCCCGCTTGATTTCATTGACTGGCTGTTTACCCGTAAGCTCATATATCAGACGCGCAACGAATTTACAATTGATCTGTTCCGCAAGAAGCTTGAGGAGTGGTCCGGGAAAAAGATTGCAGACAGTGATATTGAGGCCGCCGCTGCAATATGTAATGAAAGTCGTGCAGCGCTGCGCGAAATATCGGCCCTGCGCAAGGCGGATAAGCCGAGAATCAACGGCAGTGAGGCCCTCGTTATTATCGGTTCCGCCATGTTTATGGATAGGGCGGAGCATGCAAGGCTCACAAGGCAGGTTGCCAGTGAAGCCAAAGACTGGCCGGAGATTGACGCAGCGCGCATTTTCATAACGGGCAGCGCGCAGGAATCCACCGAGCTTTATGAGATGATTGAAAAGCATGGCGCAGTAGTCGTAGGCGAGGATCACGATTGGGGCGACAGATATTATGAGCGTGACTATAACAGCTCCTACACCCCTACCCGCGCAATAGTAGACCGTTATATGCTCAGAAGCTTCAGCTCAAAGAAGGCCTTTGTCTCACAGCGTGTAAAGGCGCTTGACGAGGCGGTAAACGCTGCCGGAGCCGATGCAGTTATGTTCTACGTAAACATTTATGAAGAGTCGGCCTCCTGGGATTACCCGTCGCAGAAAAAATCGCTTGAAGGCCGCGGAATTCCAACTAAGGCCTATGTGAAAATGGCGTTTCCGATTACTAGAAACGAGTGGCTTGAAGACAGTTTAAAAAAGTTTATAGACTCGTTGAAGGGATGATATCTTAATGCACAACGAAACAAAAAACAAAATCGAGCCGAAAAGAGCTCAAAAATCTCTAAAGGCGACGGCGGCTGCCAGCGCCTATCAGAAGCAGTGGTTTGCCGGACTGCGGGCAAGAGTCGAGGCCGGAGAGGATTTCGGCTATCTTAACGCAGACGTACCCATGGAAATACTCCGTGCCATGGATATCCCCTTTGTCGTCAATCAGTGGTGGGCTGCAATCTGCGCCGCCAAGCGCATGACTCAGAAGTACTATTCGCTCCTGAATGCTGAAGGCTATAGGGACGACCTGTGCTCTTACTGCGCGACGGCTCTGGCTGAAAGCTATGACCCTGACGACAAGATAAGCGGGCCCTGGGGCGGTCTTCCCAGCCCCACAATTGCCATAACCCGTCTCACCTGTGACTGCCAGAGCAAGATTTTCGAGCTCTTTGCAAACAATCACGGTGCAGATTTGTATGTCATGGAGAATACCCAGCCGCGTAAGGCTCCGCCCAAGTGGTGGGAGCTTGCGCCAGACAGATGGGAAGAATTATACGATTCGGACAGGCTGGACCTCGCAGTTGAGGATTTAAAGCAGCTTATCGCCTACCTCGAAGTCAAGACCGGCAAAATGTTTGACATAAACAAACTGGTTGAGGTGATGGACCTCATTAACGAGCAGGAAACCTGGTACCTGAAGATCAGGGATCTGATTGCAAAGACCAGCCCTGCCCCTGTTACTGTAGTCGATACCATCAACGCAGTTATGCAGGCGCAGTGGCAGCGCGGAACCAGATGGGCCGCTGACCACGCAAAGAGCCTATACGAGGAGATAAAGGGCTTCGTCGACACCGGACGCACCGCAGTTCCCGATGAAAAGCTGCGCCTCATGTGGCTCGGCCGCGGACTCTGGCACGACTTCGCCTTCTATCAAAATTTCGAGGAGAAATACGGAGCCGCCTTTGTCTGGAGTATGTATCTGGCCATGGGAGCAGATGCCTATATCCGCAACAACGTTGACCCCGATCCCCTCCGCGCGCTCGCAGCTCGTTACATTGGAATGGAGGACTTCCTGCATATGCCGCCTTGGAACGCAAACTGGTTCCTTAAGGAGGCAAGGCACAACAACATTGACGGAGTTGTATACATGGTCCCCGAAAACTGTATGCAGGCTGTCGAGGGTTCTTACTTCATTAAAAAGACCCTTGAAGACGCAGGCATACCCGTACTTATATTCAAGGCCGACCCAGTCGACGCGAGGAAATGGAATCGCGACACTATGACGGGTCTGGTGGAGGATTTTATAGAAACCAGAATAATCATGGGAGGTAAGAAATAATGGCTAATAAAAGTCCGCTTTCTGGTATTAAAGTTCTTGATTTCACACAGTTTGAGTCAGGCACAGTGTGCACACAGACTCTTGCATGGCTCGGTGCCGAAGTTTGGAAGGTCGAGCGCCCCGTATATGGCGAGCTTGGACGTCACTCTGTCGCAGCGCCCGACAAGGACACCGTTGGCTTTGTAATCATGAACATGAACAAGAAGTCAATCACCTGCAACCTCAAAACTCCTGAGGGCGCCGATCTTATGAGACGCCTTATTGAGAAGGTCGACGTTGTGGTTGAGAATATGGGCCCCGGTTCAATTGAAAGACTCGGCCTCGGCTATGACGACTGCAAGAAAATCAACGACAAAATAATCTTTGCCTCAATAAAGGGCTTCGCTCTGGACGGCCCCTACGCCGACTACCCCGCTTTTGACCCCATCGCCACTCATACCGGCGGCCTCGTCGCGGCAACCGGACACCCCCACGAGCCCATAAAGTGCGGCATCAGTGTCGCCGACTCCGGCAGCGGAATAACCTGCGCCATGTCCATCATTGCAGCGCTGTATCAGCGCGAGACTCAGGGCATCGGCCAGCGTGTCGACGTCGCCATGCAGGACGTCATCATCGGCCTTTCCCGCTCTGGCTGGGAGCCATATTACGACACCGGCAAGCCCCCGCGCCGCGTGGGCAATGGAATGCCGCTTGAGGATGTCGCCCCCTCGAACACCTATCCCTGCAAACCCTTCGGAATCAATGATTATGTACACATATACTGCTCCCGCGCCCCCGGCAGCAAACACTTTGCAAACCTTTGCAAGGTCATTGGACGCGAGGACCTCTTAGAGGACGAGCGCTTTGCAACTCCCAGATCCCGCTTTGTATACAGAGATATCCTTGACAGCATCATTTCCGAATGGACTGGCAAGCACACCAAGCAGGAAGCCATGGATATCCTCGCCAAGGCTGACGTTCCCGCCGGCGCCCTTCTTGACGTCGGGGACATCACCAACGACCCGCAGTACCTCAAGCGCGGCATGATAGTAGAAGTCGAGCACAAAGATCACGGAAAGCTCAAGCTGCCCGGCTTTGCCCCGCGTCTGTCCGAAAACCATATCGAATACAAGGTTTCCCCTGATCTCGGCGGAAGCAACGAAGAAATATATCAAGGTATACTCGGTCTCTCTGAAGAAGAAATGGAAAAGCTGAAAAACGCAAAGGTCATTTAACTGAACTTAATCTCCTGCATAATAAGGCCCTTACGGGTAAGTTCTATCCGAATTAATATATGAAAAGGAGAGAATCAAATGAAAAAGATCTTAGCAGTTGTCTTTGTCATCGCAATGCTGCTTTCACTCGCAGCCTGCGGAGATAAGGCTCCGACTCCCACGGCTACCCCCGGCACCCCCGACGGTACTCCGGCTCCGACGGAAAGACCCGTCCAGACACTTAATGTAGCCCACAAGGCAAACCCCACGAGTCTCTTCGCCCCGACCGTAGCAAACGTAAGCGCCAACGGTCCTGTACACTGCTTCCTGTACGATACGCTTGTATCATACGACATTGAGACCGACGGCTTTAACCCGAGTATCGCAGAAAAATGGGAGTATGTGGACGACACTCACATCAAGTTTACCCTGCGTAAGGATGTATTCGCTCATGACGGCTCTCAGATCAAGGCCAGCGACGTTCTCTACACCTTTAAACTTGCTGATGAATACGGCAAGAACGCCAACTACTATGGCCGCCTTGATCTTGATGATAGCTCCGTAGTCGACGAGTACACCATCATCCTTGCTACAAAGGCACCCGATCCATATCTCTTCTACACACTTGCCAACACCGCTCTGGCCATATCCAGCGAGAGTGCTATAAAATCCAGCGCTTCTCCTGAGGACCAGAACAAGAAGCCCATTGCCGGCTCCGGCCCCTATAAGTTTGTCGAGTGGATTGACGGCGCCAGCATTAAGCTGGAGCGCAACGAGAATTACTGGGGCGGCACCCCATACTTTGATTTCGTTGAAATCAAAATCATCACCGACGCCTCAGCCCGCATAATGAACCTTGAGTCCAAGGACGTCGACGTTGCTCTGGACCCCGTTATTTCCCAGGCTAAGACCCTTGAGGGCCGGCCGGAATTTACCGTTGCCAACATAGAGACCAAGACCTATAACCTCATGTTCCTCAACTGCGTAAACTTTGCGCCTTTCACGGACGTTAAGGTCCGTCAGGCAGTAGCCCTTGCACTGGATTATGAAATGAACACCGAGATAGGCACAGACGGCTACGGCTATGTGACCGACAGCCTTATCCCCAACGCGAACCCCGCTTACGCAGCTCCGGACGGGTCTTACGAAAACTGCTTCCGTTATGACGTAGAGGCAGCCAAGGCTAAGCTTGCCGAGTCCTCCTATCCCAATGGCTTCACTGTTAAACTAAAGTACATGGAAAATGCCATGTTCCCGAAGCTGGCTCAGCTTGTTCAAAACCAGCTCAAGGAGATTGGCATTACCGTAGAGCTTTTGCCCACAGCTTCCAGCGTGTTCTACACTGATGCTGCGGAAGGCAACTTCGACATATATCTAGCCAGCCCCTCCAACCCCGACCCGGGCGTTGCTCTGAACTATTATGATGGCAGAGTTGGCTTCCAGAAGGCCGCCGGCGGCACAGGTTGGCGTGGACCCGAGGAGCTTGATGAACTCATCGACCTTGCGAAATCTACAATCGATGATGCTGAGCGCAACGGCTACTACAAGAAGATTCAGGCCATAATCAACGAAAACGTTCCGGCCATCTCCCTGTGCTCGCAGAACCGTGTATTCGCTCATGCCTCAGATATCGATGGCATCAGATACACCCCCTTCTCTGACGTTGACCTTTCACACGCTTTCCGCAAATAATTACTTAGCTTTATCTCCGTAACATCGGACCTCTCCGGGAGCGAACGCTCCCGGAGAGGTCCAACAGGAAGCGGCTGGGCCGTTTTGCGGTATGCCGCACTCTCTTTAAGGAGCATTGATATGTTAAACTACATAGCCAAACGTCTATTATGGATGATTCCGGTCGTTTTTGGAGTTATCTGTATAGTTTTTATCCTGAGTGCGATCACCCCCGGTGACCCTGTTGATGCGATTGTGGGCTTCGACGCCCCGCCGGAAGTAAAAGAGGCAATGCGTGAACAAATGGGCTTTAACGACCCCATTTATGTACAGTTTTTTAATTATTTCAAGGGCATAGTAACTGAAGGAGACCTCGGTACTTCATATGTCTCTGGCGAGCCGGTTGTAAAGGAGCTTATGAGACGTTTCCCAACTACCCTCACCTTAACTATTGCATCTGTTTTGGTAGCAATTATCGTCGCCATTCCGTTGGGTCTTATCTCTGCGGTTAAGCGATATTCATGGATAGATAACGCCTCTATGGCGGTTGCGCTCTTTGGTGTTTCTGTTCCTCAATTCTGGTTCGGCCTTATGTCTTTGCTTATCTTTTCCGTTAAGCTTGGATGGCTTCCCGCCAGCGGTACCTCCAATTTTGGTGGATGGGTCTTGCCGGTTGCAATGATAGGTATCGGCAATGCAGGTAACTTTGCTCGTATTACGCGCTCCAGTATGTTGGAAGTTATCCGTCAGGATTATGTCAGAACCGCCCGTTCCAAAGGTCAGAAGGAGATCGTAATAACCTTAAAGCACTGCCTGCGCAATGCCCTTATTCCTATTGTCGCCAATATCGGAAACATGATCGGTATTTCTATGGGCGGCGCTGTTGTCGCAGAAAGCGTTTTTTCAGTACCAGGAGTCGGCAGATTTATGCTCGACGCAATTAACCAGAGGGACTGGCCCGCAGTTCAGGGTGGTATTGTTTTGCTTGCGCTTTCGTTCAGTGTGATAATGCTGGTAATGGATCTCCTTTATACAGCTATAGATCCTCGCCTTAAAGCGGAATTCAAGTCAAAGCTTAAGATCAATGCGAGAAAAAGAAAGGTGCAGGAGGCATAACTATGGCAAAATTATATACCCCCGCTATGGCTGCCCTCGATAGAAAGAAAATAAAGCAGAAGGGGCGGGTTAAGAAATCTTCCCCCGGTCGCGAGGCTTGGAAACGCCTGAGGCGAAATAAGCTTGCCATCGCCGGTATGATTATCCTTATTGTACTTATCCTTACTGCAATTTTTGCGGATGTAATCGCGCCATACGGTATTGACCAGCAGATGCTGCGCAACCGTCTTCAAAAGCCAAGCTTTACTAGCGGCCATCTGATGGGTACGGACGACTTTGGGCGTGACGTTTTCAGCCGTGTAGTGTACGGCGCGAGAATATCACTTCCCATTGGATTAATTTGCGTGTTTCTGGCCTTCGCCCTTGGAGGTACGCTAGGTGCCATAGCCGCTTTTTACGGAGGCAGGATTGATAACGTTATCATGAGGTTCATGGATATTTTCCAGTCTATTCCTCCGATGCTTATGGCTATCGCCATCGCAGCTTCACTCGGCAACGGAGTTTTGAACCTGGTGCTGGCAATTTCAATCAGTACCATGCCCGCAAGGTCCCGTATCGTGCGCGCCTCAATACTAACCGTTAAGAGAAACGACTATATAGAGTCTGCGCGCGCTATTGGCGCGAGCAGCAGACGCCAACTTCTGAAGTATATGCTGCCCAATGCCATAGGCCCGATACTCACAAGCTTCACCTTCAGCGTTGCGACAGCCATACTTACTGTCTCATCCTTGAGCTATATCGGACTCGGAATATCACCCCCGACACCCGAGTGGGGCTGCATGCTCTCTGCCAGCAAAGAGCTTATAAGAACCGCCCCCTATACACTGCTGTTCCCCGGCCTAATGATAATGATCACGGTGCTTGCCCTCAACCTCTTTGGCGACGGGTTGCGCGATGCGCTTGATCCACGGCTTAAATAGGAGGGCTAATTATGAGTGAAAATGTCTTAGAAATAAAAAACCTGGTTGTTCACTACGAAACACCGGACGGCGTCTCTGAAGCGGTCAACGATGTCAGTTTTTCAATCAAGGCCGGTGAAACTCTAGGTCTAGTCGGTGAAACCGGTGCCGGCAAAACCACTATTGCCCTTACAATTATGGGTCTTCTCCCCAAGCCTGCAGGACAAGTTATAGAGGGCGAGGTTTTGCTCGATGGCAAAAACATAGTCGAGACCTCCCGTAACAAATTTAAGCAGCGGAGAAACGACAAAATGATGCGCAAGCTCAGGGGAAATGACATAGGAATGATATTCCAGGACCCAATGTCTGCTCTAAACCCGGTTATGCCCGTCGGAGATCAGATAGCCGAGGTTGTCAAGCTTCACAACAAGGTATCTAAGGCCGAGGCAAGCAAAAGAGCCGTGGAAATGATGGAGCTTGTCGGTATACCCGGAGAGCGTTACAGCAATTACCCGCACGAATTTTCCGGTGGTATGAAGCAGCGTATAGTCATAGCCATGGCGCTGGCCTGCAACCCCCGCGTGCTGATAGCGGACGAACCAACAACGGCACTTGACGTCACAATTCAGGCCCAGGTGCTGGAGCTGATGAACGGTCTTAAGAGTAAGTTTAAAACCGCGCTTCTGATGATTACCCACGACCTTGGCGTTGTGGCAGAGATTTGTGACAAGTGTGCGGTCATATACGCCGGGCAACTGGTTGAATACGGAACGGTTGAGCATATCTTTAATAACGCTAAGCATCCGTATACAATGGCCCTTTTTGAAGCTCTGCCAAGTCTGGACAAGGACGTTGACCGTCTTAAGTCAATATCCGGCCTGATGAGCGATCCAATGGATCTCCCCTCTTACTGCACCTTCTTCGACAGGTGCGACGCAAAGTCTGAGAGGTGTAATGAGCTTGATCCACCCCTTACTGAAGTTGAGCCGGGCCATTTTGTAAGATGCGCCAGGTTTATGAAGGATAAGCAAAAGGCGGCTGTTAGCGAAGGAGCCGGCCAAGGGGAGGTTGTGCTATGAGCGAGATACTTCAAATAAACAATTTAAAGAAATACTTCCCCGTTGCGGGCGGAACTCTTCACGCCGTCGATGATGTCTCCTTTACAATGAACTATGGTGAGACTCTGGGAGTCGTTGGAGAGTCCGGCTGCGGCAAGTCCACGCTCGGCAAGACAATTTTGCGCCTGACCAATCCTACTGCGGGCCAGATTATATTCGAGGGCGAAGATATTACCTTTATCGACAATAAGCAATTTACTGCTCTGCGCCCAAAGATGCAGATGATATTCCAGGATCCGCTCTCTTCCTTAAACCCCAGAATGAGCGTAAGCCAGCAGATAGCGGAACCCCTTCGAATCTATAAGGTCTATCAGAACAAAGAGGATATGGAAAAACGTGTTCTGGAGCTGATGGATACCGTCGGCCTTGCCCGTCGCTACGCCGACACCTACCCTCATGAGCTTGACGGCGGCCGCCGGCAGAGAATAGGCGTTGCGCGCGCTCTTGCCCTCAATCCTAAGCTCATCGTCTGTGACGAGCCTGTATCCGCCCTTGACGTTCTTATACAGGCGCAGATACTCAACCTCCTTCAGGACCTGCAGAAGGAGCACGGACTGTCCTATATGTTTATCACTCACGATTTATCTGTTGTTAAGCATATCTCTGACAACATATGCGTTATGTACCTCGGGCAGATTATCGAGCAATGCGAAACTAAGGAGCTCTTCGAAAATACCCTGCACCCCTATGCCAAGGCTCTTCTGTCGGCAATACCCGTGCCTTCGCTTAAGCACCGCAGGGAGAAGATACTTCTAAAAGGCGAGCTGGCCTCTCCCATTAACCCGAAAAATGCCTGCCGGTTTGCCCCCCGCTGTCTCTATGCCAAAGAGGATTGCTTTGAATCCACTCCGGAGCTTGTCGATGTGGGCGGAAACCACATGGTTGCCTGCCACTATGTCAAGGAGATAAACGGACTATAATCTAAAAAGCGCTGCGGAATAATCCGTAGCGCTTTAATTTTATTTGCAAAACGTATTTTAATCCGGTTATAGTTGAGGGCAATCTGTTTCACCGCCGTATCAGCGCCGAGGGAAATGCTTTTGAACTACCCATTATTGCTCCTTTAAAGGTTTTCGGCAATTTAAAGCGCCGCGGAATTTTCCGCGGCGCTTTTGGCTTTTATTAGTTTGCGTTTAGTGCCTTGGCCTCCTCAATTACCTTTGCCTGGATATTGGCGGGAGCCTCCTCATAACGTACAAATTCAAATATAAACAGACCCCTTCCCTGCGTCATGCTGCGAAGATCAATTGCATAGCTGCTCATTTCAGCCATTGGCACCTCCGCCTCAACAATCTGAGTGCCGGAAGGGCCGGGATTCATACCCATGACTCTGCCGCGGCGCTTGTTGAGATCGCCGATGATATCGCCCATGTAGCTGTCGGGAATCGTAACCTTGAGTGAGCCGATAGGCTCAAGTATTACAGGGTTTGCCTGTGGCAGACCCGCTTTATAGGCGAGAGACGCTGCCAG
The DNA here is from genome assembly GCA_012520395.1 of Clostridiales bacterium. GTDB lineage: Bacteria > Bacillota > Clostridia > Oscillospirales > Oscillospiraceae > DUPK01. The sequence goes on from JAAYOL010000021.1 coordinate 14,652, forward strand.
CTTAAAGGCCATCTCGGAGGAGTCGACATCGTGATAGGAACCGTCAACCAGCGTCGCTTTAAGGAAGACCACGGGGTAGCCTGCCAGCACGCCCTCCTGTATACAATCGCGCAGGCCTTTTTCGACGGCGGGATGGAAGTTCTTCGGCACGCTTCCGCCGAAAATCTTCTCTTCAAAGGTCAAGTCCTCGGTGTCGCCCGGCTCAAACTCTATCCAAACGTCACCGAACTGTCCGTGACCACCTGATTGCTTCTTATGGCGGCCCTGAACCTTTACTTTCTTTCTTATCTTCTCGCGATAGGGCACTCTGGCAGGGCTAAGCTCAACCTCAACACCAAACTTGGATTTCAGCTTTGAGCAAAGCACATCGAGGTGAATATCACCGGCACCTGAGAGCAGCATCTGGCGTGTCTCGGAGTTGTTTACAACAGTAAAGGTAAGGTCCTCCTCGGCAAGCTTCGTAAGACCGGCGGCAATCTTGTCCTCCTGCCCCTTTGTCTTAGGCGCAATTGCCATGGAATAGCAGGGCGGCAGGAACTCAATCCCCTTCAGGGTTACAGAGCGCTTGGGGTCACAGAGGGTATCGCCCGTCTTCGTATCGGACAGCTTGGCGACTGCTCCGATATCTCCGCAGCCAATTTCCTTGACCTCTATGCTCTTTTTGCCCTGCATAATGAAAATGTGTCCCATCTTCTCGGTGGTGCCCGTCCTCGGATTGAGAAGGGTCATATCAGCAGTGACCTTGCCGGAGACAACCTTAAAGAAGGTAAATTTCCCGTATTGGTCAGAGAGCGTTTTATACGCAATTGCACAGGCGGGAGCAGCGCTGTCCGGCGCAATTTCCGTATTGCCGTCCGCGGAAGTCTCAGGCTGCACATCCTTGGGCGAGGGCAGCAGACGTACAATGGCATCCAGAAGTGCTTCGGTTCCGATGCCGTTAATCGCGCTACCGCAGAACACCGGGAAAAGACTGTGCTCCTTAACACCGATACGCAGCCCCTGTATGACCTCTTCGACCGTAAATTCCTCGCCGGAAAAATACTTATCCATGGCCTCCTCGCTGGTCTCAGCGACACTCTCATACACGGCGGTGGAAAGATGTTCTATCTCATCTTTCATATCCTCGGGCACGGGTATCTCAACCCTCTTACCCTTCTCCATGGTAAAGGCCTTGCGTAATATCAGATCATATATTCCGGTCACATTGCCCGAAGCGTCCTTTATCGGAGCTATGCAGGGACATACGGAGCTGCCGAATTTTGCGCGCAGCTCTTCATAGACTGCCTCATAGTCACCGTTTTCTTCATCGACCTTTGAAATATAGAAAAACCTGGGCTTCTTTGCTTCTTCAAGAGCTTTCCACGCCTTTTCCGTTCCAACGCTTACTCCGCCCTTTGCAGCGCAGACAATAATACCACTGTCGGCAACGCGCAACGCTCCGGCAACCTCACCGGCAAAGTCAAAATAACCCGGCGTATCAAGTATGTTAATTTTGTGCTTCTCATGCTCGACATGCATTGTAGCCAGGGAAATTGTTATTTTGCGCTTAATTTCCTCCGGGTCGTAGTCTCCCATCGTGTTCCCGTCTGCTATCTTTCCAAGCCTGTCGGTCGCGCCCTTGAGGTACAACATGCTCTCGGCAAGGCTTGTCTTTCCATTGCCGCCGTGACCCAAAAGACAGATGTTGCGGATGTTTTCTGTAGAATAGCTCATATTTACAAATCCTCTCCTTGTGGTTTGGGTATAACTCTTTGCTTAAGGCCCGGAATTCCGGGAACCGAACAAATGCACTGAACAGCTTAAACTTATCCAATAAAATTATAGACGCTTATCTATTATACAGGACTCAATAATTAATTTCAACAAATATTTTGTTAATAAATACGGGGCTTATGGCATTTCTTATAGTATGAGGCTGCGGCTGTGCGACAGCTAAGGGGCGCAGGGTTTTCCCCCAGTTAGCACTTATTTTGCGCTGCATTCTATTTTTACAAACCTCATACTATCTCTAGTTTTTGCTCATCATGCTCGGAAGAAATAGTATGGGGATAAGCCAGGCGCTCATAAATATAAGGGTATTTACAGCGGTTGCGGCCTCAAAAGCGCCCTTGTTGCACATATAGAACATAAAGGCAAGGCCCAAAACCGCCCCCAGCAGCGATATTACGACACCTATATATACAGCCGTCTGAAGGCTTCTGGCCCCCAGAACTGTCTGTGCATAGGGACCCAGACCCTCCCTGCAGACGATGGCCGAGGGCTGTTTTTTGACCTCCGGCGGCTCCGACAGGCGATAGCGCTCTGAATAGGACAAGACCTCTATGCACTCTGCACTGTCCGCGGGAATTTTAAACTTCTGTTTGAGCATTATAGTCGTTATGTTGAAATCGCGTATCGCAAAAAGCGAGAGTATTTTCCTCGTAAGCAGCGACACCAATCCGATTTGGACGGAATTTGTGGGATTGTAATTTATTATGAATATGCCCGATAGCTCATCGTTAATGGCACAGAATATGGCGTTTTTTATGTTCATATTCTCCTGCAAACGGATGCCCATGAGGTTCATAAAGCCAGATGAACCCACCAGAACGCGGTCGTTGCCGATAACCGCCGACAGCCCTCCCCCCTCAAAGCAGGAAAAGTCGTCTACCGGCATAAGATGACACCTCTGTGACGCTATAAACTCCGAAAATGTCTCTGCAAGCCCCGAGCCGGATTTTATAATGATACTGCCTACATACGATACAAGTCTGTCTCTGGATATTCTGGACAGAGCGGTCACCCCGCTTATTGAAAGTGTCCCCGGCGGGAAGAGGTCCTCATCCTTGATTACCAGACCTATCGCTCCGCCGATGTCGCAGGTCCCCTGCCAGCCGGCAATTGCGGCTCCCGCGGCGGAAAGACGTTTTGCCAGCGCCCTGAAGGGATGTCCGAACACCAGAAGCAGCGAAAACGGCGCAGACACCGAGCTCATCGCGGCAAAGCAGCGGAAAAACCATGTTGTTCTGCCTGAGCCAACCGAGGCTAAAAGCGACAGGCCAAGTGCCCCCAATATGAGCAGGGGTGCTATGTATACGCACAATTTTTCAGTGAGCGTGGGTTTATGGCAGCGGGTGACGAAGCCTGCCACACCTTCACGGCTCTTGAGCAGGACGCAGCCGCCCTCAACCCTGTCGCTTTCGGCGGTAATGCAGAAGGGAGCGGATCTGGCGGCTGCCGCCCTGAAGGTCAGCATGTATGCTCTTGCGGTCTTGAAAGCGCCGAGCATCGCAAAAAACATGGAGCAGGCTGAAACTGCGCAGAACGGCATGCCCTTCTCAAAGTCTTTAGTTATTACTATATAAGCTACATCCATAAGAGAAGCAATGCAAGCGACAGTTACAAGGGTTTCCGCACTGGCTTTCAGATGCACAAGGTCACGCAGGCCTGCTCTGACTATATCGAATCCCAGAATAACGACCAAAAACTCGGCAATTAAAATGGTCAGCATCATCGCAAAAGAGTTCTTGAGAAGTATTTCCGGGAGCGGAAGTCCGAAGTCACCTGCAAAAACGATATATGCCAAGACTAAGCATATCGGCGCTGCGACCATGCAGCGCAGCTTCAGAGACCGGGCCTTTGCTCCGTATGCCCTGTAAATATCCTTGAGCCCCGGCTCGTTTTCAGGTATCTCATCCTCCGGCTCCAAGGGCTCGTCCCCAAGCTCTTGCTCAGTTAAATCCTCGTACTCAAAGTCCTCCTCGCACTGAGAAGTCTCCTCCTGCCTCCTGCGCCTGAAAAGACCAGAATTAATTCTCGGCCTTGGAGTCTCGTTTGCCTCCTCGTCTCCGAACTCCTCCCCGGAGTAATCATCCTGTACGGATTCTTCCTCCCGGAGAGCGGCGGATTTCTCTGCCGATCCGGCCTGCTGCTCGAAGTATTTTCCAATTTCGCTTACGATTATCTCCTTGGCTGACTCCTCGACACTTTTCGCTGTATTTATCGGCTCCCTGGCCTCAAAATCAAGGATCTTAGTCTTCTTTGCAGTCTCGACGGGCTGTGCCGAGCCGCTTTCCTCACGGATTATTTCATCGGCGCGGCGGCGCATTTCATCAATCGGCAGCTTTCTTTCGCCCGCAATAAAGGCCTTACCCTTGTATTCGGCAAGTATATCCTCAAGAGAGTAGTTATCTCCCCTGATTTCCCTTTTCATATCCTCAGACATTATAACCACTCCCCTTTTTCTCTTACTAACCTTTTCTCTGCCTTACGGCCTCATATATCAGTATCGCGGCTGAGGCCGAGGCGTTGAGGGAGGACAGCTTTCCAAACATGGGTATGCTGACTTTAAAATCACAGTTTTCTGCAACCAGCCTGCCCATGCCCTCTCCCTCCGAACCGATGACTATGGCCGAAGCGCCCTTAAAGTCGGCATCCCACAGCCTTGTCTCGCCGCCGGCCGCGGTACCGAACACCCAGACCCCCGCCTTCTGCAGCTCCTTTATGGCCGCTGTGATGTTGGGAACGCGGGCCACGGCAACGTGCTCCACAGCCCCCGCTGAGGTCTTTGAAATTATTGGCGTGAGCCCGGCACTGCGGCGCTTTGGAACTATCACACCGTGCGCCCCGGCGCATTCCGCCGTCCTGATAATCGCGCCTAGATTGTGCGGGTCGGATATCTCGTCGCATATTATGATGAGAGGCTTTTCGCCCCGCTCCTCGGCAATTTCCAGTATGTCGCTTACTGATGAGTATTCGCGCACTGCGGCCAAGGCTATGACGCCCTGGTGGGAGTGCGTCACGCTCATATAGTCGAGTTTTCGCCTGTCGGCGTCGACAACGACGATGCCCTTAGCCCTCGCTCTTGAAGCAATGTGCCCGAGCGTTGCGTCGGTCTCACCCTTGGCAATATATATTTTGTCAATGGGCCGTCCCGCGCGTAAAGCCTCGATCACTGCGTTTCTGCCCTCTATCACGCCTTCGCGTCTTTCATCTGTCATGTGAGGCTATCCTCTCCCTTTTCTCCGTATGCTTCATCGGAGGCAATCTTTACTGCTGCTATTGTAACCCCGATAACGGCCCAGAACACAACCATTACCCGGGGATAAAACCAAATGTAGTCCACCAGTCCGAAGACCAGAACGCCAATTATGCCCGCAACGCCCGCCATGATAATGTTTTTAAGGTCATTGGGGCAGTCTTTGTCCACAATCCACGCCGAGGAGCGCTTAAACCAGTTTATTAAGGCGGCAAGGAAGGAAAGTATGCCCAGAATCCCGGTCTCAATCCATATCTGCACATAGGTATTGTGGCTGTGTATATACTTAAAGCCGTTGGAATAGTAGGAGGCGCTGTTCACCACTCTCTGCCCAATGTCTGTGCCGAGGCCCGTTCCCGTCAGCCAGTTGTCAGACAGGTATTTCCTTGCCGAATCATAGGTTACATAACGGCTGTTTATCGATGAGTCGCCGGTTACTATGGTCGTTATACGGTTAAATATGGTGTCCGGCAAAAGCGGCAGACAGAGTATTCCGACGACAAGGAACAGAGGTATTAGCTTCCAGTTCTTAAATAGCAGGAAGACCATAAACACGACCACTATTGCGAGATAGCCCGCCCTGGAATATGTCATCGCGAGAGCCGCCAGCGCCGCCCCAAGGATAATGAGCGCTATGATTTTGCCGAGAATTTCAGCTTCATTTACTACCATAATCGCTACAAAGGGGATGAGCATTACCAATATCTCGGCAAAAACATTGGCATTCTCAAAAAAGGAATAGACGCGGCCCGGCATTCCGGCGTTGGCCTCCATATCCACCTGCCAGCGGACTATTTCAACTCCCGTCTTGCCCTGATAGCAGCCGTAGAGCGCAGCTATGGCAAAGCCTGCGAGCATGGCGATAAGGAAGGCGTAGAGGCTTTTTCTGTCCTTGATTGAGCTGACGATTATCAGCACAAGCAGCATGCAGGTTACATGAAAAAGGAAAAAGCGCAGACTCAGCGAGCGGTCGGATGAGAATATAAAGGCCACCGCTATAAATGCGGCAAAGGCCAGAAGATAAGGGCTTATTAGCTCCGTGCGAAAGCCGCCCTTCTTTCTCATAGAGTGCACTAAAAACAGGCAAGCAAGCGCCAAGGCGCCAATAAGACTATACAGGTTGTTCCAGTAGCTCTGGGGGATAGCAAGGACCAGCGCCAGGAAAAGGCCTGAAATAAGCCCCAGCCTGTCCGAAAGGCTGCCCAGCCAAAGGAAGACCGCACTGCCTTCAAACAGGCCTTCAAAGCGCCGATAGAGTGCCCCTAATAGCCTGGGCAGGAGATTGCAAAGCCAGTCAAACACACTGTATCCGACGCTGTCCTTCCAGGCCCTGTCTATCACGCTCTCCCGCGGAATCTCAAGGGGAAAGCGCGCCGGGGTGACAAGCAGGCTCGCTATAAAGCTCATTCTTATCGCGTTCCAGAGGCGCTGTAAAATGCTTGTATTGTTGTTTTCCGAGGCTGTGTTCATCATCTTCCTCCAAAAGGTATTATCTGCCCCTGTTCTTGAGCGCGTAGAGCAGTGTAAGAATGGTATAGTTCTTCGATGAAACCAGGTCTATGACCAGTTGCTTGCGTTTCCCTGCCCCGCGTGGCTTACCCGAGGCTATGGCCGAGCTAAACGGTTCCCGAGCGCACAGGGCAATAACGTTTCTGCGTTTGTCTGAGAGCGGTATGGCATTGCCGGGCGCGTACTCGTTGCCTATGGCAATCAAAAGACCGGCCCAAAGAGTTATGTCCTCCCAGCCCTCTATACAGTCTATCGAGTGTTTCTTGACAAGGGCGCGCTTCGCCTCGAAGGAGGACAGGAAGGTGCTTTCAAAGTCCTTCAGGTATCGTCTTGTGACGGAGCCGGGGTTTTGATGGTAGTAGTAAAGCGGCTTAGAGACAGCTGCGAGCCTTTGCGCATGGCAAAAGTATTCAATCAGAAACAGCTCATCCTCAAGATAGGCACCGGAGAATCTTATCGCGTTTTCGGATATAATGGCGCGGCTGAACAGATACCGCCAGACATAGCCGTTGAAAACGTCCTCGCCAATTCTGTCCTTCAGAAGCGGGCGCACAATTGAATCGAGAATCTCCTTTGTACCATAGACGCCCTCATCCAACGGGAAGGACTCCGGGCCCTTCTCACCGCCGGGGAACAGATTGAAATGTGCGCAGGCCGCCGTGTCGGCGCCCTGTGATTTCAAGGCGCGGAGTAGTGTTTCACACATTGTTTTGTCTATATGGTCGTCGCTGTCGACAAACAGGATGTAGTCGCCCCTTGCCGCTGCAATACCGTCGTTTCGCGCGGCGCTCACTCCCCCGTTTTCACGGTGGATGACGCGCACACGCTCGTCCTTGAGGGCGTAGCTGTCGCAGATTTCCCCGCTTTTGTCGGGTGAGCCGTCATCGACAAGTATAAGCTCTATGTCGGCCATAGTCTGCCAGAGCACCGAGTCCACGCAGTTTTTTATAAAGCTCTCCGCCTTATAGACGGGTATTATCACGCTGATTGCCGGCATTCGCTTGATCAGTCCTTTCAAAGTCTCAGACAAGGCCCCTGAGCTTGTCCGCCATGTCGGTCTTCTCCCAGCTCAGGTCAAGGTCGGGTCGGCCGAAGTGGCCGTAAGCGGCTACCTGCCTGTATATGGGGCGCCTTAAATCGAGATATTCTATAATTTTGGCCGGCCGCAAATCAAAGTTGTCCAAAACCATCTTGGCAATGCGCTCATCGGGCATGATTCCCGTGCCCTTTGTGTCTACAAACACCGAGACCGGGCGGGCTACGCCTATGGCATAGGCGAGCTCTATCTGGCAGTGCCTGGCGATACCTGCCGCAACTATGTTTTTAGCGACATAGCGGGCCATATATGCGGCGCTGCGGTCAACCTTCGTCGGATCCTTGCCCGAAAAAGCACCGCCACCGTGCGCGCCGTAGCCGCCATAGGTATCGACTATTATCTTTCTGCCTGTAAGTCCGGAGTCTCCGATAGGCCCTCCCACAACGAATCTGCCGGTGGGGTTGACATATATTTTCGTTTTTCCGTCAATGTACTTTTCGGGAATCACGGGCTTTATAACAGCGTCGTACACCGCCTCACGCAGCTCTTTTATCCCGATGTCGGGCGAATGCTGGGTCGAGACCACGATAGCAGCACAACGGGAAACCCTGCCATCACCGTCATATTCCACGGAGACCTGGGTCTTCCCGTCGGGGCGAAGGAAGCTAAGCTGCCCGCTCTTTCTGACCTCTGCCAGCCTCCTTGCGAGGGTGTGGGCCATTGATATGGGGGCCGGCATAAGTTCGGGAGTCTCGTCGCAGGCATAGCCGAACATCATGCCCTGATCGCCGGCCCCTGTCTTGTCAGCCGCGTCGTCTCCGCTCTCCTTGTACTCAAACGAGTTATCTACGCCCAGAGCTATGTCCGGGCTCTGCTCGTCTATCGAGCTGAGAACTGCGCAGGAGTTGCCGTCAAAACCGTATTCGGGCTTGTCATAGCCTATTTTCTTAACCGTATCACGGACTATCGCCGGGATGTCGGCATAGCACTTGGTTGTTATCTCGCCCATAACGAGCACCATACCGGTCGTCGCGATTGTCTCGCAGGCGACTCTGGCGTTCTTGTCCTCAGATAGTATAGCGTCTAAAACCGCATCGGATATCTGGTCGCATATCTTGTCGGGATGGCCCTCGGTGACTGATTCTGATGTAAAGACTCTGTTTGACATTTATCTCTCTCCTTTATATAGACGCCGCCGGGCGGGAAGGCAGCTAATCCGGCAGCCTTTGCTTTTTTGTTATACAAATTATATTATAACACTAATAAATTGCTACTAAAAGCCCAAAATTCGATTTCAAACGTTCTTTTTTGTCTAAAATACGTATTGGACAATCGTAGTAATATTTGGTATAATTTTTTTGATTAATAAAAGACTGGTATAGGGGTGTCGCCACTCCTTTTGCGGCTGCATAATCATTTAATCTAGCAATCTGGAGGAGATTCTTTGAAATTCATTATTCGCGCGGTAGACAGATTCTGTGCCAAGCACCCGCGTTTTGGTATACCCAACCTTATGCTGTTTATCGTTATAGGCAACGCAATAGTCTATCTGTTTTCTATGATGGATACGACGGGCCTTTTCCGGGGTTATCTCTACTTCATCCCATCCAGAATAGTGGCGGGAGAGGTTTGGCGTCTTTTTACGTTTGTGCTGATTCCGCAGGGCGGCAATGTCTTTTTTGTTGCCTTATTTTTATACTTCTATTATTTTATCGGTAACACACTGGAAAACACCTGGGGCAGCGGCAAGTTCACAATCTATTATTTCAGCGGAGTAATATTGAATGTTATTTTCGGATTTTTGGTCTGGGGCATCACCGGCGCCTCCTCCATTGCAGCAGGGCTTGATTCGCACTATATCAACCTCTCCATGTTCTTCGCCTTCGCGACTCTCTATCCTGACACAAGGGTGATGCTGTTCTTCTTTATCCCGATAAAAATCAAGTGGCTGGCCCTTGTCAACGCACTGTATTTTCTCTATATCTTCCGGATTACTTCCTTCCCCATGAACTTCCTGCCGATAATCGCCATACTCAACTACCTTGTCTTCTGCAGAGAGGATCTTTCGAGAACCCTGCGTCCGATGAAGTACCGCATGTCAAGGCAGAATATGAGCTTTAAATCCAAGGTAAAGAAGGC
>JAAYOL010000132.1 GCA_012520395.1 Clostridiales bacterium
AACTCATCCGGCAACTAAAACAGCGGTATTCTTAGTAGAAATACTGATTCTATCCTGTCGGGAGTCAAAAAATCCTTGTCCATATCGTTGACCGGATTATCTCCCTTAGTACGGAAGACAGTGTTGCCGTCTATATCCTTTGAAACCTCCATTATCCTATGGGTCACCCGCTCGCCTTCAAGATTAATATAGGTCACGATATCTCCGGATTCCAGCCTGGAGGGGTCTGAGAGCCGGCGAGAGAGGATTACGCTTCCGATCGGAAGAGTGGGGGACATGCTTTCGGTCTCTATATTGTAAAGGTAATATCCGAAGATATTGGGCGCCTCGCCCGTTCTCTTGACTGAAATTATCTGGTAGAGGACAAAAAGCATACAAAATATGACGATTAAGAAAAGGATGTTTGCGAGATGCTTTGAGATTTGCTTCTTTTTGAGCTTGGCAGCGCCCTCGGGATTTGAGGCCTCTGCCAGCTTGCGCTTCATTTCCTCAAGCTGCTCGGGTGTCGTCAGTCCTTTCCTTGCCTCTTGCATTACTAAGACCATTCCTTTCGCTTAACTCAAAGTCGCAAATTGAGCAAGTAAACGGTGCGAAATCTGCTGTGCTGGGCATCGTTTATTATAAGCTGTCCAAAGCTTAGCCAGTTTCATACTTATACTCGGATTATAATGTAATAACCCCGGTCTAATTAAAGATCGGGGTTATTATATTATAAAACTTATTTACTGTAAAGGACTTGTGCTGGGGTTATGCTTACGGAGTATAAGTCTCCGGGCCACCATTCACAAGATATTCCGCAATCTGTGTGCCGGTCACAGTTACGCTGTACTTGGTACCGAAGCTCGGGCCCTGATAGATGAAGTCGGTTGCATCGTTTGAATCCCAGAAAACTCTAACTTATATGTAAACGTAAGCTCCTCATTTGCTTCAAAAGCAGTAGGAACGGAAAGGTCGAGGCTTCCTTTGCCATCAGTCAGGGGGATTGGATATTCAGTACTGTTGGTTGTGTCAATAAGTTTAGCGACGATGTTGGGAATCGCAGCTATATCCTCCGCAGCGTCTTCAATTACGATCTCTATGTCGAGTTCCATGGGCACCTCGGTTACGTTCGTGCCGTCAAAATTAGAAACGGTAAAAACAGATTCAACTTTATCCTCCGGAGCTATGAGCAGATTATCCCCAAAACCTTGGGTGCCTTCCGCCGTAAGAACAAATTTCTTGGCAACTACGGAGCCCACTCCGTCAAATTCAGCTGTAGTGGTATACAAGGCCAAGCTGCCGGATACGAGACCCGCGAGTATGCAAAGAACAAGGGCGAACAGAGCAATAGTCTTTTTCATTTTAAATACTCCTTCTGATTTAGTAATTTTGCCTCATACTGCTGATAAACGCCCCGGAATGTAAAACGGTGCATAAATCGGCAGCAGCAGCTGGCTGCCCTGGATGAACCGAGGGCCCTGATAGCTTTGCGTCGCAAGCTTTCGCTTGCTTTGCCCCTGTGCTTCGGTTTGAAAATTAACGAGACTTTAGATGTCCATATAAAATAAAATGCCACTGCCAAAATAAGCAGTAGCAGCTGGCTGCCCTGGATGAGCCGAGGGCCCTATTAGCTTTGCGCCACAAGCTTTCGCCTGTTTTGCCTTTATACTGGATATGTTTATAATTCTCTGTCGCTATATGATAGCATAGGAAATTGAAAAAGTCAACACAATTTAAGAAATAAATCCGAATTATGGAGATGTTTTACAATTTTAGTCGATTTATTGCAAAAGGCCGGGGGGAGAGTTAATAGTTTTTAGCTGGATTTATGAATACTCGGGTGAGGGCAGTCGGTCAAACAGCGGGAGTAGCGGGTGCGGCCGATATTCAGCCGCACCCGCTACGGACTCACTTACCGTGCTTTTCCCGGATTTCAATACGGCGGATTTTACCGCTTATGGTTTTGGGAAGCTCCGAGACGAAATCAACTATTCGCGGGTATTTATAGGGCGCGGTGCGCTCCTTGACATATTCCTGAATCTCTCTTTTTAGCTCGTCGGAGCCTTCCTTGCCCTTGACGAGTATGATCGAGGCCTTTACCACCTGCCCGCGGGTCTCGTCGGGAACCCCCGTTATCGCGCACTCGAGGACATAGGGAAGCTCCATCAGTACGCTCTCAATTTCAAACGGGCCGATGCGGTAGCCGGAGGATTTGATAACGTCGTCCGTCCTTCCGACGTACCAGAAGACGCCGTCCTCATCACGCCAGGCCATGTCGCAGGTATGGTAAACGTCGTTATTCCAGACGCTGTGGGTCTTCTCGGCATCCTTGTAGTAGCCTGAGAACATTCCGCAGGGTGTGCATTTGGCGGTGCGTATGACTATTTCACCTACCTCGCCGACTTTAGCTGGCCTTCCGTCTGCATTGATTATATCGACGTCGTACATAGGGGAGGGTCTGCCCATTGCGCCCGGCTTTGGCTCAGAGCCGACGAGGTTTGCAATGGTCAATGTCGTTTCGGTCTGGCCGAAGCCCTCCATGATTTTCAATCCCGTTGCGGCCCTGAACTGCTGCCAGACCTCGGGGTTGAGCGCCTCTCCTGCGGTGGTCACATATTTCAGGGAGCTCAGGTCGTAGCTTTTCAGATCCTCTTTTATAAAGAAGCGGTAAATTGTCGGAGGCGCGCAGAAGGTGGTTATATTATGCTCCTTGAACAGGGGCAGCATATCCTGCGCCTCAAACTTGTCGAAATCATAAGTGAATACGGCCGCCTCGCACATCCATTGGCCATATAGCTTGCCCCAGACCGCCTTGCCCCAGCCCGTATCAGAAACGGTGAAGTGCAGGCCGTTCGGGTCAACATTGTGCCAGAACCGGGCGGTTATAATATGGCCAAGGGGGTAGGCATAGGAATGGACCGCAATTTTCGGGTGACCCGTAGTTCCGGAGGTGAAGTACATGAGCATTGGGTCGTCTATGGACATTCCTTCAGGGCGCTCAAAGGTGTCCGGGAAGGCCTCGACCTCGGCATCGAAGTTGTTCCAGCCCTCGGCCTTTCCGTTTACGGAAATTTTTATTTTGAGTGAGGGAGCGTTCACGCTGCCCTCATCAACGTGCCTGGGTATATCGCCCTCAACGGTGCAGATGGCGGCCTTGATACCGGCAGCGTTTATGCGGTAGTCAAAGTCGTGCGCGGTCAGCAGATTGCTCGCGGGAATCGCCACAGCGCCCAGCTTGTGAAGGGCGTTGATGATAAACCAGAACTGATAATGGCGCTTTAAGACCAGAATAACCTTGTCGCCCTTGCCGATGCCGAGTGACTTGAGGTAATTTGCGGTCTTGGAGGAGTATTTAGACATGTCGGCAAATGTGAAGGTTCGCTTTTCCTTGTCCTTGGACAGCCAGAGCATGGCCGTCTTGTCCGGGCACTTCTTTGCAAGCTCGTCAACAACGTCGAAGGCAAAGTTGTAATTTGACGGAGGATTAAAGGCGATGTCCTTAAGGTAACCATTTTCGTCAAGGGTCTCGGTTACAAATCTCTGGTAAATCAGGGAGTCCTGGCTAGATGTGTAGGCCGGGGCCTTGACGGGGACGGGCTTATAATCATCCCCCACGTCCTCGCCCTTTATCACGACCGATATAAAGGTGCAGTCCTCTCCGCCGACGGCCACCATGCCGTGTGGTATGCTGGCATTGTAATAGACACTGTCACCGGCTCTAAGCATTTCGACATGGTCGTCTATTTGAATCTTAAGAGTGCCCGAGAGCACATAGTTTAGCTCCTGCCCGCCATGCGTGGAGAGGGTTATTGGCGCATCCTCCAGCTTGCGGCTGTACTTTGCGGTAACTACGAAGGGGTCGGCCAGACGGCTTCGCAGCAGGGGAGCAATATGCTGGTAGTTAAAGCCCTCACGTCGCTTTATGGGCATGCCTTCGCCGGCACGGGAGAGAGTGTACTTCGACAGCTTCGGCATATCGCCCATGACGAGCTCGGAAATATCGATGTTAAATCTTTGCGCGCATTTGTGCAGGAAGGTAAAGGACAGGTCTCGCGTGCCGCTTTCCATTTCCAGGTATTCGGCCTCGCTCAGCCCGGTCACTTTTGCCATCTCGGATACGGAGACGTCGCAGACAGTGCGAAGCTCCTTGATTCTGTTCGCCATCATCTTGATTTCGTTATACATATTGCCCTCCAAAAAATTTATGTCACTAAAAATGGTAAACAAAAAAGTCTTGCAGCGTTTGCCGCAAGACTCGTTCAACAATTCACTCTTATCAGGTGATGTTAACCTCGTTTCCAGCACAACGCAAATCGGCATTATCAATAATCTCAATAATGATAATGCTGATTATAATAATTATGCCGTAAATGTAGTTAAACATCCTTGCCTCCCAGTAAACTGGTTTTTCCAAGTTTACCACGGATGATTCCCGCTGTCAATGTTTATTGTTATTTTATTTTAGCAACAATAGCTTTTTGTAGAAAACAGACATATTTGAATTCTGCGTAAAGAAATATTTCATTTTATCAAATAATTTTGTTTTAGCAGTTGCAATTTTGCAGGATTGCTAATATAATATTGTAAATTATCAATGGTATGGAGGTATGTTATGAAGTCACTTTCCAGCACTGCTTCTGCCGTACAGGCTTCAACAACGCTGGCAGTAGACAGCCTTGCGAAAAAACTGAAAAGCGAAGGGGCCGATATCGTCGGCTTCGGTACGGGTGAGCCTGATTTTCAGACCCCCGATAATATAAGGGCAGCGGGCATCAAGGCCATAGAAATGGGACGTACAAAATACACCCCCGCCGCGGGAACCGAGTCGCTTCGCCGTGCTGTGTGCAAGCGCTTCAAGGAGGATTTTGACCTTGACTACGACTTCACCAATGTAGTCGTGGCAAGCGGCGCGAAGCATAATGTTTTTGTCGCGCTGGTGGCCGTCACAAATCCCGGCGATGAGATAGTCCTGCCCGCGCCTTACTGGGTTACTTACTATGAGGCAATAAAAATGGCGGGTGGAGTGCCTGTTATAATAAATGCCGAGGAAAGCTCCGCTTTCAAAATAACCGCCTCTCAGCTTGAGAGCGCAATTACTGACAAAACGAAGGCAATTGTCCTCAATAACCCCTCGAACCCCACGGGCATGCTGTATTCGCGCGACGAGCTCCTTGCCATCGCCGAAGTGTGCAAAAAGCACGACATCTACGTTATTTCCGATGAGATTTACTACAAGCTCGTTTACGACGGAAAGGAATTTGTCAGCTTCGCCTCCCTGAGCGAGGACGCCAAAGAGCGCACAATCATAATAAACGGCGTATCAAAATCTTACGCCATGACCGGCTGGCGCATAGGCTATGCACTCGCAAACAAGCAGATAGCAAAGGTTATGTCCAATTACCTCAGCCATTCGACGAGTGCGCCAAGCACCATCTCTCAGTTTGCCGCTGAGGAGGCCCTGCTCGGAGAGCAGGAGAGCGTCGAGGAGATGCGCCGTGTGTTTGAGCAGCGCCGCAACCACATAGTAAAGCGCGTCAATTCATTGGAGCATGTAAGCTGCCTCATGCCGGAGGGCGCGTTCTACATTATGATGAACGTGGAAAAGCTGGTTGGAAAGACCATAGCGGGTACTTATATCAAGGACGGCGACGACTTTGCGATGGCCTTGCTTGAAAAGGCCGGGGTGGCCGTCGTGCCCTGCAGCGGCTTCGGGGCGCCGAACTATGTACGCTGGACCTATGCCGCTTCTATGGAGGACATCAATAAGGGCTTAGACAGACTTGAGAATTTTCTAAAAGATGTAGAAAAGTAATAAAAAATAATGTATAATTAAACGCAGGGCCCCGGGCCCTGCGTTTAATTTTTTATCATAAGGAGTGGGTCCAAATTAGCAAGAACACATACGAAAGCCCGCTGGCATCAAGATACGCGAGCGAGGACATGCTCTATCTGTTTTCTCCGGACAAGAAGTTTTCGACTTGGAGAAGGCTCTGGGTAGCCCTCGCGAGAGCGGAGAAGACACTTGGACTTCCAATCAGTGACGAGCAGATTAAGGAGCTGGAGGCCCACATACACGATATTGACTATGATTATGCCGCCAAGATGGAGGCAGAGCTGAGGCACGACGTCATGGCGCATGTGCACGCCTATGGCAAGGTCTGCCCACAGGCCATGCCCATAATACATCTGGGTGCGACGAGCTGCTATGTTACGGACAATACCGATATAATAATCATGCGCGAGGCGCTCATGCTTGTTCGGGACAAGCTTGTAAGGCTGATTTCAAGACTTGCTAAGTTTGCCGACGAGTATAAAAGCCTGCCGACCTTGGGTTTTACGCATTTCCAGCCTGCCCAGCTTACGACGGTGGGCAAGCGCGCTTCGCTCTGGCTTTATGACCTCATACTTGACCTCCACGAGCTGGAGCACAGGATAGACCTGTTGAGGCTCTTGGGCTCTAAGGGCACGACAGGCACACAGGCGAGCTTTATGGAGCTATTTGACGGTGATGAGGATAAGGTCAAGCGCGCCGACGAGCTTATTTCCGAGGAGATGGGCTTTAGCGCCACCGTGCCCGTGTCCGGTCAGACCTATTCGAGAAAGATAGATTACTTTGTGATCTCCGCCTTGTCGGGCATTGCACAGAGCGCCGGCAAGTTCGCCACTGACATGAGGCTTCTGTCTCATCTGAAGGAACTTGAGGAGCCCTTCGAGGGCAAGCAGATAGGCTCCTCTGCCATGCCCTATAAGAGAAACCCCATGCGCTGTGAGCGCATCTGCGCACTTGCGCGATATGTTATTGCCGACGCACTCAACCCCTCAATGACGGCATACAACCAGTGGCTTGAGCGCACACTGGACGACTCGGCCAATCGGCGCATTTCCATTCCGGAGGCTTTCCTTGCGGTAGACTCCATTCTCAATATCTATTTAAATGTGGCATCGAACATCAAGGTCTACGAAAAGGTCATAGAAAAGCATGTTTCGGAGGAGCTGCCCTTTATGGCGACGGAGAACATTATGATGAGCGCCGTAAAGCGCGGGGGCAACCGCCAGGAGCTGCACGAGCGTATAAGGCTCCACTCCATAGCGGCGGGCCGGACAGTAAAGGAGGAGGGGCGGCCCAACGATCTGATAGATCGGATAGCCGCGGACCCTGCATTCGGCCTCACCAGAGAGGAAATTGTCGCCGAGATAAGGCCTGAGGCCTATATCGGTCGCTGCCCCTCTCAGGTAACCGAGCTGATATGCGAGCATGTGAAGCCGATTCTGGAGCGCTATCCCGAGGCGCTTAAGGGAGAGGACGAAGAACTAAAGGTATAAAACTCATTTGTGGGAGGAAATAACATGGAACGCAAGGACAAGATAAATTACTATCTCGACATCGCCGACGCTGTTCTGCTGAGGTCCACCTGCCTGCGCCGCCGCTACGGTGCCATAATCGTCTCAAACGATGAAATCATAGCCACGGGCTATAACGGCGCGCCCAGGGGGCGGAAAAACTGCATTGACACCCAGTTTTGCGCGCGTGAGACCCTCCAGATTCCCAGCGGAGAGCGTTATGAGCTCTGCCGAAGCGTTCATGCCGAGGCAAATGCCATAATCTCTGCCGCGCGCTCGAACATGATAGGGAGCACACTCTATCTATCGGGCAGAGATGTCAAAACCGGCAAGTATCTGAGCGATACAACGCCCTGCACCATGTGCAGGCGTTTGATCATAAATGCAGGTATTCGTCGTGTCGTCTGCCGGACGGGCGCGCAGGAGTATACCATGACAAATGTCCGCGACTGGATATTTAACGACGATTCGGTAATTACGCGAATTTAATTAAATTGGGGGTCAAAAAATGAAGCTCACCTTTTATGGTGCCACAAGATCGGTGACGGGAAGCTGCTTCCACCTTGCTACGGGCGGAAAACGCGTGCTGGTAGACTGCGGACTTCAGCAGGGGAGGGATGAGAGGGACAACGAGGTTCTTCACTTCAATGCGGCGGAAATAGACTATGTGATAGTCACCCATGCGCACATTGACCACTCCGGACGCCTGCCTCTACTCGTGAAGAGGGGGTTTAGGGGAGAGATATTTGCGACAAGACTCACCGCGGAGCTCTTATCCATTATGCTTCTGGACAGCGCCCATATTCAGGAGAGCGATGCCCAATGGGAAAATCAGAAGGGCAAGCGTGCCGGCCGGGAACCGAAGGAGCCGCTCTATACCGCTGAGGACGTTTTAAAGTGCTTGAAGCTGGTTAAGACCTTCGATTACAACGAAAAGTTTGAGATATGTGAAGGGATCAGCTGCCGCTTTGCTGACGCGGGTCACCTCCTGGGATCTGCGTTTGCGGAGATATGGATGACCGAGGGCGGCGTTACAAAGAAAATAGTTTTTTCAGGGGATATTGGCAATGTCGATCAGCCCATAATCCGCGACCCCTCCGTTATTACAGAGGCCGATTATGTGGTTACCGAAAGTACATATGGCGACAGGTACCACGAGGGCGACGGCGAATACATTGACGGTCTGGCCGAGATACTGGACGAAACCTTTGCCAAGGGCGGCAATGTGATTATTCCCGCCTTTGCAGTTGGAAGAACACAGGAGCTGCTGTACTTCTTCCGTGATATTAAGAAGCGTGGGCTCGTAAAGAGCCTGCCCGACTTTGAAGTGTATGTCGACAGTCCGCTTGCAAAGCGCGCCACTGAAATTTTCAGCGGTGACCTGACGGGCTATATGGACGACGAGGCGAAGGCGTTGATTCTCGACGGTGAGCATATGCTGTGCTTCCCGAATCTGAAGCTGACGCAGACGACGGATGAATCCCGTGCGCTCAACGACGATATGACGCCGAAGGTCATAATATCCGCTAGCGGAATGTGCGACGCTGGGCGTATAAGGCACCATCTCAAGCATAATCTGTGGCGCCCCGAATGCTCGGTGGTATTCGTTGGCTTCCAGGCCGAGGGCAGCTTCGGCAGGAGGCTGCTCGAAGGGGAAAAAAAGGTGAAGCTGTTCGGCGAGGAGATAGTGGTAAGGGCAAGGATAGTTAATTTTAAGGGTATGTCCTCACACGCCGACCTTGAGGGCCTCAAGAGATGGCTGTCCGCCTATAATCCCAAGCCGCAGCAGGTATTTGCTGTGCACGGAAAAGCTGATGTGATTTTAAGCTTTGTTGAAACATTAAATGAAATGGGCATCGAAGCACACGCGCCCGAATATACCGAGGTCTATGACCTTCTCACAAACACCATGGAAAGGGCCGGCTACACCCCTGAACGCAAGAGCGCAGCCGATTATGACCCGCCGGTCTTTAGCGAGCTCAAGCGGATGGGCGAGAGGCTGCTTGAGGTCATTTCCCGCAACAGGGGCGGTGCAAACAGGGATCTCAGGAAATTCACGGAAGAGCTCAAGGCTTTAGCGGATAAGTGGGATAGATAAAAACTACAAGAAATACTTATTATTTGTGCGCTGAGTACAAAAATCTCCGCCACGATTGCATGTCTTTATATAATAAGCTATAATTTGAGCGGTTATAAACAATTTGAACAACGTAAGAGGTAATAATTATGGAAGATTTGGCGAGTGTAAAAGGAAAAGTATTTAACATACAGGGCTATTCAATACACGATGGGCCGGGAATCCGCACAACCGTCTTTTTCTCTGGCTGTCCTCTGCGCTGTCTGTGGTGCCAGAATCCTGAGTCGTGCACCATGGAGCCGAAGCTCTTTTTCATGTCTGAAAAATGCATAGGCTGCGGAAAGTGTGTTCCAGTCTGCCCCAACGGTGCCATAACCATCGTAGATGGCAAGGCCAAAACCGACCGCGACAAGTGCAACGCCTGTGGCGAATGTGTCAAGGTCTGCCCGACCGAGGCGAGAGAGATAGTCGGAGAGACAAAGACGGCCGGAGAGGTTGTCAAGAAGGTTCGACAGGACGAGCTGTTCTATAAAACATCCGGAGGCGGTGTAACCATCAGCGGCGGAGAGGTTCTCATGCAGCCCGAGTTTGCTCTGGCGATACTCAAGCTCTGCAAGCAGGCGGGCATACACACAGCCATTGAGACCTGTGGCTTTGCAAAGTGGGAGGTATTTTCAAAGGTACTGGAGTACACCGACCTCGTGCTGTACGATTTCAAGCATATGGACAGCGCAAAGCATAAGGAAGGCACGGGCGTGGGCAACGAGCTGATACTTGAAAACGCAATAAAGGTCTATCACGAGGCGAAAAAACCCATAGCGGCGAGAGTGCCTACCATTCCGGGCTACAATGACAGCCGGGAGAACATAAGTGCCCTGGCTCAGTTCATAGTCGAAAAGCTGGGAAAGGATGTAAAGGTACATTTGCTGCCCTATCACCATCTTGGTGAATCCAAGACAGAGCGCATGGAGGGGGAAGTTGTGTTTTCAGCCGAGGTACCCACGGACGAACACATGGAGGAACTCAGAGCTCTTGTGGAGTCTTACGGGCTGACCGCCGTAATAGGAGGCTGAAAAAATGATAGCCGACGAGTCGGCGGAAGGAGCTACTATGAACGTTTGGGAAGTATTTGCCGAATTTGACAGGAACTGCGCAATAATGAACGACCAGGAGCTTGAGGTTTGGCTCAATGAGGCGCTCAGCGCCTTCCAGCAGGAGCATCCGGAGGATTTTGTCGGGCAGAGCGCCATTTTAAATGAGCTGGGCGGCTTCTATCGAAGCAGGGGGAATTATGAGAGGGGCGAGCAGGCCTTTATGCTTGCCAAAGGTCTCCATGAGTCCATAGACGATACCACAAGTCTTGACTATGCGACAACGCTTAATAACCTCGCCGGTCTTTACAGGCTTACCGGGGAGTTTGAAAAGGCGCTTAAGATGTTTGATGACTCGCAGAAGCTCTACGAGACCAGTGAAAAACCGGCCCCGCCCGAGCTTTATGCCAGTTGCCTCAACAACAAGGGCCTGGTATATCAGGATATGAAGCGATATGAGGAGGCTAAGGGCAGTTTTGAAAAGGCTTTGGCGCTTATAAACGACCTGCCCAACAACGGCTATGTATTGGCCACGACCTTAAGCAACCTTGCCTTTGCCCACCACGGATTGGGCGAAAGGGAAAAGGTTACCGAGTATATGGACAAGGCGGTGGACATATTCCGTCAGGAGATGGGCGAGGACAGTCCGCTGTACCAGAGCAGCCTTAAGGCCAGAGAGAGGCTTTTAAGCGACTGATAACGACCTTTGAGGAGGGCGATGGGAAAATGTCCGATACACTGAAGGCTATACTGGATATAGAATGGGAAATGTTCAGCACCACTCAGAATGAGGGCGGAACGGCCCCCTGTCAGCAAGACAGGCCCCAGTTCACCGTAATGCGAACCGCGCAGTTTTCGGGCTGGGACGAGGCCTCTCTAAAAAGCTATTTGGACGACCTTAGGGCGGCCCGGGCTTCCGGCAGAAATCTTATGACTGAGAAGTATGCCTATATGATGGAGTCCACCTCCCCAAAGGAATACGAAAAAATCAAACATTTGCTCCCGGCCGTATCTGCTGAGAAGGAGGCGCTGGTAGCACCCCTTGTCGAGCAGACTGTTAAATGGGCGGAGGAGTATCGCCGGAGCTACCCCAAGCTTGCCGGGCGGGGCAGACCCATCCGAAGGAGCTCCGACAGCCCGTGGGTCACCTCGGCGGAGACCTATCACAGGGGAGAGATGTTGACCTACAGCGAAAACACGCTCAGGCTGCTGGGCGCCCTCTACAAAGAAAGGGTTACGCAGGGCCGGAATCTCTACATTGATATTCTGAGGGAAACTGCGCTTCTGATGGGCTATAGGTCTTTGGAAGACGCTGAAAACAGCGTATAAATACAGAATAGGAACTAAATCCCGACACAAATACAAGACGGTGCGACAATATCGCACCGTCTTAGCTTGTCGAAAAGTGTTTCGACAAGCTTCCAGGGGGTATCCAATACCCCCTGGATACGCGGCTTATGCCGCGATACCCCCGGTCGCGCACGTTTGCGCGGACAGTGGTATTTTTCCGACGTACACGCCGCCGGAAAAATTGATTTAAAATATCCTACGGGGGCGTCTTAACAGTCTGAAAGACGGTGCGAAATTGTCGCACCGTCTTTTGTTAGTTTCAGTCACGCCGTTATGCGGGGAAAATGTTAAACAGCCCGAGCGTTGCAAGAATAATCGTGATGGCCGGAGTAATAAGAGCCGCAACAATCATCTTGTTTGGAAGCGCTTCTCTGACCTCGTTGTCTGCGCAGGATGCTATGGTAAGTGCACCACCTGTGGAGAAGGGGGATACGGCGGTTGACAGTCCCCCAAAGAAAATGCAGGTGTAGAGCGTGACCGGGTTCAGGCCGAGCGAGGATGCAAGTCCGGGTACCAGCGGATACATAAGCGGCATGACCGTTGATGTGGAGCTGGAGAAGAAGCTGAGGAAAGCCGCGAAGAGGACAATTGCAGCCGGAACAAGGAACTTCGGAATGGAGTTTGACAGTGCGTTAGAAATGGCCTCTACAAGTCCCGCTTGGGTTGCAACCTGTATGAGGACGTAGACACCGACAATCATAACAATAGTGTTGATGGGTATTTTCCTGATTACGTTCCTCTCAGGGGCAAGGTCCATGAACGCACATACGACCGCGCCAAGAATCATTATAACCTGCGGCTGGCAGAAGGCGGCTAATGCTCTAAAGAAAACGGAAGTGTTGAACCAAGTGGCTAAGATGGCCGGAGCAACCATAAAAATAAATGCGATTATTATGACGGTAAAGGTCTTTCTCTGAATCGGAGAAAAGGAT
The DNA here is from genome assembly GCA_012520395.1 of Clostridiales bacterium. Classification (GTDB taxonomy): domain Bacteria; phylum Bacillota; class Clostridia; order Oscillospirales; family Oscillospiraceae; genus DUPK01. The sequence continues at coordinate 12,771 of JAAYOL010000132.1, forward strand.
TCGGGTTTTTCTACGGCGACCTTATCCGCCTTGTAGCCCCGGTATATGATATAAAAGATTGCGATAATAATTATAGAGATAATTGAGCAGTTTGCCCAGAGCTTATAGGACCAGTTCATAGTCGTAATTTCATCAACGCCATTGGCAATGATGAGGTTTTTTGATATTACGCCTCCGTAACCGTTAAAGGGGTTGTTTGAGCCTATTAGGTTGCCAAACGCGATAGATATTGCCGTAACTACGGGATGAACACCCGCGGAGATGGCCATTGCAAAGGCAAAGGGGCCGATGATTGCGGGCGTGGAGGCGCCCGCGCCAAGACCTCCTACTACTGCGCAGACGAGAGCGATGGCAAAGGGAATGAGCTTTGCGTTTCCGCCGAGCGCATAAAGCAGCTTCTTGCCGAGAACGTCCATCGTGCCGTTCTCGGTGCCATAGGTGAAGAACAGAGCTATTGAGAGTAAATAAAATACTATTGTCGTGGGCCAGAAGTTGATTATCGAACTAACCTTGAGGTTCAAAATCAGATTGCCGATAATGAAGGCAAAGGCCAGGGCGATAACACCTGTGTTGAATTTATACTTCCAGCCGAGCAAGATTGCGATAATTATTGCGATAATGCTAATCCATAGTGCCATTAAAAAACACCCTTCCACCGTGTTGAGTTTGTGCTATGTTAAAACGCAGAAACATGGCCTGTCAGCGACAGAACAGGGGCGGCGGTTGCCACCCCTGTCCATTATTTTTGCCTGTTTATTGAAAAAAATGCGTCCTTTAGATAGAAAGGTGTGGAATTGTCAGGAGATTAGGTGTGAGAGTTAAACACTCTCAAATCCGGTCCTGTCTATGACCTCGTCCTGCACCGCGCCGGAAAGCCTTATGAAGTAGGCGCTGTAGCCGGCCACACGCAC
>JAAYOL010000133.1 GCA_012520395.1 Clostridiales bacterium
CTCCTTGGGCAGGCAGTTTAAGATAGGGCTTTTCTCTACTAATTCAATATATTTTTTCATTTTGCTCTCCGCTTTAAAAAAGAGTGACCTCGGTAACACCTTTCCCCTTATTATATTTGTATAATAGAAGTATATCAAGTCAAGGGGGAGCGTTCTATGAAATATATTGTTACCGTCGTGCGGCTTTTACTTTTGGCCTTGTTCGTTTTTCTCATAGTACAGGGAAAGATGATGCTGTGGCTCGGGCTGTTTGGTATCAGCCTTTTGGCTGCGCTGATTTTCGGAAGAATTTACTGCGGGTATGTGTGTCCCATGAACACAGTGATGGTGCCGGTTGACTGGATCGCCAAAAAGCTTAAAATTCAAACACAGAAAACGCCCAAATGGCTGGGAAAGGGTTATTTTGCCTGGATTGCTTTGATTGTCAGCGTAGCGGCGATGCTTTTATCAAAACGTTTTCTGCATGTCAACATACCTATTTTACTAATCTGGCTGGCCCTTGCGGTTCTTGTTACCCTCAGATACAGCCCTGCGGTATTCCACAATCTGATTTGCCCCTTTAGCGCGCCTCAGAAGCTGTTTGGCCGAATTGCAAGACGAAGCAGGATGGTGGATGAAACCGCCTGTATCGGGTGCAAGCTTTGCGAAAAGGCCTGTCCCTCCGATGCGATAGCCGTTACCCCAGAGGATAAGAAAGCGCATATCAACATAGCACTCTGTCATCAATGTACTAATTGCCGACAGGTCTGTCCAAAAGATGCGATTTGCTATACCCGGAGCCAGCATAAGGAAAAGTCAGCAGTGTAAGCTGCTGACTTTTGGTTTGGTGTGGACTATTCATCCAGAGCGGCGGCTTCCAGCTCTGATTTATTTTTTATAGTGATTTTTCGCTGTCCTTTTAACAGAATTAGCCCTTCCTCCTGTAAGGCGGCCAGCTTGCGGCTCAGGGTTTCCTGGGTCATGCCGAGCTGTGAGGCCAAATCCCCCTTGGTCATGGGCAGAAGGAACTCCCGCCTGCCCTCAGACAGCTCCAGCAAGGCCCCTGCAACCCTCTTAGTCACCGAGCTTAGGCTGATATCCTCGATTCTGTTTTCTGCTTTTTCAAGCCTTCGGGAGAGCTCATCCAACACCTTAAAGGCAATGGAGGGGTATTTCGCCATCAGCTCCTTAAGACGCTGACCTTGCAAAACGCACATAGTTGTCGCCTCCAACGCCTGGGCGTTATCGGTGAGGGGCAAGGAAGAAAAGAGAGACAGCTCGCCGATAAAATCTCCCGGCTCAACCAGCCGGAGAACCTGCTCCTTTCCACTTGCACTTAGGCGAAAGAGCTTAGCCTTGCCGGTATAGAGGACAAAGAGGGTTCCGCCCTCATCACCTGCCCTATATATCGTTTCGCCCTTTTCGAAGCTACGGGAGGAGGCAATCTCCACAATCTCCATCTTTTCTTCATGATTTAGGCTGCCAAAGATCGGCACATGTTCGATGCAGATTGCATGGCTTTCAGAATGATGGCAGCATTGCATTTACATTTCCTCCTTCCATTCACCCATTATTAATCTTTACTCATGTATCTAATCTAAGGGCTGGTATTTATTATACAGCACTTTGATTAGATTAGTAAAGTAAAAGCGGATTGTCCGAAGCAGCTTTGATTTACTTACATATGAAATACAAGGAAAATCCCGCAATCTCAACGACTGCGGGACTTCTTTTTATGGCGGAGAAGGGGGGATTTGAACCCCCGCGCGCTTTAACACGCCTACGCCCTTAGCAGGGGCGCCTCTTCGGCCTCTTGAGTACTTCTCCATAGCCGAAAACTGTAATATTCTTTTACCGAAACGCAATGGATATGATAACATGGCCAAAGGGTTTTGTCAATCTATTTTACCAATCAAAACATGTTTTTTGTGTAGAGCTATAATACATGTTGGACAGTGGGGAGAAAATCACCATCATCAGTCTTGCCTCTGTCGATTCTTGCATCGTCGCCGGGGGCCTGACGCCCGGCAAGGGAATCCACGCAGGTAGCCACGCCGGGTCGGCCGATTAATTCTAAGACCAAAGGCCGTAGCAAATCGATACCGAAGGGCTGCAACCCTCCGGTATCGCTTTGCTTAATACAAAATATACAAAGTTTTGGCTGGTATGCCTTAGCGTTAAATCAAGTTGCTTATTTCCCGGCCGTTTCCTGTGTTTCAGGCACTTCAGCCGCGTGGTCGTATCCGATTACGCTCATATCGGTGCTGTATGCAAAATCGAGGAACTTCTCACTGGGTTTCGGGGTGACAAGACTGACAAGAGGCACAACAGCAATGGGTACGAGCAGGGCATAGAAGCAGGCGTTGATGGTTGACATCTTGAAGGCCAGAGGAAGAATAACGGCGCAGGCCACACCGACTATGCCGCCAGCCATGGCACCGACCTTGGTCGTCCTCTTCCACAGGATTCCGTACATATAGGGTGTGAGGAAGAAGCCGGACATCGCACCCCAGGCCAGGCTCTGAAGTCTGGAAACAGCCCCGAGGTTCATGAGTGCGAGAGAAACAGCCAGAACGACAAATACAATGGTGAGAACGCGCATGAGGAGCGTTACCTTCTCATCCTTCATATCCTTTTTCAGATAGCCCTTGATGAAGTCCATCCCCAGTGCGGCGCTGGAGGTGAGCACCAGACCCGCAAGCGTGGACATGGAAGCCGAGAGCACCAGGAGCAGGATTATCGACAGGAAGAAATCGGGCATAATATTCAC
>JAAYOL010000134.1 GCA_012520395.1 Clostridiales bacterium
CCCTCAGCTTCTCAGCTTGAAGACGCTGGCCTGTTCCATCAGATTGGCGGCGTGTGCCGACAGCTCCTGACTTGCCGCCGCGCTTTCCTCCGCAACTGCTGCATTGGTCTGAATGACCTGCGAGACCTGTGATATACCCGTGTTAATCTGTTCGATACCGCTTGCCTGCTGGGCAGAGGCCTGTGCAATTGAGCTGATGAGGTTCGCCGCGCGGTCGACCTGAGTTACGATTTCATTTAGCGCATTTGCGGTCTGGTTGGCTATCCGTGAGCCGGCCTCAACCTTTCTGATGGAGTTTTCTATAAGCTCCGTAGTCTCCTTGGCGGCATCCGCGGATTTTCCGGCGAGGTTTTTGACCTCATCTGCGACGACTGCAAAGCCCTTGCCATGCTGTCCGGCTCTCGCGGCCTCGACTGCTGCATTGAGCGCGAGTATATTCGTCTGAAATGCAATGTCATCTATGACCTTGATGATATTGTTTATGTTGTTCGAGGATATGCTTATGTCCTCCATTGCTCTGAGCATATCGGCCATGTGCGCGTTGCCCTCCGAGGCGTTTTCCTTGGCGCTTTTGGCAAATTTGTTGGCCTCATCGGCATTCTTGGCGTTAAGCTGAGTCTGTGAAGCGATTTGCTCAAGTGCGGCGGTGAGCTGCTGAATGGCGCTGGCCTGTTCTGTCGTACCCTGGGAGAGGGCCTGACTTGAGTTTGAAACGAGGTCAGCGCCCGCGGTGACCTGCTCTATCACCTTGACCATGGAGTTGACAAGACCGTGGAAGTTGCTGACCAGTTTGTAAAAGGCGTTTCCTATCTGGTCATTCGGTGAGCAGATGGGGACTTCGGCGGTCAAATCGCCCTCGGAAACCTGCTTAATGCTGTCTTCGAGATTCCTCATATAGCGCATTAGGCCCGAGACCTTACGCGAAAAAACACCAATTTCATCTTCATAATCCTTGGTTATGCGGTCTCTGTCTCTGATTATCTTACTGGTATCCAGATTTCCGCAAGAGAAGTTTTCGAGTATGCGCTCATTTTTCAGCATCGGGTCGGTGACCAGAAAAGCGTTTATGTTCCCGAGGACAATGGCAATAACGATTTCGATTACGCATACAAGGCCGATTATTATGGCAAATATCGGCCAGTGCGGTATGTTATTTATGTATACAAACAGTATTGAGGCAAGGCCCAGGGCTGCAGCGATTATTGCAACAAACAGAAAGCAAATTTTAAGGCGGGTTTCGATCTTCAGATTAACAAACCATTTCTTCTCAAACCATTTCATGCCGTTCATAGTATTGCTCCTTTGCTAACTCGATATTGCGGCGCTTGTCCGAAATTGCCGGAATAATGAGACATATATCTCTACAAATTCATTTATTCCACGCTTACTCAAAAAAACAAGGTGATAAAGCCCAAAAAGCGTATTAATTTGTCAAAGCGTATTCTATGGGAATAATATCGTGATAAACTTGAGGTTAGCACTTTCTTTTGCTTTAGTTTTATTGTAATATTATAGTAGCAGCCCGCGGCAATACAGCATCCGACCGCGGTGCTTAGCCCCCGGCCGCAGGGCCTCATAACTCAAGCAGATTAAGACAAAAAGGGCTTATTGAGCGGCATGGCCGGTTTCTTAGGAGGATTCTTTCTTGGATATTCTTCAGTATCTGACCCCGACACTGGTCTTTCCAATAGCGCTGCTGGCAGCGCTTCTTATGTTTTTCACATACTACCTGTTCGAGAAAAAAGAGAAAGCAGTGCTGCCTTACGAGCCCCTTGAACCGGACGAGGGCCCCGTAGAAAACTCTGCCGGAAAAAAGTTTACCTTTGCTCATGCCATCTACCCCATGGGGCGCAGGGATATATCGCTGATGCTCGCAATAACAATTGTATACGCGGCCGTAGCGTTTTTTGGCTTGGGCAACAGCGAAGCACCGGAGAGCTTTTACAGCTTTGAGGGGGAGAACTACACCTTTACCCTGACGCTGGACGAGCCCACGGAAATTACGGACATAATGTATTATACGGGTCTGCACACGGGCAATTATGCCATGCGCTGGTCGTCAAACGGAGTTGACTGGTCGGAAACTCTTGTCTTTGAACAAAGCTATGCCAAGCTTTTCAACTGGCTTTACGTCGATCTTGAGAATGTGCAAACGACGATGAAGCACATTCAAATCTGGGCGCAAAACAAGCCGCTTAAAATGGGTGAGCTTGCTCTCTTTAACGAGGACGGGGAGCTGATAGATGTAGAGAGAATTTCCTTCCCCGAGGCTGCCGCCGTTTTGTTTGATGAGCAGCACCTAGTCCCCGAGTCCCCTAATTATATGAACAGCGCTTATTTTGACGAAATATACCATGCCAGGACGGCATACGAGCATATAGAAAACGAAAAACCCTATGAAATATCCCACCCACCCCTCGGTAAAATTATAATAGGGATAGGCATCAGGCTTTTCGGGATGAACCCCTTTGGATGGCGCTTTATGGGCACACTCTTTGGCGTGCTTATGCTGCCGTTTATGTATGTCTTTCTGAAAAATCTCTTTGGCAAGACGCTCATAGCCGCCTGCGGCACTACGCTCTTTGCCTTTGATTTCATGCACTTTGTGCAGACACGCATAGCCACCATCGACACCTACGGAGTATTTTTCATACTGGGCATGTTCTTTTTCATGTACCGCTACATCGCCCAGGACTACGAGGCGCCGTTTTGGAAAACGGCCCCGCCGCTCTTTTTCTCCGGCCTCTTTTTCGGGCTGGGCGCTGCCTCAAAATGGGTTGTAATATACGGGGGCGCGGGCCTGGCTGTCCTTTGGCTCATAAGACAGATACTGCGCGGCAGGCACTACATCAAAAGCGGTAGGGGCGGGGAGTTTCTCCGCTATGAGCTGGACACTGTGCTGTTTTCTGTTTTGTCATTTATAATTGTCCCAGGGGTCATCTATACTCTTTCCTATATTCCCTACGGTCTTGCCCGGGGCATGTCCGTGGGTGAGGGTATGCTCCTCAACGGCGATTACTACAAGATAATAATAGATAACCAGAAGTTTATGTTCGGCTACCACAGCAAGCTAGTGGCAGAGCACCCCTACGAATCGCCGTGGTTTTCATGGCTGTTCAATATACGACCGATACTCTATTATCTTGAGTATCTGCCCGACGGCAGAAAATCGGCTTTTGGCGCCTTTGGAAACCCGGTGCTTTGGTGGGGTGGGCTTATTGCGATTATCTATGTGTTTACGGACTTTTTCAAAAAACGCGGCGGCAGGGCGCTGTTTATTATCATCGGATATCTTTCGCAGCTTGGCCCATGGATTGCGGTGTCGCGTATAGTGTTTATATACCATTACTTTCCCTCTACGCTGTTTCTTGTCCTTGCACTGTGCTATTGCTTCAATGAAATGTATGAGAAAGGAAAAGGACACTATCGGAGGGCGATATTGCTATATACCGCCTCGGCGCTTGCGCTGTTTGCCGTTTTCTACCCCGTGCTTACGGGCCTTGCCGTACCGCAGTGGTATACGACAAACTTCCTGCGCTGGATACCGGAGGCCTGGCCGTTTTAATTGCGAGGCAGTAATCTCTAACCGCATTTTAACAGCAAATTTCGAAAGGAACAAAGATGATTTTAACAGATTTTCATACCCACAGCTATTGCTCCGACGACGGGGTGGCGAGCATGCACGACATGGCGCTCGCCGGAGCCGAAAGAGGAGTGTCCATAATGTGCATCACCGACCATGTGGATATAGACCACTTTGAAACCGGGGGCTTAAACCCCGACTGCTTTAGCCATTGGGACAGGATTAAGGAGGAATATGCTCTTGCCGTCGAGAGGCTGGGCGGGTGCATAGACCTCCGGCTCGGCATCGAATTCGGTGAGGCAAATCACGCGCCAGGGATGGCGCAGTCCATAGCAGAAGCCGAGGGGCTTGACTTCATTATAGGCTCTCTGCATAATCTATGGGACTACCCGGACTTTTTCTGCATCAGGTATAAGAGCGAGCAGGAGTGCAGAGAGCTTGCGAAAAAGTACGTCGAGGAGCATTTTGAGCTTGTGAGGCTCGGCTGCTTAGATGTTCTGGGGCATATAGGCTATGCAAAGCGCTATATGAAACGGCGCGGCTTCGACATTGGGCTGGAGGGCCTTGAGGACAGGCTTGAAGCGCTCTTTAAGCTGGTGTCTGAGAGCGGCAAAGGAATAGAGCTGAACACCTCCGGACTTCGTGACAATACGGGCACGACCTTCCCCGAAAAGTGGGTTTTGAAGCTTTACAGGGAGGCGGGCGGCGAGATTATAACGGTCGGCAGCGACAGCCACAGACCGGAAGACGTCGGGGCAAATATTGAGGACGCTTACGAGCTGCTCAGAGAGGTCGGATTCAAGTATTTTACGGTTTTCAAAAACAGAAAGCCAGAATTTATAAAACTATAAGGGGAATAGACAGATGATAGCATTGGGAAGTGACCACGCCGGCTTTGACCTGAAGCAGGAGATAATTGCGTATCTCAAGGAAAAAGGGCTTGAGTATAAGGATTTCGGAACATTTTCGAGGGAGAGCTGCGATTACCCGGACTTTGGCGAGGCCGCGGCGCGGGCCGTCGTCTCGGGCGAATGCGAAAGGGGCATATTGATTTGCGGCACCGGAATAGGGATAAGCATGGCGGCTAACAAGGTCAGAGGCATCCGCTGCGCGAGCTGCTCCGACTGCTTCTCCGCGGAGATGGCAAGGCTGCACAACAACGCCAATATGCTCGCCTTCGGCGCCCGCGTTGTGGGTGGTGGTCTTGCACTTAAATTGGTGGAAATATTCTTAAACACCGAATTTGAGGGTGGCCGTCATGGAAGGCGGGTCGGGAAGATTATGGCCATTGAGGACAGGTAAACCTGCGAAAGGGGAGAGGGACTTGAGCGGAGAGAATAAGAAAATATATAAAAAGCGCCGGCCGCTTAAAATAGCGCTCAAAGTGCTCGGCATTCTGCTTGCGGCGCTCGTTCTCCTGTCGGTAATTGTATTCTTCGGCTTTCAGAAGTATATTGTCTACACGCCGGAGGGTGTACGGCTGGAAATCCCATTTTTGCAGAAGTACGGCCCACAGCAGACTCAAACCCCGGAAATAACCCAGGTGCCATAGCAAATGATAACGGGCCGCATACGCGGCCCGTTTGTTATCTGTTTTTCAGAGTCTCTATCTTTCTTGCTATCTCCGGCTTTGACTCCTCCATGAGCTCGTCCCAGTCTCCGACATAGTCATAGGTTATCACTTCGCCGGCGCGTATCGCCTGCACATACTTTTGAAGCAGGGGGAAGTCCTTTTCGTAGGCGTGGAAGCTGTTGGCCCTGTGCGTGTAGCTGCCCATTTCAACACCAAGCTGCTGCGCCACCCGCGCTTGCAGCAAAATCAGGGCAAAGGCGTTCATAAACGTTGCCTTGACAGCGTCGTTCGAGCGAAACAGCACCTTGCAGTAGAGCCTTCCGCCCCTTATAAAGTAGTGGATATGCTGTAGGCAGGCAGGGGAGTCGTTATCCTCCCGCGTGTCGTGCCGCCAGTCGCGCACGTCGATAACCGCGCGGCGGGAGTCCGGGTTTCGCCTTAGCTCGCGGTAAATAAAGGGCAATTGCTCGGCAATGCGGCTGTGGTAGGTGTACTCCCAGTTTCCGCGCTTGACCTCAAAGTCCAGTATTCCATCCAAAATCTCCTGGCGGTACTGCTCAAGCTCCAGAAAGCCGCCTATGAACAGCCTGCTTATCATAGGCTCGGCAGTCGGCTCCTCAATGCAGAGAGTCATCGATAGCTCCTTCTGCCTCGTGTTATAGTCCGGACAGTCGCCAAGCTCCCCAAAATCAAGGAGCTCCTCAAGCGCCCTGTGGTAAGCCTCCGGCAGTGTCCTGCCCGTAACAAGCCTTTCTATCATTGCGGCACCCCCGTGAGTCTACATAGTTCATTAAGCTGAACCTATTAAACCACACAATCCCTCAAATCGCAACAAAAAGAGTTCTATTTTCGGCTGAGTAACGTAAAAAACGGATTTGTAAAGGTGCTTATAATCTGGTAAAATGATTTAAATACTAGCGGAGTGTGCACAATGAACATACAGATCTTTGGGAAATCCAAGTGCTTCGACACGAAAAAGGCGGAGCGCTACTTTAAGGAGCGCCGCATAAAGTACCAGTATGTAGACATCATAAAATTCGGCATGAGTGCCGGGGAGTTCAGAAGCGTTTTGTCCGCCGTGGGCTTCGACGCGCTTTTTGACAATGAAGCGAGAGGGGCGGAGGGTGTGCGCTATCTCGCCCACAGGGCCGATATGGAGCAAAAGCTTTTAGACGATCAGAGCCTTATTAAAACGCCGATTGTCCGCAATGGAAAGAAGGCCACGGTCGGCTACCGTCCGGAGGTCTGGAAGGACTGGGAGTAAAGCGGGGCATAAGAGGGCTTATTGCTGCCCTGTCACAGCATCGTATTACGGCCCCTTATTATGTTAGATTGAAATTCGGCATAGCCAACTGCTATGCCGAATTTTATGACCTTATATATAGTTGGAAAGAAAATCGGACTTTTTTATTCTCAAAAAGAGCACCAAAGCAGTTAATTAGATTTTCACAGAATATGCCGGCCTTCGTGCTTCTTTATATGGCTTGTCTGCTAAGGACTGTGCGTGGAACACATACTGTCTCGCCTCATCCATGACATAAAAACTTGTGCTCCTATAATCCTCCTCGCCAATTTTAAGTATGGGCCTTTTCAGCTCATCGGCAGCTAACAGCAGATCTCTGAAGCTGCTTACCACCATCATGTCATCTGCACTTGGGATTGCATTTGATTTAAGCTCGACTATTCTGTCGCCGTATTGCTTAAATATTTTTTTAAGCTGCCTTTTAGCGGGGTCGGGCCTTTGACCGGCAGTAAAGAATATAATATAAACCAGAGAGGCAAGGGCGAGAGCAAGAATGGCAATATTGGCAATCAGCAGTTCATTGCTCAGCTTTGTTTCGGTTGTAATAACCTCATCGATTGTTTTCTCAAGCCTGCTCACAGGTTCGCCCGAGAATTGCATTAATAAATCCTTCATCGAAAACTGCAGCGTTGATAGGGATGCTTCATTGACGGTGCTTCCCCCCACCACAGCGGACATATTAACACCATATGATATATTCATATTAACATCGAATTTTATGCCTGTCTCTTTCTCCAGCTCATCGATAAAGCTTCTATAATCACCGAGCTCCAGCAATATGGACTTCTGCATTTTATTGCGTGTAAATTTTTGCTCATTTACAAGCTGATATTCTTTTTTCCAGATGACTATATTGTTATGAATTCCTTGCAGTGTGGCCGTAATGCTATAGTTACCGTGCATATCAGAGGCATTATCACCGACAAAATCGTATTTACAATTCAGTCTAAGCCTGTCAACATAACTTGTTATATAGTGTGCTCCAAATTCTATATTGCCGTCTTTGTAAAGCGCTCCTTCTTTTAAAATGGGGAAGTAGGATATTTCGGAGACACAGCTGTATGCAGCCCTGGGCACCACCTGTTCAGTCGGAACTCCAATGATACCATAAAGAATCAAGCTGCAAGCGCCCACGGCCACTATGACCGAGAGTGCAATAATGACGATGATTCTTCTCCTGTATGCGATGTTCTTTTTTTTCATATGTATTCCTCTTTCTGTATCTATGTAATTGGAGCCTCGCCGCCCCCGCGGATAAACAGGGAGGGCAATCCTATCTTTGGCACAATTGATATTATCTTGCCCCGGAACTGGCTTTCATTGCTGGGATTAGTATCCTTAGAAGCATTGTTGTCGCCCTTTGTAACAAACTGTCTTCCGTTATCATCCTCAATAATTTCTATAAGCCTATGGGTAATATATACTCCTTCCCCATTATCAAACATGATTATATCGCCGGTGCGTACACTATGGCTGTCCACCTTTTCCACTAAAACAACATCTCCGGGCATGATGACCGGCTCCATACTGCCCGTGATGATGACAGATGGGTATATTGGGAACAAGCCGACAGCAAACCATATTATTGCCACAGAAACAACGGAGACTACAATCCAGCCAGCGCTTCCCTTTGACTCTCGCATTGGCTCCCTGATTGCTGCTTCTTTTAAGTAGAGCATTCTCAGAACAGAAAGGCTCAATACCGGTACCAGAAGGTTGAACAGTAGCAGAGGCATCCACTCCGGTGTCGGTAGATATGGGGACAGATATTCGAATGATCTTATTAGTCCAAGATAGACCATTGCAGGTGCAGGACCTGCAATAACAGCCATAGAAGAGGCCACATAGCTCTGCATCAGCTCTGGAAATGCAATTTTTGTTAAGAAATCCATAAGTTTAAGTCCGCTGCTTATACTGGTTATGCGACTCAGTGATATCCTGAACATGGCCATTGCTATGCTCACAAGAACCACATATATATGACGTCGTTTCTTCGGTAGGTTCTGTAGCAGAAAGGTTCTGCCGAGCTCGCTCCCAAAAAGAATGACCAACATTTCTACTAAATTTAGTGTTATACCAAGAAAACTTCTGCTATAGGGGGTTTTTCCGAGACTGGTAAAAAAGCCCATCAACACATAAATAAGTATGTGAAAAAGCGCCATAAAAAAGGAAACCTCGATAATCATGCCCTTTAGTCTTACAAGCCCCTCCGCCCTACCGCGGGGATAATAGAGCACAAGGCCCCCAATAAAAAGCCATAACAGCATTCTGATGACGTAAAGAGAATAGTAGCTTATATGACCTCCGAGGCCAAAGGCCGATACGTTGGTCACAAAATAAGCTACTATTAGCAGGCATATTATAATTGGGATGCTCTTCGGATTCAATCTCTTTATCATCTTTACCGCCCCATATGTATAGTATCTCTAATCCTGGATGTAATCTGTTTTCGTATCCTCATTATCAGCAGGAGAGGTATCAGGCTCCGATTCCGCAGGCTTTTTGTCACCCTGTACAGCTTCCGCTTCGGTTGAAATTTCCTCTCCGTCAGCCTCAGTTTCTGCAGATTCGTCATCTGGATTGGAGGGGTTCTCGGCCGGATTTTCGGGCATGCTGTCTTCAGCCGTTTCCTGCAATGGCTCAGGGGAGCTGCTGCTCTCCGGTTCGGCTTCAACATCGTCCTCTTCGACAGGAACAGGTGCATCTTCCGGCATCACAGGCTTCTGATTTAATTCGTCTCCCGGAATTAAATCAGGCCCATAGCCTTCATCCGTTGTATCGGTCACCCCGGAATTAGTGCCGCCGTCGTCCTTCTTATCCTGAGCCGTATCCTGCTCTGATTTATTATCGCCTTCACAATTAACTAAATCAGAGCCTTCCTCACAATCGTTTTTTCCGGCAATATCGGTGCCTTTATCTGCATTCTGATCTTTATCAGAATTCTTGTCTTCTTTTGGCTCAAGCTCTATTTCTGCAGTTTTTATGTATCCTGATATATTTACGCTCTGACTCCAATTGCCAAATGCAAAAGGTAGGGAGAGTAAAGCAATAAAAATTATTAACATATAAACTGCAAAATATTTCTTTTTCATATCATGTCAATCCATTCGGGATAGCGTGCAGGATAGAGGATTAGCTCTATCCTGCACGTTATTAGTTTAAACAGCGGGGTCAATACTTGATTCCAGCTTTACTGCAACCTGCTCCCATTTGAGGGTAATCTTAATGGTGCAGCCTTGATTCTCATTTTGATGCCCAGTCCAATTCGGAACTTTAAATGAAGTTACTAATTCTGTCCTTTCACCAAGATCAAGAATTTCAACGTTTCTACCGGGTGTCGATATCTTGTCTTTTAGTTCCATGAAGAGAGCCCAGTCTCCTTCCACAAATTCTACTTCTTGGCCTTTAAAGATGACAGGGACTGTTCCGTTATTCTGGACTGTATATTTGAGCTCATACTGTGCGTTGGGATAGATTTTTTCCACAGTAAAATATATCCCTTCATCTGTAAACTCCGCATCATTCCAGTCATCAACTGGGTCTGTAGCTGCATCTTCCGGATCATGCTTCAAATAGTTTTTGTAAACATCGCCATTGTTCATAACAGTTAATTCATCAACTTCGGCATCTGCCCGAATCGGCCAATCATTACAATTTGGTCTTGTTTCAACAAAATCTACCTTAATGAATCCTGTTTCGGCCGTTGAGGTGAGTACGATGCTATCGCTCCACAAGGCATAGCCTATGCCGGACAGCATCAATGCAACAGTAAGTACTAGCGCGAGAACCTTTGCTTTTTTCATGGGTATCATCTCCTAATAAAATTAATATAGCCACTTCTCAACATTGTGAGAAATTAAGCTCAAAACTGAAGCTATATTCTTTTGTGCTTTCGCCATCCTCCAACTCCGGTATATACAACCTTATCGTGTCCTGTCTAAAATCACCCGGTAATAAATTAGCTCCGCTCCCAAGGGACAAAATCAGCTCATTTGCCAAGGATTCAGAAAAACTGTCAATTTCATATGTAACAGGAACTGTTCCGGTGTTTTCAACATTAAAGAGCAAGCTCACCTCTGAACCCGCAACTGCATTTTCAACCGACACAAAATAGCTTCCGTCCTGCATCTTCTGAACATCGGCACCGCCCTGAGACTCCAAAAAGCTTAGATCGATGCTCAGATATCCTGTTGATACGCAGCTTGTAATGTTCAGCTCTTTGTTCCAACTCGCGTAACAAACTCCGATTGTGCCGATTAGCAGTATCAATACCGCCAAAATAAAGTTAAAAACTGATATGCCACGTCTTGAAAGAATCATAATATCAAGCCCTATTTATTAACTTAATTAAAACTGGCCTGATTGTACCACCTGTCTTATGTAAAAATATGTAAAAAATAGTTGCTTAAAAATATTTCTTAATAAAAAGTACAAGTTTTTTTGAATTATCACAAAACCATTGCTGAATTTGTCCGATATTTTTTAAAAAGCTGTTTTCACGGCAAAAAAGCAGGCTCTTAAAAAGACCTGCTTTTTGTATTTATCCACTATTCGAGTCTACGTCCGCAGAAAAGTCGGGGATTTCTGATGCCGAGCGCTCCAGTTGAATTCTTTGCTTGAAAGAATCAATGTTTTGTGTTATATTTACTCTTACGATTATGCAAGCTATTACTGAAGTATTCAGAGCTTTTATAGTCCATAAAAAGATTTTACTGTATGCGCCCGTGGCTCAATGGATAGAGCATCAGATTCCGGTTCTGAGGGCTGGGGGTTCGAGTCCCTCCGGGCGTGCCAAATAAAATACCCCTGTTGCCGATAAGCAACAGGGGTATTTTATTTTTTTATAGTAATCACATGGCATAAAACAGCGCGATATTAATTAAAAGAGATTTTCCGCTGTTTCGGCACTGTCTATCTGAGTTGCTGATTGTTATGGAAAAAATCGCTCCACGGGTCGTCCTGCATAATTCGCAGCAGCGCCTCTTTCATATTAATGCCGTCCGGAGCGACAGCATCAAGCTCATCCCATGAAATCGGCATAGACACGCAGGCGCCTTTTCTGGCCCTCAGGGAATAGGGGGCGATACTTGTCGCGCCCCTGCCGTTGCGCAGCCAGTCAATGAAGATTTTATTCTTTCGGCTGGCTTTTCTGACATTGCTGGTGTAGCGCTCGGGCCACTTTTTCTCCATAACTTCCGCGACGCGCCTTGCAAAATCGTAGAAAGCATCCCAGGAGGCGGAGGGCCTGAGCGGAACAACCACATGGTAGCCCTTTCCGCCGCTGGTCTTAAGATAGCAGTTTAGCGAAAGCTCGGCGAGAATAGCCCTCAAATCCCTCACACCCTGGCGCACCGTATCCAAAGCCATTCCCTCGTCGGGATCCAAATCGAACACCAGCATATCCGGCGCTTCCAGCTCATGGGCACGACTGCCCCAGGTGTGGAACTCCAAAGTGCCCATCTGCGCTTCGTATATGAGTCCGGACCTGTCCTCAATATAGAAGTATTCCTCGCTTTTCCCGTCCCGGCCGGGAACGGCGATTGTGATAATCCCCTTGGCGCCCGGACCGGGATGCTTTTTGTAAAAGCAGGACTGGGATATTCCCTTAGGGCAGCGGACAATGCTTAAAATCCGGTGCTCGATATAGGGTAGCATACGCTCGGCTATCTGCGAATAGTAGCGGACTACATCGGCCTTCGTGATGACTTCAGGCTCGTCAAAAATTACCTTGTCGGGGCTTGAAATCTTAATTCCCTCTATAATGAGTTCCCGGCCCTTTGTTCCCACCGGTTTTTCGGATTTCTCGGGGGACTCCCGCTGTGCTTCGTGCTTTGTTTTTTCCATTTTTACATCTCCGGGCTCCTTATCAGTCCGAAGGCCCTTGTAGCTTGCCTGTCTTAGGAGATTTTCCTTGGTCCATTCGGCAAATTTAACTTCCGCAATTAGTTTAGGCTCAAGCCAGGTGATTTTCTCGTTGGACCGGGCTTTGGGGGCCGATAAAAAGGGGCTGTCCGACCTGATTAAGCCGACAGAATTTGTCTCCAACTCCTCCACTGCCGATTTGCTGAAGCCTGTCCCCGCGCGCCCGACGTAGATAAGGTCACTGCCATCATAGAGGCCGAGCAGAAGCGAGCTTACTCCGCTTACTTTTTTGTCTGAAAGAGTAAAGCCGCCAATGACAAACTCCTGTCTTTTATCGCACTTGAGCTTAATCCAATCACCATTTCGCGTCCCGCTGTAGATGGAACCCATCTTTTTCCCGATGATTCCCTCCATACCCAGTTCACAGGCAGCCTTGAAGCACTCGCCCCCGTTTCCCTCGACATGCCGGCTGTAATGAAGGCTTTTAGGAGCGTCCTGCATCAAAGATTGCAGGATAGCCTTCCTTTCCGTCAGGGGTTTTGTCCGCAGGTCTTCGCCTTCCAGGGCGAGGATGTCGAAGATAATATAGCTAAGGGCATGGGAGCCCGGATTTTTCATATAGCTCTGCAGGGCCTGAAAATCCGACTTGCCGGATTCGTCTGCAACAGTCATCTCGCCGTCAAGCACCATGGCCCTTCCGGCGGCCAAATCGAGCAGGGAAGGACAGATGGCCCCGAAGCGGTCCGTATAGTCATTACTATTACGGGTAACGAGCCTGACGCTGTTGCCTTCCACAAAGGCTAGGATTCTGTAGCCGTCATACTTCAGCTCATACAGCCAGTCATTTCCCTCCGGAATTTCGGTAACAAGCTTGGCAAGCTGAGCATCGGCTCTGTCAAAGGGATTCCTTGAGACCCTCGCCTCCTGTCCCGCTTCAATTTCAGCCATGCTGCGTCCGGTTCGAACACTGGTGTTAAAGTCGGAAATACCGCTGTCCTGCTTTACAAACTCGTCCCTTTCCTTGATTAACAGCCAGCTGTTCCTCGTATCGCCCGCCCTTGGCTTCATCCGTACCAGAGCCCAGTTTCCTTTGAGCCTTCTGCCCCTTAAGGCAAATTTAAGCGAACCCTCACTGAGCCCGTCATTGACGCTTCCAAAGGGCTCCCAGACGCCCTCGTCCCATATCATTACGGTTCCGCCGCCGTATTCGCCCTTGGGGATAGTCCCCTCAAAGTTTCTGTACTCCAGTGGGTGGTCCTCGACTTGTACGGCGAGCCTTTTGTCCCGGCTGTTGTAGGAAGGGCCCTTTGGCACAGCCCAGCTTAACAGAGTGCCCTCCCATTCAAGGCGCAGGTCGTAGTGGTCATTTCGGGCAATGTGGTGTTGCACGACAAAGCGGAGCTGATGGCCGGTTTCCTCCTCCCGGCCTATCGGCTCTTCGGTGTTTGAGAAATCTCTTTTTTCGTTGTACTCAAGCAGTTTCATAAAGGCTAGGCTGATTCCTTTTCTCTTTTGGCCTTCTCAACACTGGCCTTGAGAGCCTCCATAAGGTCAATGACCTTGCCGCCGCTCTCGGGCTCGGCCGCCACAATCTCCTTGCCGGAAATTTTGGTTTCAATTAACGCACGCAGCTTTTCCTGGTATTCATCCCTGTATTGCGAGGGGTCAAAGGGCGTGTCCATCGAATTTATCAGCATCTTTGCCATATTCAGCTCCGCCTCGGCGACCTCTGGTCTTGAATACTGCTTTTGAAGCTCCTTAACGTCATCAGCATAGAACATTGTGGATATTAGCAGGCCATCCTCACGGGGGATGATGGCCATGAGCGTGTCCTTTGTGCCCATTACCGTCTTGCCTATGGCAATCTTTTGCTCAGCCAGAAGTGCCGAGCGAAGCAGCTCAAAGGCCTTTTCGCCCCCTTTTTCAGGGACGGCCTGATAGGTCTTATTGTAATATACGGGAGATATTTGGTCCAGCTTTGCGAAATGGAGGATTTGAATAGATTTTTCCTTTTCAGTCTTAATTTTTTCTATCTCTTCCTCGGTAACTACGACGTATTTGTCCTTGTCGTACTCATAGCCTTTCACTATATCCTCTGACGTGATTTCCTTGCCGCAGTGCGCGCAGGTCTTTTTGTAACGAATACGGCTGTTGTCCTCCTTGTGCAGCTGATTGAAGTGAATATCATTGTCCTGAGTGGCCGTGTACATTGCAATCGGAATGGCAACCATGCCGAAGCTTATTACCGATTTGCGGGAAGCCATAGCGGCACCTCCAAATTTATAGTATTGAATTGCAGAAACCCAGTACTATTTTACACAGTTAAGCAGATACAATGCACA
>JAAYOL010000135.1 GCA_012520395.1 Clostridiales bacterium
AATAGCACGTTCACCAGGCGACGTGAGATGTATTAAGCCTTGTCTGGGAAACATTAAGTATATCGGGGTGTGGCGAAGTTTGGTATCGCGCTTGGTTCGGGACCAAGAGGCCTGGGGTTCGAATCCCCACACTCCGACCATTGGTGAGTCCTTTCAGGGCTCACCTTTTTTGTATTCCGCTTTGGAGTTTTCTTTTGCACAATAGTGTGCAGGCAGTGTTGAAATGCTGCCACGAGTATGAGACTTGGGAGATTTCTACAAAACAGCCCCGGAAGCCGCTTAGGTTGCGGCGCTCCGGGGCTGTTTGTGCATTTAGGCGGAAAACAAGATAGCTGCTAATCAAACTGCAGGGTTATCGGACCCGGTTTATAAATATCGTCAAAGGTTTCGGAATCAAAAATAATAAGGGAAAGCTCTATTTCTGAGATAGTTTCAATCTTGTTTTTTTCTATATCGGTACTCATTATTGTCATCTCGTCGATAATTTTCTTCCCGCTTAAAACGTCGCTTGAGAACACCGGGTCAACGGCAAATCCATTTACGGAAACGGAGCCCGCCTGCACCGTTATATTTTTATCCAGGTTATTCTCAATAAAGAGGATAAGCTCGGGACCCAGAAACCCCTCATGAATAATGCCCTTGGAGATAACGGTAACGCCGCCCTCGTCGAACACCGTCTTGCCTGAGCGGTCTATCGGCTGGGTATAGCTATCCGCAAGGGAGGTAGGAATGGCTATTTTCTCGGAGTAGGCGAAATCATCCCAGGTGTCGGTCTCAAATATATTGAGAAAAAACTCAATACTAGCTATTTTTTCAATTCCGGCAGCTTCGATATCCCCCTTTTCAAAAGTAATGGCATCATTAGCCTTTTTGCCGGCAGGTACCTCGGCGGAAAAAATTGTACTGACCATAAAGTCATTTACCGATACATTTTGCGCCTGTATTGTAAGATTTTTGTCCGTGTTATTCTCTATCAGCACGTTAAGCTCGGGCCCGAACAGACCGCCTGATGAAAGCGATTTAGCAGTGACTTTAATTCCGTTTGCGTCGTAAATAAGGCTGCTTTCAATGGAAGCCTCCTCTGACGGATTCGCTGTAGGGGTAGCCGTTGGCTGAGCGGAGGGGAGGGCGTCAGTGTTCGCGGGATTCTGCGGCTGATTTCCACAAGCCGCTAAGTTTACACAAATCAGTATTGCGGCAGTAAGACCAACTAATTTTCTCATATTTCTGACCTCGATTCGATTATTCGTAAAGTAAGGAAAAGGAGCATCAGATCTTAGAAGGCTGAGCTGGCCCCAACTTCTAATCAAAACTCAAAGCCTGATTGCTATGCTTGCGCCCTCCTCAATGGCATCAATTGCTTTTCGGGTTTCCGAAGCATCTCCTATTACATAGAGTTCCGGCACCTTTCCGTCCAACTCCCGTTCCAGAGTATTTACAGACGTTGCGCCAACTGCAATCACGATTGTGTCGAATCCACGAAGCTCAATTTCTTCACCGTCTTTTTCGGCCCTGACGGAATCATTGGTTATCTCCTTAACCGTAGTATTTGTATAAATCGTGGTCTTGTACTTTTTTAATCTCCTAAACAGGAAGTATCTTACAGATTCCTGAACATCCCTGCCGATTTCAGGCGACATTTCCGCTATGGTCACCTCATGCCCATGCTCGCCAAGCAAGTCGGCGGTTTCACTGCCGACCATGCCGCCCCCGATGACCAAGACTCTGGTACCGGGGTCCTTCAGACCAAGCAGTATTTCAGTTGAGGTTACGACCTTGGGATTGTCAATGCCCGGAATATCAGGGATGCTCGCCTCTGCCCCCGTGGCAATGATTACGACATCAGGCTTCTCGGCTATTATCTGCTCCGCCTTCGCCTCGACCCCGAACCTGAAATCTACACCGTATTTTCTCCCCATATGAGTGTAGAAGGAGATGGACTTGGTAATTTCCTGCTTTGCCGGCGCAATGGCGCCCACTCTGAACTGGCCGCCGGGAACGCTCTCCTTTTCAAAGAGCAGGACGCTGTGTCCGCGGGCGGCGGCTACCCATGCCGCTTCAAGCCCGCCGGGGCCACCGCCTATGATAACAAGCTTTTTCTTTTTAACGGCAGGCTCAATCTTCATTTTACCTTCTCTGCCGCAAAACGGGTTGACTAAACATGTGGCCTTCATCTTATCCGGGTCGAAAATATATCCGACGCATCCCTGATTACATGCTATACAGGGTGATATATCCTCGATGAGTCCGGCGGCTACCTTGTTGGGCGTTTCGGGGTCTGCAAGCGACTGCCTTCCCCATGAAAGCAGGTCCGCTTTGCCGGATAGTATAGCATCCTTGGCCAGCGCAGGGTGATTAATCCTGCCCACACCGATTACCGGCACGGAAACTGCCTTTTTAATTTCTTCCGAATATGGCAAAAGGAATCCGGGGGGAATGTCAGCCGGCGGTATAATATATTGCATGCTACCGTAAACTCCGACAGAGACATGCAGTGCGTCCACTCCCGCATCTTCTAGAACTCTGGCTGCCGCTCTGGATTCTTCGATGTTAATCCCACCGGTCACTCTCTCATCGCCGCTGATTCTGAATATAACCGGAAATGCGCCGCCCACTTTTCGTCTGATATTTCTGACTACTTCGACAGGAAACCTCATTCTGTTGTGAAATGATCCCCCGAACTCGTCCACACGCTTATTTGAATGGGGGGACATGAATTGACCAATGAGATAGCCGTGGGCGCCATGCACCTCAATGGCGTCAAGACCCGCCTTGCGAGCTCTCAGGGCGGCATCTCCAAATTTTTCGATCATCTCATATACCTCTCCGGTCGAGAGCTCCCGGGGCATTTCCTTTGAAACCAGACAGGGCACGGGTGATGGCGCCACAGGCTGCTCACCCATGATTTGTGATGATGTCTGACGGCCTGCGTGATGGAGCTGGACGGCTATTTTAGTGCCATAGCGGTGAACGGTGTCCGCAAGCTTTTTAAAGCTCGGAATGAAGCTGTCGTCAAAAAGACAGGGCTGAAAGGGAATGGCCTTTCCTAAGGGGTCTACCGCCGTGACCTCAACAATTATCAGTCCCCAGCCGCCTTTCGCCCTAGCTTCCCAATAATCAATCATTTCCTGGCTTATAGTCCCGTCGGGATTTCCCAGATTTGTGCCCATAGGCGGAACCACAAATCTGTTCGGCACCTCCATATTCCCTATCCTGATGGGAGAAAAAAGAACTTTGAAATCCATTGTATCAAACCTCACTTCATGCTGATATTGGCTATTGTTTCCCCATAGCTGTGATATATGCTCTTTATTTCCTGTAAATTTTGCGTGTCTGACAGCCGTGGCTCCGAATAATATATTTACCCGGACAAGCAAAAACCCCGCAGTTTTGCATATCGTTTACCGATGCAAAAAAGGGGGTAATAGAATAGTGAGTAAGCGCGAGATAGAGGTGAGATGCGTCTTTGCAGACGAGGCCGATACCGCCTGCGAAATAATAATCCGCTCCCTTTGCTTTTATCTTCAAAGGGAGCTTGAAAGGGACGCAGGAGGCCCGGTGTTTCCGGTGATTTCCGATGAATGACGGCAGGTGCCTGTTTCCGGAGGTGCAAAATGCATCTTGAGATAAGCAATCCGAATGAATACCGTGCAGGCCTCTATATAAGGCTGTCCAAGGAGGATGAAAACGAGGGGCCGTCGGAGAGCGTAAACAACCAAAAATCCATGCTCAGCCGCTTTGTACGGGAACACCGCCTACCCGTGTACGACACCTATATCGACGACGGCTGGTCGGGAACGAATTTTGACAGGCCGGGCTTTAAGCGGCTGATTGCCGACATTGAAGCGAAAAAAGTCAATATGGTCATTACAAAGGACCTGTCCCGTCTGGGTCGCGACTACATAATGACCGGTCACTACATGGAGCGCTATTTTCCGGAAAAACGCGTCAGGTATATATCCATTCTCGACGGGATAGATACGGGCGTGGACAGCACGGCTAACGACATTACACCATTTCGCGCCATTATGAATGATATGTATGCCAAGGACATCTCAAAAAAGATAAAGAGCGTCAAGCGCGATAAGCAGCGAAAAGGGCTTTTCATCGGCGGAAAGCCCCTGTTCGGGTATAAGATGCATCCGAGCGAGAAGAACAAAATTGTCATTGACGAAGAGGCGGCCCCCATTGTTCGGCGCATATTTAGCATGGCCTTGGAGGGGATGAGCTGCCATCAGATTGCTGTTAGCTTAAACGCCGAGAAGGTCCCGACGCCTGCGGTCTATGCCGGGCTCAGGCAGGGGCGTGCCGGTCCCTATGCCGGAATGTGGAGCAGCGAAAGGATTTCCGATATGCTGCAAAACGAGACATATATCGGAAATATGGTGCAGGGCAGGAGTGTGAAAATCAGCTACAAATCGCAAAGGAGCCTCAGTCAGGCCCGGGAGAACTGGGTGGTGGTGGAGGGCACACACGAGCCGATAATTGATCCGGAAGCCTTTCAAAAGGTGCAGACACTGCTCGATAGCCGCAGGAGGACCCGCAGCCGCAAATATGACTTCCTGCTAAAGGGACTTATCCACTGCCACGAGTGCGGCTACCCGCTGGGGGTGCTCAACCGCAAAAATGCCAAAGGCGAGGACTGCCTCTACTTCGTTTGTCGCACGTATCAGCGCTTCACTAAGGCGGGGGTCTGCACCTGTCACTCAATCAAAGAAAAAACAGTCACAGATGCGGTTATACAAAAAGTAATTGATGTCTGCGGAGAACACTTAAAGCCCGACCTGCTTTTCAAAGCGGCTATACAGACCGTAGAAAAAGCTTGTCGGGCCGAGAGCAATAAAAGCGGTATCTGGGCGCTGAGGCATAAAATTGACAGCCTTAGCACCAATCTTGAGAAGATGTATATGGATAGGCTCAGCGGGGTTCTGGAAGACAGGGATTTTGAGCGCATATATGAGCGTATCAAAGCCGAGCGGGCGGCGCTTCGGCAAAGGCTCTCCGAGCTGGAGGGGGCCGATTGCTTTTGCGCAGACGAAGATTGGACAAAAGCAATCGTGCAGAAATTTATTGACCAAGGCTTGGCGAGCCGGGAGGTGCTGGTCAGTCTGATTGAAAGGGTAGAGCTGACAGAGGGGAAGGAAGTGATAATTCGGTTCCGTTTCGCGCAGCCGGAGAAGATGTCGTAGTCCCGTTAAATCAAAGCTTTGCGCCGTCTGGGCGCAATTATTTAAGAGCACAATCGCTTACATTAGGCGATACGATATGTATCGAGGATTGAAAAGCGTGCGCTGGAAAAGCTCAAGGCGGAGCTTGGGGATAAAACCTTCTAGGCTCACTTTCCAAGGTGCTCTTTAAGTGCGAGCACAGCCAGGCGGTAGCCCTCAAAACCGAGCCCGTAAAAAGATTTTATGCAGGCTGAGGCCACATATGAAATGTGCCGAAACTCCTCACGCTTGTAAATGTCGCTCAGGTGCACCTCGACAGCCGGAAGGCTTACAGCCTTGAGCGCATCCAAAATCGCTATGCTGGTGTGAGTGTAAGCGGCCGGGTTTATGACGATTCCGTCAAACCTTCCATAGGCGGACTGTATGGCGTCCACTATCGAGCCCTCATGGTTGGACTGGAAAAACTCGGCCTCGATCTTCAGCTCATCGCAGATGTCGGAGATAAAGCGAATCAGGTCGTCATAAGTTTCGGATCCGTAGATGCCCTTTTCCCTGATGCCGAGCATGTTCAGGTTGGGGCCGTTAATGACCAAAATTCTCATAAAAATCCTCCGCAATTGCACCGACCGCGGCTTCGGGCGCGGCGTCATTGGATATTTTTACATCGCAAAACGCGCTGTAAACCGACCTGCGTTTTCTTTCAAGCTCTTGCAGAGCCTCAATTGAGCTTGACAGGGGCCGGTTTTGAGTGTCCAGGGCATGCAGCTCGCGCACTATGTAATAGACGCGTCCGTTTTGCCTGAGCGCGGCGCGGTTTTGCTCTTTCATAATCGCGCCGCCGCCGGTTGCTATGACAAGGCCGGACTCCTTGCCCACGTCTCTGATAACCTCGCTCTCCAGCTCCCTGAAGCGAGCCTCGCCCAGTTCATTAAAGATATCGGGTATGCTCATATCGGCCCTCTCGACTATCAAGTCGTCGGTGTCGGTAAACTTTTTGCTAAGAATCGAGGCAAGCCGCCTTCCCAGAGAGGTTTTGCCGCTGCCGGGCATGCCTATAAGGACTATGTTCGTAATTTTGCCCATGATTTCGCGGCAGATGCGCTCCGTTTCGCTGTCGGCTATCGTTTGCGACAAAAACAGCTCGGCGGCGGCTTTTGCCTGCGCCACAAGCATGGGAAGCCCGCAGGTGTGAGCAATGCCGAGTTCCCTAGCCTGTAACAGAAGCGCGGTATAAAGGGGGTTGTAGATTACGTCCACCACCCCGGAAAGAGCGGGAAAACGGCTAAGATCTACCGGAGCCTCGCCGGTTTTTGGATACATTCCCACGGGCGTGGTGTTGACAATGATGCCCGCGTCAGTCTGCAAGTAAATATTCTCGTAATTCACATCGCCGCCGCGCGAGACAGTGATAATCTCGCGGGCGCCCAAATCCTCCGCCGCCGCCCTTGCTGTCAGCGAGGTACCGCCGCTGCCGAGAATGAGGACCTTCTTTTCCTCAAACGATATGCCGGCTGATTTAACTGTGTAGAGAAAACCGTCGTAATCCGTGTTATGACCGTAGAGCGAGCCGTCGCCTTGGACAAGCAGCGTATTGACGCTGCCTATACGCTTCGCGGCGAAGCTCAGCTCGGCGCAGTAGGGAATTACAGCTTTCTTATAGGGTATTGTCACGTTAAGCCCCTTGAACCTGCGCTCTTTAAGGAACAAATCGAGCCCTTCAGCGGCTATTTCGTAAAGCTCGTAGCCATAGCCGCCGAGCCTGTCGTGTATGAGCTTGGAGTAGCTGTGAGCAAGCTTCTCCCCAATCAGGCCGTATTCCAACCTGTTCTTTCCAGACATTATCATTTACCTCGAATATTCTGTTATGCATGTGAAACATAGGCAAGCCCGACGCCGCCCGGGCCTATGTGGGCCCCGATGACGCTGCCGAGATTTCCGATTAAAACATCCTCAGTCCTGATGTGGCCGGACATAAGGTCCATAAATTTGCTGAGCTTTTCCGGGGCGTTTGAGTGGCCGAAGGTGACGCCGTGAGAGAAATCCACCCTTTCTTCGAGGAAAAAGTCCAGTAGCTTTTGGAGCGATGCCTTCTGTCCACGCGCCTTTCCGACGACCTCTATTATACCCTTTGAAATCTTGACTATCGGGTGGATGCCGAGCAGTTCGCCTATAATGGCAGAGACTCCCGAGAGCCGTCCGCCCATCCTGAGGTACTTGAGCGTATCCACCATGGCGATGATATTGAGCCTTTTGGAAATGTCCTGCGATTTTGCGGCGATTTCCCTTGCGGACATGCCGCTGTCGCGCATTCTAACGGCCTCTTTTATGATGAGATATGAGCCGAATGATGCGCTGTTTGAGTCTACACAGTGTATTCTGTCCTTTGCAACAATATCAGCAGCGGAAACCGCTGAGTTATAGGTACCGCTCAAATTGCTCGACATACAGATACAGACAATATCATCTTCGGTATCATCGATTATCTCGCGAAAGACGTCTTCAAACTCAGCCGGATTTACCTGTGAGGTTGTCGGCAGTCTTGAAGCCTTGCCGAGCCTTTCATAAAATTCGCTGTTTGTAAGGTCCACTCCGTCTCTGAATAAGCCGTCCTCAAAAATTATCTTAAGGGGAACCATAGTAAGCCCGAGTGCATCTCGCTCGGGTTTTGGGATGTCGCAGGTACTGTCAACAACTATTCTGACCATTATTTTCTCCCTGATTGTATTTTGAAAAAAGCGGCACAGATTTCCGCGTCGCTTCTAGTTCCAGACTTTCGTATTAAGACGCCCTGCGTTTCCGCCGGATATTACGTCCAGAAATCCGCTTTTATCAAGCGGCCTGCCATAGTAAAAGCCCTGTATAAAATCGACTTCAAGCTCGTGGAGCATTTCAATATGTTCGGCTGTTTCGGCACCTTCGGCTATTATACGCATCCCAAGTTCTTTTATCATTTTTACGGTGTTGCGATAAACTATTTTTGCCTTCTCCGATCTAAAAGTGCTCCAAAGCAAATCCTTGTCAAGCTTAACAGCATTGAAGGGGAATCTGATAAGCGTATCGGGGTTGGCATAGCCCTGGCTGTAGTCGTCGAGCGCAAAGCTCACACCTATGGCTGAGAGCGTTTCCATTATCTCCAGAATTTGGCCCGTCGAGGTAGCGGCCGCAGTCTCCGTTATCTCGAAGCTGAGTATGTGTTTTTCAAAGGGGTAGCTGGATATAATGTACTTCAATTTATTTGCGTAGTCCTCCTGCAAGCACTCGGCGGGGGAGAGGTTGAGGTCTATCATATCAAGGCCATATTTCCAGAGCCTGTTTTCAGAGATAAAGCGGCAGGTATCAACTAAAACAAAGCGCGAGATGCGGGCAATCAGTCCGGACATCTCGGCTATCCTGATAAATTCGTCGGCAGGAATCGGGCCTAGCTCCTCATGCTCCATGCGCAGGAGCACCTCGGCTGAGGTAATACGCTTTTTTTGGACGCTGTATATCGGCTGGAAGCTGAGCTCCAGACAGCCGTTTTGCTCAAAACTCCTGAGGCTGTTTTCTATTGCGGTTCTCCGCTTGATTGAGTTTATAATCTCATTGTTAACCTCTATATATCCTCCTCTGCCGCTCTCCTTCATCAGAAAAAGGGTGTTTTGAATGAGCCGCATGAGGTCCTCGCTTGTAAATTCGCACTGGTCCGTTGCGATTCTGGCCATGCTGACAGACAGGTGCAGCCTGTTGTCGGATACGTTCCAACTATACTTGAAGCGGCGCCTTATCTGCTCTACCAGCTCTGTTGTATCCGCTGAATCTGCAATAAGGGCGAACTGGTCACCGCCGATTCTGAAAATCCTGCGTTTGTTCGGGGCGACCCGTCTGAGGTAGTTCACTATGCTGAGAAGAAGCCCGTCGCCCACGGCGATTCCAAAGAGGTTATTTATTGTTTTAAACGAATTGATATCTATAATAACTATGCTTTTTGGTTTCTTCTGCCACCTGATAATCTGTCCCACTATTACAAGAAAGCCAGAGCGCCCCAAGAGCTTTGTCAGCTCGTCCACATAGGCATCAGGGTTCTGGTATGTAAAGAACATACAGGTCAGGCCCAGCGCTATAACGGCCCCGGTTATGAGCAAGGAGGGCAGATGATATTGGAGCACGAGGGAAGCTGCAAGCAGTATTATAAACAGCAGCACGGTATAAAACTGTACCGGGGTGAGCTTTTTTTTATTTTTTATTATGATGACGGCTCCCAAGAGGATATAGAGGGCCGCGCAGACAAACAAAAGCCCAAAGAGCGGTCCTTGCGTATAGCGCAGTCCATCGTCAAAATAGAATACCAGCTCGGTTTTAAAGAACAGCAGGGAGGAAAAGGCGACGGCCGGAAGCATCAGGAGAAAGAGAATAAGCCTGTTTTTGCCACACCTGATCAGATGCAGGTTGTCGCTGAGAATCAGGGTGTAAAGCAAAAAAATTATAGACAATACGGCATACATGAACAGGGATGCGGAGTTTAGCAGCTTATTCGCCCAAAGGGGAAGTAACTGCACGTAGGAGGTGGTATAGGCAATGGCAATATCTAAGGCCAGTGTGAGAAGCATCAGGGAGAGGAAAATGGCATAAAAAATGCCCTGTATGGTATAGAGGTTTTCCTTTATAAAAAAAACGACTGTTACCATGAGGAGGAACACGAAAGCCCCTATCTCTATGTACGGGACAAAAAGCACGGCCATACCCTCCAGTGCTGATTTTGAATTTTATTATATATCAGTATCGGTAGTCCTGCAATATGTAATAAAAAAACATGGAGATTTTATCGCAATTTGGAAAAAACGATTACATCTCAAAAATCAGAGGAGGCCCATTTAGCCTGACAATCCTTCCGCCCAAAAGCTCCGCTTCGTTCTCCGAGTGAGTAATTACATAGACAGTTCCGCACTCCTTTTGTATGAAGGCCGAGAGCCTCCGGATGAGCGCCGGCTCAAGCCCCTTAAAGGGCTCGTCGAGGAGCAGCAGGTCGCCGCCGTAGGCGAGGGCCCTGGCCAGAGCCACCCTCCTTCGCATACCACCCGAAAGCTCAGACGGCCTTGCGTGCAGCTCACCGCCCAGACCAAACTCCTGCAGAAGAAGCCCCGCCTTGTCTCTATTTCCGGAGGGGAGAACCGCCTCCACATTTTTAAGTGCAGAAAGCCAGGGCAGGAGCCTGTCTTCCTGGAACATGAATGAGAGTTTTTTGTAATCTGAGCTTATTTCGCCGCTCTGCGGCTTGATAAGGCCGGATATAAGACGGAAAAGCGTCGTCTTTCCGCAGCCGGAGGGCCCGGAAAAGCAGCATATGCCACCCATGGGCAGCTCGGCCGAGAAGCTGTCCAAAATCAGCTTGTCTCCGAAAGAGAGTGTTACATTTTTTAAGCTCACCATGTCCTTTTCCTCCCCTTGAGAAGTAGACGGGCAAACAGCCTCTCCAGTATAAGGCTTAGGAGAACCACCACGATAGTCCAGGCAAAGAGGGAGGGGGTTTCGAGGTAGATTTTCGAATAATAGAGGTTTGTTCCTATCGCAAGGCGCGGCAGGCATAAAACCTCCGCCGCTATGCCGGACTTCCAGGCCAGACCCAGTGCAGTTGTCAGGGACGCGGCGTAGGGGGAGAGTACCGAGGGCAGATAGACAAGCTTCAGTGTTTTCCAGCTACTGAAACGATAGATGAAGGCCATCTCAAGAAGCTCAGGGTCAACTGCCAAAATTGCTGCGCGCAGGCTTTCCCATATGACGGGCATTACCATGAGCATCGCCATAAAGGCGGGGACTAGCGAGTGCCCCATCCACAGCAGAGCCAGTATAATAAAGGACGCGACGGGCGTTGCGCGCACTATGCGTATCGCGGGCGAAAACAGCGCGTCCGCCAGCTCAAAGCGGGCTGTGAGGATGGCAAGCAGGCTGCCGAGCACAAGTCCGACTGCAAAGCCGCCGAAGATTCTGAGCAGGGAGAGGTATGCGGCCTTCCAAAACTGCGCTTCGGCCCCCAGCTCCAGCAGGGTCCTGAAAACCGAAAGCGGTGAGGGCAAAATAAGCTCCTGTGAAACGCAAAGGGCCGCAAGAGACCACAGGGCAAGCCAGAAAAGGGCCGCCAGCAGGGTTTTCAGAGGCTGCGGCAGCTTATTTTGTATAGTAGAAGTCGTCGCCCGGTAGCCTCCCTCCGATGGATGCCGGGTCGGCTTGGAATAAAACCTCATAGTATCCCTCTATGGCCTCCTTTATTTTTTCTCCGCTGATGAACACCAGCTTGCTGTCCGGGATGGCGGCCTTTGCGATTTCCGCAGAGCCCGTGATTTCAAATTTGGCGACCAGCGATGCTGCCTGCTCCGGGTTTTCGTTGACATAGTCTATGGAGTATTCATATTCACTCAAGAAGTTTGAAATGGTTTCCTCGGAGAGTCCGGAATCGTTGCGCAGGACTATGCAGCCCATGGTGAGGGTGCTGCCGTCGCTGACCCTGTTCCACTGCTCAGTGAGGTCTAGCGCTATGCTGACCTCGGGATTCTTGAGCAGGACGGTGGTTGCGGCAGGTACCGGCAGCATACACAGCTCGGCAAGGCCCGAGGCCATCAGCGCTGTAAGCTCTGCACTGTCCTTGTACTCTATCGTCAGGTCCTCGTCCGGCTCCAGGCCGTTTTGACGCAGGATATAATTCAGCACATATTCGGGGTTTGCCCCCTGCCCTGTGGCGTACAGCGTCCTGCCGCGCAGGTCCTCCACGGAATTAATCTCAGGCCCGTTGCTGAGGATGTAGAGGACGCCGAGCGTGTTTAGTGCCAGTATCCGGACATTGCCCTTTGTTTTGGTGTAAAGAGCGGCCGCGAGGTTCGTGGGCAGGGCCGCCATATCAAGCTCGCCTGACACCAGCCGGCCTGTCAGGTCGGTCGGCGCGGACGCAGTGGTAAACGAGTACTCGTTTAAGGCCTCGCCCTTTTCGCTTTGCTCCATCAGGTAGGCGCTGCCCATTCCGGTCGGCCCTTTTAGGACACCGATGCTCACCTTGGCCTTTGATACGGGCGTTTTAGCCTGTGGCGGGGCGCTCTTGCACGCGAAGAGCCCTAGAATAATCAGCAGAGAGAGAATAAGTGATAAAAGCTTTCTCAAAACCGAAACCCCCTTAGTTTTTGCAGCCCATAGGTATTATTTCCATATTGTATCAAACGGATTTTATGATATAATTGTCATAAGTAATTTACAAGGATTGTATATAAACATAAAAACAATGTCAAACATTTCCTAATAATTTTTGAAGGATGATAGTTTTGTGCCTACAATGGGGTAAACGCATACATACTCATTCGCTGCGGTGACGAAACGACTGTTTTTAACCTGGAAACAGCTGAGAAAACGCAGGCTGCCTACGCCGCTATCAGCGCTAAAATCGGCCTTTAAATGGTTGGCATACATTAGATACATAAAATACCGTAAAATTACTGTAAAATGCTTGCATTTCACAGCGTTTTATGTTATTGTTTTAATGTTAGCAGGAGTTTGAGGTGTTGAGTGGGGTGTGCCCACTTTTTTTAATGTAATTTAACAACTTGTAAGGAAATGGAAAAGGAAAGGGCTTATGAAAAAGGTTACCGAGAGGGTTGCTGAACTTGCGCGCCCCATAGTGGAAAAGCACGGACTGGAGCTCTGGAATGTTGAGCTTATTAAAGAGGCCGGACAGCTCTACCTGCGCGTATATATCGACAGGGAGGGTGTCATAAGCACGGAGGACTGCGAGGTGGTCAGCCGCGAGCTCGACCCGCTGCTCGATGAGCTTGACCCCATTGAGGAGAGTTATATATTTGAGGTCTCCTCCGCCGGCGCGGAGCGCGCGCTCAAACGCCCCTCTGATTTTGAGCGATTCATGGGTAGCAATGTCGCCGTTCATCTTTATAGGGCGAAAAACGGAAAAAAAGAATATGTGGGAAGGCTAACGACATACAATAACGGCGACCTGGAGATTGAAGTAAACGGTGCCCCGGTTTCATTTAAGAAGGATGAAGTGGCGCTGGTGCGCCTTCGCATAAGTCTGTAATTTGCCCTCCGGGCATTCCACATACCGAAATTAAATAAATAAGGAACCACTTAAAAATAATTATAGGCATGCCGCTGGCCGACAAGCGGCAACCGCCGCCCTGCCGTTGGGCCTTGTTTACTGGAAGGCCAATGGTACTTCTGCGAGCGGAGCAATGGAGGTTTATAAATGAACGCTGAGTTTTTTGACGCAATAGCGGATCTTGAAAGGGAAAAGGGTATTCCTAAGGAATATATGATGGAACGTATTCATCAGGCCTTGCTCGCGGCCTTCCGTAAAGACAATCCCGAGGCCGCCGACAATGTTGTTATTGATATAGACGAGGCCAAGAAGAAAATAGAAATGTATGTACTCAAGACCGTCGTGGAGCAGGTTGAGAACCCCGCCATAGAGCTCACTCTGGAGCAGGCCAAGAAGAAGACGAACAACAAGATAAGCATTGGTGACAGCGTCCGCGAAGATGTCGAGACCAAGAAGTTCGGGCGAATCGCGGCGCAGGCTGCAAAGCAGGTCATCATACAGGGCATCCGCGAGGCTGAGCGCGGCATAATATATGAGGAGTTCACCTCTAAGGAGCATGAAATACTCACAGGAGTAGTTTCAAGAATCGACCCCCGAAACGGCAGTGTATATATAAAAATATCGAGCAGCTCCGAGATTACGGAGGCCGTGCTGCTGGCAGGGGAGCGCGTTAAAACCGAGGTGTTGCGCGAGGGAGACCGCATCAAGGTCTATGTTGTCGAGGTCAGAAAATCCACGCGCGGCCCGCAGGTAATGATTTCAAGGACTCATCCGGGCCTTGTCAAGCGCCTGTTTGAGCTTGAGGTGCCCGAGATTTTCGACGGTACTGTAGAGGTCAGGAGCATTGCGCGCGAGGCCGGCAGCCGCACTAAGATAGCTGTCTGGTCAAACGACAGCGAGGTCGATCCCATAGGCGCCTGCGTCGGACCGCGCGGCAGCAGGGTGGCCACTATTGTCGATGAGCTAAAGGGTGAGAAAATAGACATAGTAAAGTATAGCGATAATCCCGAGGAATATGTGGCCGCGGCCCTGTCGCCTGCCGAGGTTTACAGCGTTTCAATGCTGGAGGACGGCAAGAGCTGCCGCGTCATAGTCGCGGATAACCAGCTTTCGCTCGCCATAGGCAAGGAGGGGCAGAACGCCCGTCTCGCCGCCAGGCTCACGGGCTTCAAAATAGACATCCGCCCGGCCTCGGAATTCATGGACGATACAAGGATAATATTATCTTAATCGGAGGATTTTAAGTGCAGAAAAAGATACCTATGCGCCAGTGTACGGGCTGCCGTACAATGAAGGGGAAAAGAGAGCTCATTCGTGTCGTTAAGTCGCCCGACGGGGTCATATCCCTTGATTTCAGGGGGAAGAAGCCGGGGCGCGGGGCATACCTGTGCAAAAGTGAGGACTGCCTTGCCCGGGCGAAGAAGTCTAGGGCGTTAGAGCGCTCTCTTGAGACCGAAATACCCGCCGAGGTGTATGCACAGCTCAGCGAGCAGATGGAGGCGGGCGATGATGAGTAGGGCGTTAGGTATTTTGGGGCTTGCCAGAAAGGCGGGCGCCCTTGAAATCGGCGAGGAATCGGCAGGAATAGCGGCGCGCTCAAGAAAGGCCAGAGCTTTTTTGACTGCACAGGACGCTTCCGGAAACACCGTGAGGAGAATAGAAAATTTCGCTTCAATCTCCGGTTTGCCGCACCTTGCACTTCCGTATACAAAGGATGAGCTTGGAGATGCGCTCGGCGTCAGGGCCTGCGCGGCACTGGCCTTCACAAATGCCGGCCTCGCCGCGAATTTTACGGAAAAGCTCGAGGCCGAATTTCCGGGGCAGTATACGCAGCCTCTGGAGTTTTTAAGGCTCAAGGCAGAGAAAATAGAGCAGAGAAAAAAAGAAGCGCGGGCGCATGAGCGTAATGTACGGACGGGCAGGGCTTCTTCAAAGCAAAAAGGGAGGAAAATGAATGGCTAGTTTTTTGAAATACAGGGTTCATGAGGTCGCGAAGGACTTTGGATTAAACTCCAAGGATATTTCCGAGATATTGAGGGAATATGCCACCGCGCCTAAGAACCATATGCAGGTGCTTGAAGAGGCTGAACTCAATATAATATTTGAATATTTGACCAAGCATAACCAGATAGAGAGTCTGGAGGAAGTTTTTGCCGGTGCAAACAAGCCCCAGACCAAGCAGGAGGAGGCTCCCCCCGCCAAAAGGGAGGAATCTGCCGCCGCCGCGGCGTCAGGCCCGAAGCCGAAGAAGCCCGCGGACAAACCGCAGGCGCGCAAGCAGGCCCCGACTCCTGCAGCTCAGCCGGCAAGCAAGCCTGAGCGCAGCCACACCCCTAAGGCGGTACCGCAGAAAAGGGTTATAGACACGCGCGGGGCGACCGTCAACCTCGAAAAATATGACGAGCGTCTGGATAAGCTCGTACCCGATCGCGTGGCGAACATGAAGCAGGGCAAGGAAAAGTTTGGCCGCAAGGGCCAAAACAGGCAGCAGAGCATGGCGGCAAGCGCAAAAAGGCGTCAGGAGGAGCGTGAAAAGCTCCAGAGACTGCAGCTTGAGATAGCGAAAAAGCAGCAGCTGAAGGTTATGATACCGGATCAGATTTCCGTTGGGGAACTCGCCTCGCGCATGAAGAAGACAGGTGCGGAGGTAGTAAAGCAGCTCATTAAGCTCGGAGTAATGGCCTCACTGTCTGAAATAATTGACTATGACACCGCGGCACTTGTTGCCATGGAGCTCGGCTGTAAGGTTGAGCGTGAGGTTCTGGTTACAATTGAGGAAAGGCTCATCGACGACCACGAGGATGATGAGAAGGATCTTGTGCCACGCGCTCCGGTGGTTGTGGTTATGGGCCATGTCGACCACGGCAAAACCTCGCTTCTTGACAGAATCCGCAGCGCGAACGTCGTCAAGGGCGAGGCCGGAGGAATAACCCAGCATATAGGCGCTTACAGGGTGCAGATAAACGGCAAACCGATTACCTTCCTTGACACTCCGGGGCACGAGGCCTTTACCTCTATGCGTGCGCGCGGCGCGATGATTACGGATATTGCAATTCTCGTCGTCGCGGCAGACGACGGCATAATGCCGCAGACGGTAGAATCCATAAACCACGCCAAGGCCGCGGGGGTTACGATAATCGTTGCTATAAACAAAATGGATAAACCGGGCGTAAGCCCTGAAAAGATTAAGCAGAAGCTCACCGAATACGGTCTTGTGGCCGAGGAGTGGGGCGGCGACACCATTATCTGTCCGATATCCGCTAAGACCGGAATGGGTATAGATAATCTCCTTGAGATGGTTGTTCTGACGGCCGAAATGAAGGAGCTCAAGGCAAACCCCGACCGTCAGGCGAGGGGTACGGTCATAGAGGCGAAGCTTGACAAGGGCAGAGGCCCTGTGGCCACAGTCCTTGTGCAGAACGGCACTCTGAAACAGGGCGACATCATAATTGCGGGCACCGCGGTCGGACGCGTCCGGGTCATGACAAACGACAAGGGTGAAAAGGTCGATGAGGCCGGGCCCTCTGTGCCGGTCGAGATTATGGGACTCGGAGAAGTACCCGGAGCGGGTGACGTATTCAATGCAGTAAACGACGAGCGTATGGCAAGAGAGCTTGCCGAACAGCGCAAGGCGAGCGCCAAAGACACAGGCGCAGAGACCAAAAAAGTCTCGCTCGACGATCTTTTTGCCCAGATTCAGCAGGGAGAAATCAAGGACCTGAACATTATAGTGAAGGCCGATGTCCAAGGCTCTGCCGAGGCCATCAAGACCTCGCTTGAGAAGCTCTCGAATGAAGAGGTGCGCGTAAAGGTCATTCACAACGGCGTAGGCGCGATAAGCGAAACGGACGTCATGCTCGCCTCGACCTCGGGCGCGATAATAGTAGGCTTCAATGTGCGCCCCGACGCTGCCGCATCGGCGAGTGCGACCAGGCTCGACGTCGATATACGCATGTACCGCATAATCTACGAGTGCATAGACGAGATAGAGGCCGCAATGAAGGGCCTGCTCGCGCCGAAATATAAAGAGGTCGTCATAGGACACGTCGAGGCAAGGCAGATATACAAGGTTTCAAGAATCG
Source organism: Clostridiales bacterium (assembly GCA_012520395.1). Lineage (GTDB taxonomy): Bacteria > Bacillota > Clostridia > Oscillospirales > Oscillospiraceae > DUPK01. Next base: position 17,319 of record JAAYOL010000135.1, read on the forward strand.
GCACGGTCATAGGCGGCTATGTCCTTGACGGCAAAATAGTGAGAAATTCCCAGGTGCGTATCGTCAGGGACGGCATCGTCATACACGAGGGCAATCTGGCCTCTCTCAAGCGCTTTAAGGACGATGTAAAGGAAGTGGCTTCCGGCTACGAGTGCGGACTTTCCATCGAGAAGTTTAACGACATCAAGGAAGGCGACATTATAGAGGCCTTCGTTATGGAGCAGATAAAGCAGTAGCTGAAATTGGGAGGTCTGCATGAAAGCAAGGGTTCTGGTCGCGGTAATTTTAATTCCGATACTGCTGGTGCTTGCGCTTGCCGCGCCTGTCTGGCTGCTGACGGCGGTACTGGCTCTGGTCTCGGCTCTTATGGCCTTTGAATTTATGCGGGGGGCGGGGCTATCCGCACATACCCGCAGCACAGCGTATGCGACTGTGTTCGCTGCCGCAGTACCTGTCTGGGCATACCTTGGCGCTAAGGCAAATGTACTCTACGCTTTAGTTTTCGCGCTGACGCTTCTGGTGTTTTACGAAGCTGTTATCAGCTATAAGGGTGAGGGCGCTGTGGTGTTCAGAGTGCTGGGGACCATATTCGCAGCGGCTCTTATACCACTCCTGTTCGTGTCGGTACTCAGGATAAGACTAATGCAAAACGGAGAATATCTTGTAATGCTGCCCTTCGTTGCGGCATATTGTAGCGATACGGGGGCCTTTTTTACGGGCAGGGCGCTCGGCAAGAAAAAGCTGATTCCCCATGTAAGCCCGAACAAGACCGTTGCGGGCGCCTGGGGAGGCCTTGGGGGCGCGGTTCTGGGCATGGCAGTTTACGGACTTATTATCAGGTTTGCCTTTATGATGCCTGTCAATTTCCCCCTGCTGGTAGTTTACGGACTTATTGGGGGTGCGGCAGGCCAGCTCGGCGACCTCGCCTTTTCACTTATGAAGCGCGAGTTTAAAATCAAGGACTACGGAAACCTCCTGCCGGGTCACGGCGGTATACTTGACAGGGTGGACAGTGTGGTATTCACAGCTCCGCTCATGTACTGTCTCATTTTATGGCTGCCCGCGATTGGGGCATAGAGAGGAAGTTCACTATATTAATCAGCGCCCGCAGCAGGCTACAAGCGCTGAGCTTCAGCACTATATGTGCCGGGGGCGTACGGAGGTAAAATGACAAGGCTGGTATCAGTTCTCGGCTCGACCGGCTCGATAGGCACACAGAGCCTTGGGATTATAAGGCACCTCGGCTTGAAGGTCTCCGCCTTGGCCGCAAACAGCAATACAAGGCTACTTGAGGAGCAGGCGCGGGAGTTTAGGCCATCTCTGCTCGCTGTATTTGACGAGAAGGCCGCAGCTGACCTTAAAATACGCCTGGCCGACATCCCGGTGCGCATAGTTTCGGGCATGGAGGGTGTCATGGAGGCCGCGGCAGACAACTCTGACACGGTGATAACCGCCATGTCGGGGGCGGCGGGGCTCAGGCCCACCATCGCCGCCATAGAAAAGGGTAAGAGGATAGCCCTGGCCAACAAGGAGACTCTGGTCTGTGCCGGCGAAATAGTTATGGCGGCGGCCGAAAGATACGGCGCTGAGATTGTGCCGGTGGACAGCGAGCACTCCGCAATTTTCCAGTGCCTTGCAGGGCAGAAGGATAAAAGAATTTCGAAAATTATTCTCACCGCCTCAGGCGGCCCTTTCCTCGGAAAAAGCCGCACGGAGCTTGAGCGCGTCAGAAAAGAGGACGCTCTGAGGCATCCGAACTGGAGCATGGGGCGGAAGATAACGATAGACTCAGCTACGCTCATGAACAAAGGTCTTGAATTTATTGAAGCGATGCACCTTTTTGGGGCTTCGCCCGATAAGATAGGAGTGCTCATACATCCGCAGAGCATTGTTCACTCGATGGTAGAGTTTGGGGACGGCTCAGTCCTCGCGCAGTGCGGGATTCCGGACATGAAGCTGCCGATTCAATACGCGCTAACCTATCCGGAGCGCAGGCCTTCGTTATCCCCGGCGCCCGATTTCACGAAAAATCCGCTTACCTTTTCGCAGCCTGATCTTGAGACCTTTCCCTGCCTGAAAACCGCAATGGAGACAGCGAGGGTTCGGGGCACTGCGGCTGCGGTTATGAACGCTGCCAACGAGGAGGCAGTGCAGTTGTTCCTTGAGGATAAATTAGGCTTCTACGGCATTCATGAGGCCGTGGTATCAGCACTTGAGAGCATTGGAAACAAGGAAGACGCAGATCTCGAGGATATACTCGAGGCGGACCGACAGGCCAGAGAGCTTGTCAGAAAGGCTTAAGCATGTATATAGCAATTGCGATTATTGTTTTCGGCTTACTTGTGACCGTCCACGAACTGGGGCATTTCATTGCGGCCAAGTCGCTGGGGGTAAAGGTGAATGAATTTGCAGTAGGCATGGGGCCGGCGATTTTAAAAAAGCAGGGCAAGGAAACAGCTTATTCGCTCAGGCTCCTGCCCGTTGGCGGCTTCTGTGCAATGGAGGGCGAGGACGAGAATTCGGATGACCCGGGCTCGTTTACAAATAAGCCTGTATGGAAACGGCTTATCATTCTCGTTGCCGGTTCATTTATGAACTTCTTAGCCGGATTTCTTATACTTGCCGTACTCTTTTCCGGCCATGGAGTGCTCACGACCACCACGATTGCGAGCTTTATGGAGGGCTTCCCAAACACCGAAGCAAGCTATCTCCAAGAGGGTGACACCTTTTACTCCATAGACGGTGAGCGTATATACCTAACTAACGATATAACGACCTTCCTCTCCAGGGGCAACGGCAAAACCGCGGACATAGTTGTTATTCGCGACGGCAAAAAGGTCCTTCTCAAAGATTTCCCCATGGAGCTGCGCGAATATGAATTAAACGGGGAGAAGGTTTCGCGCTACGGCTTCTACCTAAAAGCGGAGAAAGCCACACTTGGGCATAAGCTCCGTCACTCATGGTATAACTCAATATCCTTCGTGCGCATGGTGAAAATGGGCCTGGGCGACCTTTTAAGCGGCAACGTCGGAGTGAAGGAACTATCAGGACCCGTGGGCATTGTCGGAATAATAAATGACGTGGGCACGGCGGCCGAGAGCAGATCTGCCGCGCTCTCAAATATTGCCTATATCTGCGCCTTTATAGCAATCAATCTCGCGGTAATGAATATGCTCCCCATTCCCGCCCTTGACGGGGGGCGCATATTCTTCATGCTGGTTACACTTGCGATAGAGAAGATTTCCCGAAAAAGGGTCAACCCGAAGTACGAAGGCTACATCCATGTGGCGGGCTTTGTTCTGCTTATGGGGCTTATGGCCTTTGTACTGTTTAACGACATAATAAAGTTGGTAAGCTAGTGTCCAAAACAACGAGAAAAATCAAGGTTGGGAATGTATTCGTCGGCGGTGGGGAGCGTGTCAGCGTCCAGTCGATGACCACTACCAGAACTGAAAATATTGCAGACACGGTATCGCAGATAAGGCGGCTTAAAGCCGCCGGCTGTGATATTGTGCGCCTTGCAGTCCCCAATATAGAGGCGGCAAACGCCATTTCTGAAATAAAAAAACAAACCGCCATCCCGCTTGTCGCCGATATTCACTTCGATTACCGCCTTGCACTGCGTGCCGCGGAGTGCGGAGCCGATAAAATACGCATAAATCCGGGAAATATCGGCGGGGAGGACAGGGTGAGGGCCGTTGTTGACGCCTGCCGTGAGCGCTCGATACCCATTCGGGTGGGTGTAAACGGCGGCAGTCTTGAAAAGGCCCTGCTTGCCAAATACGGTGGAGTTACCCCGAAGGCCATGGTCGAGAGCGCCATGGGGCATATAGGAAAGCTCGAAAGGTTTGCCTTTCACGATATCTGCGTGTCCCTAAAGGCCTCCTCGGTGCCTCTTACGGTTGCGGCGTACAGGCTGATGTCCGAAAAAACAGACTATCCCCTGCACATAGGCGTGACCGAGGCCGGCACGCAGTACATGGGCATAATCAAGTCCGCCTGCGGCATAGGCGCGCTTTTGCTGGAGGGCATAGGCGACACCATACGAGTATCACTCACGGCCGAGCCGGAGGAGGAGGTCAGGGCCGGGATAGCCATCCTGAAGGCCCTCGGACTCAGACGCGGTATTCAGATTATCTCCTGCCCCACCTGCGGCAGGACTGAGATAGACCTGATAGGGCTTGCTAAGGAGGTGGAAGGCCGCCTTGAAGGCTGCACACGGGATATAACCGTCGCGGTCATGGGCTGCGCCGTGAATGGCCCGGGAGAGGCCTCACATGCCGATTACGGTATAGCGGGCGGCCGTGAAAAGGGGCTTATCTTCAGGCGCGGCGAGGTTATAAAGACGGCTTCTGCGGACAGGCTTGCAGATGAGCTGCTGGAGCTTATAGAGAAAGATAACTAGAGGACAGGTGTAAATGGGAGAGCAAAAACCAATTCCTTTCTACGATATATTTTCATGCTGCAAGGGCGACGAAGCTATCTTCGGCGCTCTTAATAATGCACTCGTACTGAGTGCGACAGTAGATAAGAACAACCGCAAGATGCAGCTTGCGGTTCAGTTTCCTGAGCCTGTTGCCCCGGTGCTTGTGGGGCTGATGGAGAGCGAGATAAAAGACGAGTTTTCACTAAACAGCGTTGATATTAAAATAAGCTACCCCAAAACGGTGAAAAAAGCGGCAAGAACCGGTAAAAAGGCCGCCAGAGGTGAGCTGATTATGGGTACACCCATAAAGGGTAAGGTCTCGCCTATGAGTGAGTTTTCCGAGGCTTCGGGCAAAATAACTGTCCGCGGAGAGGTATTCGCCGTCGATTCGCGGGAGCTTCCAAAGCAAAACGCCTGGGTGCTGTCCTTTTACATGACTGATTACACCGGCTCGGTCCGTGTATCACGCTTCATGCGCGAGGAAAATGCGAGGGAAATCTGTCAGCGCATATACTTTGACGAAAGAAAGCCGAGACTTTGGCTCACGGTGCAGGGACACGCGCGCTTTAACCGCTACGATAACGACGTTGTGCTTGAGCCTGCGAGCATAGAGCTGGCGGAGGCCCCCAAGCGTGAGGACAAGGCCGCGGATAAGAGGGTAGAGCTTCACCTGCACACCACTTTCTCGACCCTCGATGCACTTACAAATGCCGCGCAGGCCGTAAATCAGGCGGCCGCCTGGGGGCATAAGGCGATAGCCATAACGGATCACGGGGTGGTCCAGGCCTTCCCTGAGGCATGGAAGGCGGGGAAGGCCGCCGGAATCAAGGTTCTCTTCGGAACAGAGGCATACTACATAAACGATGTGGACGACCGCGTTGTGGTGCACGGAGACTCTGATCGCAAGCTGACGGACGAGCTTGTCGCCTTTGATATCGAAACCACAGGCCTGGATTCCGGGCGCGATCGCATTACAGAAATCGGTGCGGTGCGCTGCAAAAACGGTGAAATCACAGAGCGCTTTCAGACCTTTGTGGACCCGGAAATGCGTATTCCGGCCAATATCACACAGCTGACCGGCATCAGCGATTTAGACGTCAAGGGCGCGCCAAAGCTAAAAGAGGCGCTGAAAGCCTTTATTGACTTTGCCGGGGATGCCCCGCTGTGCGCGCATAACGCAGATTTTGACATGGGCTTCATAGTTAAGGGCCTCGAGCGCGTAGGTCTTGATTATAACCCGGTGTCGCTGGACACCCTTGTCATGTCGCAAAATCTTTTGCCCGAGCTGAGAAAGCACAAGCTCGACATAGTTGCCGCCCATCTGGGGCTGCCCGATTTTAACCACCACCGCGCGGTGGACGACGCTGTGACAGTGGGCCATATGTTGGCAAAGTTTATTCCGAGGCTTATTGAGAGCGGAATAGAGACAATAAATGAAATAAATCCGTATATGGAAACACTCAGGCAGAGCAATCAGCCGGCAAGATACCCCCGCCATATGATAATTCTGGCGAAGAACAAGGCGGGACTGAAAAACCTCTATAAGCTCATATCGCTAAGCCATCTCAAATACTTTAAGAGGAATCCCATTGTACCGAAAAGTGTTCTGATGCAGCACAGGGAGGGGCTTATTATCGGCTCGGCCTGCGAGGCGGGCGAGATTTTCAGCGCCCTCACCGCAAAAAAGAGCTGGTCCGAGCTTAAAAGACTCGCACAGTTCTACGACTATTTGGAAATACAGCCGCTGTGCAATAACAAATTTATGCTCTACGACGGCAAAGCCGCTGACATGGAGGAGCTGCGCGAATACAACCGAAAGATAGTGCGCCTTGCCAAGGAGTTGGGAAAGCCCTTTGTGGCAACTGGTGATGCCCATTTCCTGCACCCGGAGCATGAGGTTTACCGGAGGATTCTGCTCGCGGCAAAGGGCTTTTCGGACGCCGACAGGGAACTCCCGCTATATTTTAAGACGACCGACGAGATGCTGGAGGAGTTTTCGTATCTTGGCAAAGAGGACGCCTATGATGCGGTTGTGCGATATCCCAATGAGATAGCCGATATGTGCCAGGAGATAGAGCTTTTGCCGAAGAAGCTCTATCCGCCCACAATTGAAAACTCCGCCGAGGACTTAAAGAAACTGGTCTATGACAGGATGCACAGCCTCTACGGCGAAAACCCGCCCGAGCTGATTACAAAGCGCATTAATACCGAGCTCGGCGACATTCTTGAGAGCAAGTACGATGTCATATACATGAGCGCCCAGAAGCTGGTGACAAACTCCCTTGAGGCAGGCTACCTCGTCGGCTCACGCGGTAGCGTCGGCTCGTCCATTGTCGCCTACATGTCGGGCATAACCGAGGTCAACTCACTGCCGGCTCACTACCGCTGCCCAAGCTGCCGCCACAGCGATTTCGAGTCGGGCAAAGACTATGGCTGTGGGGCCGATATGCCGGACAAAAACTGCCCCCTATGCGGCACCCTCTATGAAAAGGACGGCTTCGACATACCCTTTGAGACCTTCCTCGGCTTCGGCGGGGCCAAGGTTCCGGATATCGACCTGAACTTCTCCGGCGAATACCAGGCAAAGGCGCATAAGTACACGGAGGAGCTTTTCGGATCCGACCATGTGTTTAGGGCCGGCACCATAGGCACTCTTGCGAGCAAAACCGCCTACGGCTATGTAAAAAAGTATCTGGAGGAGCGCTCTCTCACAGTTACAAAGGCAGAGGAAAACCGTCTTACACAGGGCTGCGTGGGGGTAAAGCGCACCACGGGACAGCACCCCGGCGGTCTGGTAATAATACCGCAGGACATGGACGTTACGGACTTCTGCCCCGTACAGCGCCCGGCGGACTCCGAGGATACGGATATAATCACCACGCACTTTGAATACCACGCCATGGAGGACAACCTCCTGAAGCTTGACGAGCTCGGACACGACGACCCGACCATGATAAAGATGCTTGAGGACATGACGGGCGTGGACGCGAGAAAAATCCGCCTTGATGACCCGGAGACTATGCTGATATTCAAGTCTCCCAAGCCGCTGGGCCTTCCGGACGATGACCCGATCATAGGTAAAACGGGCACAATCGGCATTCCGGAATTCGGTACGGGCTTTACAAGGCAGATGCTTGTGGATGTCCAGCCGGAGGCCTTTGATACCCTGGTTCGCCTGTCCGGCTTCTCGCACGGAACCGACGTGTGGCTAGGAAATGCCAAAGACCTCATTTTAAACAATGTCACGACGATTGATAAGACAATAGGCTGCCGCGACGATATAATGCTCTACCTTGTTTCCATGGGCATGGACGAGCTGAGGGCCTTTAAAATTATGGAGTCGGTGCGAAAGGGCAGGGGTCTTACCGAGGAATGGGAGCAGGAGATGCTCACACTCGGCGTCCCGGAGTGGTACATAGGCTCCTGCAAGAAGATAAAATACCTTTTCCCAAAGGCCCATGCCGTTGCCTACGTCATGATGGCCTTCCGCATCGCCTGGTTCAAGGTGCACAGGCCAATTGCCTATTACAGCGCCTACTTCTACCGCAGGAGAGATTCGTTTGACGCGGAGAAAATGACAAGGGGCATCGAGACTGTTCGACAGCATATCAGGCAGATATCCGAAAACCCCAATGCCACGGCCAAGGAGCTGGATCTTCTGACCACGCTCGAGGCCTGCTATGAGTTCTACATGCGCGGTTTTGAGTTTCTGCCGATAGATATAAGGAAGTCTGACGCGACGAAGTTCCTAATCGAGGGCGATGCTCTGCGCCCGCCCTTTGTCGCAATAAGCGGTCTCGGTGAGACGGCAGCCCAGGACCTGTACGCCTGCCGAGATATGGAGTTCGTGTCGGTTGAGGAGCTGGCGAACGCCTGCCGCAAGGTCTCCAAAACCCATATTGAGCAGCTCAAAAGCCTCGGGGCACTGGGTGACCTGCCCGACACCAGTCAGCTTTCCCTGTTTTAAATTCTGAAATCGACAGCCGTTTATCTGCGGCTGTCGATTTATACTATTGGTTAACATTTTCGTTTGACTGCTCACCCATATGGCTTTTCAGAATATTCAAATAAAGACCTTTATTGACCGCGGCGGCCGTAAAAAGGCTGCCGCTTTGCGGTATTGCATACTTAGGGGAGGGGAAAGCCGGAACATTCCAAAGATTAAGCTGATGAATCAGGCCGGCTCTCCCCGTAGCGAAATATAAAACGAAAAAACTAAATTAATAGGCAAATCCACTATTGACAAAACCGTGCTACAGGCGTAGTATATATACCACAAATGTAACACGGAGGTCTTGTAAGTGAGTTTAGCCGGAAAAATCTCTAATGCTGAGCTTGAAGCAATGCGTATTCTTTGGCGCGAGGGCAAAGCAGTACCATTTTCCGATATTCGTATTGAGCTTCAAAATACGATGGATTGGGAAAAGTCCACTATTAATACGCTGGTACGTCGGCTTGTCGATAAAGGCGTAATAGAGGCGCAAAAGCGAGATGTTATCTATTACACACCGAATATTACTGAGTCGGAATACATCCAGGCTGAGGAAAGAATCATGCTTGACAAACTCTATGGCGGGAGCGCAAAAAAATTTGTCGCGGCACTATGTAATCGAGGACAATTAAGCGAGGAAGATATCGACGAGCTGAAAGCGTTTTTTAAGATGGAGGGAGCGAGGAATGACTGAATGGGAAATTGTCTGTGAGATAGTCCGCACAATTCTACTTATGTCAGTAACCGGCGGCGCAGTTGCTCTGCTTCTCTTCGCAATAAAGCCGATTATCAAAAACGGAATACCAAAAACAGCGCAATATTACTTGTGGACCTTGGTTTTGGTTGCTCTCCTTGTCCCATTTTCTATCTTTATTTCTATGCCTGTAAATACGCCGATTACTTCTGCCAAAGAAGTAATCGACGATAATGTAAAGACTACTCAAGAGTGGTACGAGGAAAGAGCACAGACACGATATAATTTGCCCTTTGATGACCTGAAAGCGGAGGAGCAGGTTGATATTATTTTCCAAGACAGCAAATGGTGGTTGAATAATACTCTGCTCTCTATTCCGATTGTCTGCGGTATCACCACATTACTGGTAGCTGTTGTTAACTACTTGCTATATATTAACAAGCTGCGGCGCAGGCGACTTCCCGCTAATGAAAATGAAACAGCACTGCTCCGCAGGCTCAACAATGGGAAAAGGACAGCCCGCTTATATCGAAATCCCCGTGTCCCAACGCCTATGCTTGTCGGTATATTCAGTCCCCTGATATATTTGCCTGATAACGAATATAACGAAGTGCAGCTTCACAATATCCTGCTCCATGAGCTTACGCACCTGCGACGGCACGATATAATTATTAAATGGATTACGGCATTTGCCGTTCATATCCATTGGTTTAACCCGATTGTTTACTTTGTGCGCCGTGAAATAGACCGGGCTTGTGAGCTGGCTTGTGATGAAGCTGTTATTAAGAATATGGATAATGACGGAAAACAGCGCTACGGAGATACCCTGATTGTCGTTGCTTCCGATAAGAAGCTACCCAAAACCGTTTTATCCACTACCATGTGCGAGGAGAAGAAAGCCCTCAAGGAACGCTTGAGCACTATTATGAAAAGCAGAAAGCTGTCTGGCATTATTATAACAGTATCATGCGTACTTTTTATTTCTGTTCTGGGCGCTACCCTTATTCTGGCTGCATCCGCCAGGCAAAGCGAAAACACAGATTTATTAGGGGCAAACTATCAGGTTGAGGAGACACTTTATGATACCGGATTTTTTGAAGAAGAGGGAGCAGATGCAAAACTTCCTCCCGAATACTGTGTAACTGCAGATTATCATCTATACAGTAGAGTTTCTGATGCTGACGGATGGATATACCTTGGGGCACTGGAGCCATATTCTCTTAATAAAGATGAGCTTGAAAAGTATACCGAAAGAGATAGTGCGTGGACAAAAAAATACCGCATACGGGAAATAACAGATGCCTACATTCTCCGCTTAGAGACTGATTATTTTTATCTCGTCTTTCAGACGAAAAACGGAGATACTTTGCTTGGCTACGGTTGGGAGGATTTGGGCGAACGTGGACAGGGCGTATCCGATGATACCAGCCTTTTTGCATTGTGCCTGCTGAAAAGCGAGTTTGGCACTCATATGATAAACGCAAACTTTTTTGATCGTTCTTTAATCCATACTTTCGGCAAGCATGTTGATGCTTTTCACTATTTTGAAAGCGATGATATCCCCGGATACCTGATTGTCGGATTTGCAGCGGGCGAAAACGAAACAAGCGCCGGGATGACGGACATGGGGTTTGCCGTGTTTGAGTCAGCCGATGGAGAGGGTTATCGTCTTTTGGATTGGCATGTTTATAAAGATGCAGCTTTAAGTGGTAACGGGATTTATTACGCGGAGCATCCCGCCGTTGCTGATAAAAATGGAAACAGCACGAATGAGAATACCTATGATGTAATCTTAAGCTGCAACGAGAATCTTGCGTCTATAGTCAGGTTCTTAGATGGGCAACAGGAAAACACCTATACAATAGACAGAAGCGGCTACTCAATGACGCTTCTTCATTGGGATGTTAAGGAAAATATCAGCGAAATCTCAATACGTCTGTATGACGAGTACGGTAACGAGATTACCGGGCCATAGCTACGACAAGCCGCTCACCCTTGGACAAAATGTCCGGAGGTGAGCGGCAAAATCATACACATAATTAATCCGGCTTAAAGTAGGGGGGATATTGGGAAACTGAACATTAGTTAATTACTCCCACGACAACATCTTGGAAATCCGCACGACATCATCATAATTCCCATCTGCGCTTATCTTGAAGAGCATATTGACACCGTCGTATTGATACATCTTTTGATTATCGTATTCTTCAATATGCGGCCCGAAAAGCTCGATAAGTATTTCTTCGGTCAAAGCGCCTCGCTCGATACCCGGCAGTAGTTCGGTATACTTTGTGTGTATTGCCGTACACGGTGTTTCCTCTGTCAGGTCATCATATCCCAAATAGTTATTGAACACATAAGTGGTCTCGCCGACAGTGTACTCTCCGACGGGAGGTCCCTCATAAAACATTTCTAAACCCTCAAGCTGTAAACCGAATTCTTCTGTAAAATAACTTAGCGGCTGACCTACGAGGGAAATTAACTGGTTATTAATACTACTGCCCTGCAGCTCGTTATTAAGCGGATCATCGGTCGGCACAGCTGTAGACGGTGTTTCTGTGGGTGCTGTGGTTGTTGGTGTTTCTGTGGGCGTGTTCCCACCCGGCGTATTCCAATTTTGGCAAGCGGCAACAGCCACGCAAAGTAAAAGCGCAACAAGTAAAATGGATAGTTTTCTCATAGAGTTCTCCTCCAAATTAAGTTTTGATTGAATGTGCGTTTTACGACCGCTATCGCGCTATTTAGGAATATAATGTTACCAGCTTTTCTGCTGCGCATCAATGTTAATGATTTCCATTGATGCCTTCATTTCGTTTTTGTGGAATCTATCTAATTAGGGACAAGAGCGACAAGGCAAATAAGCGAGAGCCGCAGGGTTTTGATTGACCCCGCGGCTTTTTCTAAGCCGTGTTTACAAACTTTTCAAAACTTTTTCCCGTTTAGGAAACCCTAATTAGCTTTTTGATAGCAGTGTTCAAAATTCTCTGCTATACTCAATATGTTGTAATAATAGCCGTTAGACCACTTCAGCAACAGTTTTTTATTGATTTCGGGTATGCAATTGTCCGCGTGGCTCATCGCTATACGCCGATTAATACCTAATCCGCCGAGGTGCGGCAGGGTCTTTGTGAAGCCCATTATCGCTCAATACTTATGGGCCTCGCCGCCTGGGGTTCTTATGGCCTCCTCACAAACTTCATGAAAGCTGGAAACAGTGTTGCAACCATCTTTTCCATCTGTACTGGATGTTTGGTATACTTTGTTTTAATCATTGCACTGCGCGTTATTTGCAAGGAGGATTTAGATTTGATTCCAAAGGGTGATAAGATTGCAAAAATCCTTCGTATTAAATGATAACAAAGGCATCATAAGTATGTTCGGCGCAGTTTGTTTAACTCCACAATATGCGGATAGTGCTACATAGACGAACTTAAGGAATTGGTAAAAT